>NZ_FNWP01000022.1:0-124206 GCF_900108435.1 Methylobacterium sp. 275MFSha3.1 | reverse complement strand
CCCGGCCTCCGCCAGGACCGTCGCGAGGCGCACGCCGGTCCATTCGGCGCAGCTGACGAGGCCGACGAGGTCCGACGCCGTCTTGCCCTTGATCGCCTCGAAGCCCGGGTTGCCCGAGCATTCGAGAAAGTAGATGTGCGACTCCGACGGGAAGCGGCGGATGTCGTCCATCGTCAGGATGAGCGGCGTCTCGACGAGTCCGTGGATCATCAGCCGGTGCTGGGCGGGATCGATGTCCGGAATGCCGCCGTGGTGGCGCTCGTAGAACAGGCCGTTGGGCGTCAGGATGCCGTCGAGATCCTGCAGCGGCGTGCGGCTCGACGCCGAGATGTACTGCTTCAGACCCTTCGGGACGTTGCGGATGACGCCCTCCTCGAAGCGCGAGGGCCGGCCGTAGGTCTGGCTGCCGACATCGGCGCCCGGGACCTTCATCCATTCGGGCACGGCCGGAGGCGCCGCCTCGTCCGATCGGGCCGGCCCGCCCGCGAGGACGGCCGCGGCCGCCGCCGCGCCTTGTGCGAGGAAGCGGCGCCGCGCCGGCGGCGATTCGTCGTCCTGGCTCATCGCATGGCACTCCGCCTCGCCCCGCCCGCCGGGGCAGGCCCAGAGTCTCACGCAACGGCGCCCCCTCCTAGTCCCGTCGGAACGGCGCCCGGCGCGCGGTCCGGGGACGGACGCGCGCGACGAGATCGTCGACGGCTCCGAGCAGGGCCGCCGGCACGATGTGGAGGCCGTCAGCGCGAACCCGTCTCGTGGTGCGCCCGCAGGCGTCGCAGGGCCTCGAGATCGAAGACCTCGTCCGCGCGCCCGTAGCCGCCATCCACGACCTCGTCGACCAAGACCATGGTGTGCGGGCGCGCGGCCTCCCCGAAGAAGGAGACCAGCAGATCCGTCGTGCGGTGGATCAGATCCGCCTTCTGCGGACCGGTCATCATGCCCTGCGGGATCTTGAAATTGGCGAACGGCATCGATCGTCTCCAGGCTGAACTGATGAAACACGGGTCGCGCCCGCGCGCGGCGACGCGGATCTCCGCGCGCACCTCATTCCTGCGCCGCGCGGGCCGCGCGAGCGGCCTCGTTCAGGGTCGCGACGGCCGCGTCGAAGCGGTGCTCGGCCTCGGCGTTGCGCTGGAAGGCGACGCGCTGCACCAGGATCTCGGCCGGCGTCGGCTGCTGCTGGAACAGGGCCATCACCTCGTCGATGAAGTCGGCCAGCGGTAGGTAGCCCGCACGGGTGGCCTGGCCGGGCGTGAGATCCGTCTGGACCGCCGGCGGCACCAGCTCGATCACCTCGACCCGGCCCTTGAGGACCTCGCGCAGCGAGACCGTGTAGCTGTGGATCGCCGCCTTCGTCGCCGAGTAGGTCGGTGTGGTCGTCAGGGGCACGAAGGCCAGCCCGGACGACACGTTGATCAGCGCCGCGTCCGGCCGTGTGACCAGATGCGCGACGAGGGCATCCGTCAGACGGATCGGGCCGAGCAGGTTGGTGGTGATCGTCGCCTCCGCGTCGGAGAGGTCGCGCGCCTGATCCAGCGCCTCGAAGCGCATGATGCCGGCGTTGTTGATCACCACGTTCAGGGCCGGGTGCTCGGCCGTGACGCGCCGGGCGAACGCCGCGATGTCTCCGGCATCCGCGATGTCGAGGGGCATCGCGTGCAGGCCCGGGCGGCCGGCCGTGACCCGTTCCAGCGCCTCCACGCGGCGACCGGCGACGATGACGGTGTTGCCGAGGTCGTGGAAGCGATGGGCGAGCGCGGCTCCGATCCCGGACCCGCCGCCCGTGATGAGGATCGTGTTGCCGGAGGTTTTCATGATGGCGACCCCGTTGTTGTCGCCGCAGAGAGTATGGTTGACACTCTCCGCCCTGAAGTAGGCACCGAAAAGATTTGTACGCACCGAAAGGAGAGTGTCGAATGCGCAGGGCTGCCCCGGATCCCGCGATCGAGGCGAAGCGGCGCGGGCCACCCCCGCAGGACGTCGATCCGGCGATCGAGGCCCTGGTGAACGACATCATCGGCCAAGTGGCCGACAAGTGGACCATGCTGATCCTCGAGGCCCTGGAGGAGCACGGCACCCTCCGGTTCACGCAGCTCGGCCGGGCCGTGGGCCGGATCAGCCAGAAGATGCTGACGCAGACCGTCCGCCAGATGGAGCGGGACGGTCTCGTCCGGCGGACGGTGCATCCGGTGATCCCGCCGCGCGTGGACTACACGCTGACGCCGCTGGGCCGGAGCCTGGGCGCCGCGTTCTGCGGCGTGTGGATCTGGGCCGAGACGCACCACGCCGAGATCGAGCGGGCCCGGCGGGCGTTCGCAGCGGCGGCCGAAGCTCCGGATCTTCCCGCCGACGCCGAGGCACCGTGAGGACGGAGGGCTTCCCGATCGCGGTCTGGCCGCGGAGGACGGAGGGGCGTGCGGCCCTGGCGGGCTCGCCCGCGCGAGGCTGCCCCGCGCCTATTAACTGTCGAGCGGAAGAGCGATGTCGTCCTTTTCCAATGGTCTCGCCAAGCTTGGCGTTTCAGTCTAGCGTCTAGACTGAATTCGGCGGCAAGGCGGGCGCATCATGCAATCCACCCCTCCGTACGGTGAGCCGCCGCTCCCGATCAGTTCCGACGCGATCGCCGACGGCCCGAAGGTCCCCGGCGCGGCGCGGCGCCGTTCCGTGGTCGCGGGCGCCATCGGCAACACGCTCGAATGGTACGATTTCGCCACCTACGGGTACTTCAGTGCCGTCATCGGCCGGAACTTCTTCCCGTCCGACAGCCCCACGACGTCGCTGCTCTCGGCCTTCGCGGTGTTCGCCGCCGCCTTCTTCATGCGCCCGATCGGCGGCATCGTGTTCGGCCACATCGGCGACCGCTACGGCCGGAAGACGGCACTCCTGCTGTCGGCGGGCCTCATGGCCGTCTCGACCTTCCTGATGGGCTGCCTGCCCACCTACGCGTCGGCCGGACTCCTCGCGCCCGTCCTGCTCGTGGTGCTGCGGCTCGGCCAGGGTCTCTCCGTCGGCGGCGAGTACACCTCCTCGGCCATCTTCCTGTCCGAGACCGCAGCACCGGCGCGCCGCGGCCTGACCGGCAGCCTCGCCTGCATCGGGGCCGCCGGGGGGATCCTGCTCGGCTCCATTGCCGGGACGCTCGTCACCGGCCTGCTCACGCCGGAAGACGTGCACCAGTGGGGCTGGCGCCTGCCGTTCCTCTTCGGGATCGTGCTCGGCGTCTTCATCTTCGCTCTGCGTCGCCATATCGACGACGATCACGTCGAGACCGTGTTTCGCGAAGATCGGGCACCGACGGACCAGCGCTCACCGCTGCGCACGGCCGTCGAGATCGACGGCTCCGCCATGCTGCGCGCCTTCGCGATGAATCTCGGCCTGGCGTGCGGCTTCTACGTGGTGTTCGTCTACCTCGTGACGTTCATGCACACCGTGTCGGGCCTGCCGCAACACACGGCGTTTCTCATCAACTCGCTCGCCATGGTGGTTCAAGCCGTGTGCATCCCGATCGCCGGAGCCCTGTCCGACCGCTTCGGGCGCAAGCGTATTCTGGTCCTGACCGGGGCGGGCCTGACAATCCTGTCGTGGCCGCTCTTCATGCTGCTGACCACCGGCGACACGCTTCTGATCGTCCTGAGCCAGGTCGCGTTCGCGATCCTGATCGCCGGCAACGCCGCCGTCGTGCCGACGGCGTTCGTCGAGATGTTCCAGCACCGCTCGCGCTGCACGGCCCTGGCGATCAGCTTCAACGCCTCGATGGCGCTGGTCGGGGGCACCGCCCCGATGGCCGCGACGTGGATCGTCCACCACCTGGCCTGGCCCACGGGGCCGGGCCTCTACGTCGCCGTGCTGTCGGCCATCTCGCTCGCCGCAGTCCTCACGATGCGCGATCGGACCGGAGAATCGCTCGCGTGAGAGGATCGGCGCGCGGGGGCGACACGCGGAGGCCGAAGTCACGTTGCGGCTCCCACCGAGCCGACGCCTCCATCGATCGTCGCTCGTCTCGACGGTGCCGGGCGTCAGATCGGCGGCGATCCGGGCGGCGCGGTCAATAGGTCACCCTCACTAGTGGAAGCCGAGAGCGGCTCAGCTAAAATCGACTGAGGGAGACAGAAGAGAGCCTGTCCAGCAATGATCAGGTGAGCACTGCGGAGATCTCTTCTTGCCCGACGCGGTCATCGCCATGACCGGCAGACGGGCATCGGCGCTCCCGAGGGACCTGGAGCATGGGATTCGACGTGACACGACCTCTCTGGCGCTCAGTTTCATCCCGCCTCGTCGTCGTGTCCTTCTCAGTCCTGATGATCGCGCCGGCGGCGCGGGCGGCCAGCACTCTGGAGGCGGCTCTCCGCGCGGTGCCGGATTCCGTCCTGGCGACGCCTGACCCGATGCCGATCGTCTTCATGGACGTCCAGGCGCTGTCCAGGGCCGCCGGCGGTGCGCTGAGCGACGCCGGCCTGCGGCGCATGGCCTTCGCGCAGAGCATCCGCCCGCTGAACGCCCTCAGCTACGGCGGCGCGCAGACATGGACCGAGAAGGCCGGCATCCCGTTCGAGGACATCTCGTATTTCGCGGCCTTCGGCCAGCCTCCGGCGCGCGTGAGTTACTGGGGTCTGGCGACGAAGGCGGCAGCCGACACTCTGGTCGCCAAGCTGAAGGACAGGAACTTCCGGCCGGTCTCGACCGCGCCGCGCATTCTCGCCAACGGTGAGCCGCGCGCCCTGAATCTCAGGGCCCGGCAGCCGACCGATCCCTGGTCCGGCCCGATGGGCGAGACCAGCGCGATCCTGGCGATCGATCGCGTCGTCGCGCAGGCGTCCGCGGCCGCAGATCTGGAGACACGCGTCGGGGTCGGTCGGAGCGCGGCGGATCACGAGGCGGTCGCCACAGCGCTGACGGGTCTGGCCGCCGCGGATGAGCGCGACCCGGGCGCGATCCTTCAAGCGGCCGTCGTGACGCCGCTGATGGGGATCACCCCCGACGATCCTGCCGCCCTCCTGTCGGCGACGACCGATCTGGCCGCGCAGAGGAAGGCGATCGAGGATCAGCGCGAGCGCGGACGGGACGGCGTCCCGGCTTATGCCGGCGGTATCGTGGCGGACTATCAAGGCAAGAACGGACCGGCCCTGCTCGTATCCCTCGCCTATCCCGATTGCCGGACGGCCGACAGGGCCGTCTCCGCGTTGAAGGCGCGTTGGCGAGCCGGCATGGCCCCTGCGGCCTCCGTCGACGGCCGCTCGGTCGAGAGCCCGCAGCGCGGCTGTGCCGCCGTCCTCCGCGTTGATCGTGCCGCGGGTGCGAACACCCCGTTCGGAGAGTTCCTCGGGACCTCCCTGCAGCGCGGCTTCAATGTCCTGCAGATCGGGTCGCAGCGATGACCGGGCTCCGACGCGCCGGTCGGGAGCGCGACCGTCCCGGCCGGCGCGGTCGAGGCGCGGTCGAGACGCGGCTTTCCTAGGCCTCGGCCGCTCTGGGCGCGGCCGGGTCGCCGGTCGCTCCGAGTTCGGCGGCGAACTTGCCGAAGAACTCGTCGGCGAGCTTGCGCGCGGTCGCCTGCATGAGCCGGCCGCCCAGCGTCGCGATCTTGCCGCCGACCTCGGCCTTGGCGGTGTAAGTCAGGAGCGTCTCGCCGCCCTCCGCCGCGAGGCTGACGGCGGCGCGGCCCTTGGCGAAGCCCGCCATGCCGCCGTTGCCCTGGCCGACGAGGCTGTAGCCCTCGGGAGGGCGCATGTCCTCCAGGCGGACCGTGCCCGCGAAGGTCGCCGAGACCGGCCCGACCTTGAGGGCGACCTTGGCCGTCATCTCCTCCGGGGAGGCCTGCACCAGCTCCTTGCAGCCGGGGATGCAGCGGGCCAGCACCTCCGGATCGTTCAGCGCCGCCCAGACGGCCTCCCGCGCGACCGGGATCCGATACGCGCCAGCGATGTCCATCCTGGTCTCCTCCTGACACTGCGCCGCCCACCGGCCGGTGCGGGCGCTCAGACCGCGCAGTAGCGCGCCTGGATCTCGGGATCGTCCCGCAGCGCGGCCGCGGGGGCGTGGTAGACGACGGCGCCGCCGTCGACGATGTAGACGCGGTCGGACACGTCGAGGGCGAGCTCGACGTTCTGCTCCACGAGCAGGATCGTGGTGCCGGCCCGCTTCATCGCGACGAACTGCGCGAACATCTCCTCGACCAGGATCGGCATGATCCCCTCCGAGGGCTCGTCGAGGAGCACCATCACGGGCTCGGCCATGAGCGCCCGGGCGATGGCGAGCATCTGCTGCTCGCCGCCCGACATCGTGACCGCCTCCTGCTTCAGGCGCTGCTTCAGCCGCGGGAAGGTCTCGGCGATGACCTCGATCCGCCGCGCCTCGTCGCGGCGCGTCGCGTGCGCGCCCCGTCCTGCCCCCCGGGCGGCCAGGATGCCGAGGCGCAGGTTCTCCTCCACGGTCAGCCCCGGCACGATGCGCCGCTCCTCCGGCACGTAGGCGAGGCCCCGGTGGAAGCGCTCGTGGGGCGGCCGGTGGAGGATGTCGGCGCCCGCGAAGGTCACGCGCCCCTCGCGCTTCGCCACGAGGCCCATGATCGCTTTCAGGGTGGTGGTCTTGCCGGCGCCGTTGCGGCCGACCAGCGTGACGATCTCGCCGGGGCGCACCTCCAGCGAGAGGCCCTGCAGGATGTGGGAGTGGCCGTACCACGCCCGCAGGTCCTCGACCGCCAGGAGCGGCTGCGTGACGGCGGCGCTCATGCGGTCGTGCCCGTGATCTTGCCCGCCGTGTTGCCCAGGTAGACGCGGCGCACCTCCGGATGCGCCCGGATGTCGTCGGGGCTGCCCTCGGCCAGGAGCTGGCCCTGGTGGAGGACGACGAGGCGCCGGCACAGGCCCATGACGAGCTTCATCTTGTGCTCGACGAGGATCAGCGTCCGGGTCTCGGCGAGGCGCTGCACGAGGTCCATCATCTCGCGCGTCTCCTCGGGACTCATCCCGGCGGTCGGCTCGTCGAGGAGGAGGAGGCTCGGCTCGGCGGCCAGCGCCACCGCGATCTCCAGGGCGCGCTGCTCGCCGTGGGCGAGTTCGCGCGCGAGGCGGTCCATCCGGGCGCCGAGCCCGACCTCGCCGAGGAGTTCCTCGGCCCGTTCCGCCAGCTCGGGATAGGCCGCGCGGTCCCGGAAGAACGCGAAGCGGACCCGCCGGGCCTGGGCAGCCACCCGCACGTTCTCGCGCACCGTGAGGTGCGGGAAGACGTTGGTGATCTGGAACGACTTGGCGATGCCCATCCGGGCGAAGGCGTGCGGGGCCGCGCCGGTGATGTCGCGCCCGCGGAACAGCACGCGGCCCTCGCTCGGCGGGAAGGCGCCCGAGATCAGGTTGAAGAAGGTCGACTTGCCCGCCCCGTTCGGCCCGATGATCGCCGTGATGCCGCCCTCCGGGAACGCGACGGTCACGTCGGACAGGGCGCGGAAATGCCCGAACCGCTTGCCGAGCCCCTCCGTGGCGAGGATCGGCGGCGCCGTACTCGGAGCCTTTGCCGGCGCGGCGGCGACGCTCACCATCCGGCCCTCCTCAGGCGCGCCAGCACCTCGCCCCAGATGCCGAGCGGCAGGAACAGCACGAAGGCGATGAAGACGGCGCCGACGAAGAGCTGCCAGTGGCTCGTCACGGTGGCGAGCCCGTCCTGCAGGAGCGCGAAGGTCGCGGCGCCGACGAAGGGCCCGAAGAACGTCCCCATGCCGCCGAGCAGCGCCATCATCACGGCCTGGCCGGAGGTCGAATAGTGCATCGTCTCGATCGGCACGATCGAGAGGTGGATCGCCTGGAGACCGCCCGCGAGGCCGCACAGGGCCCCGGAGATCACGAAGGCCGCGAGCTTCATGCGGCGCACGTCGTAGCCGCAGGCCTGCGCCCGGCCCTCGTTCTCGCGGATCGCCTCGAGGGCGGCCCCGAAGGGCGACGACAGGAGGCGCGAGAACAGCCAGACCGCGACGCCGACCACCGCCAGCGCGGCGTAGTACTTCACCACCGGGTCGAGGAGATTGAGGCTGAAGCCCGGCAGGGCGAGCGCGGGCACGTTGATGCCGCGCAGGCCGTTCTCGCCGCCGGTGAAGGCCTCCGCCTGGTAGAAGGCGTAGTAGACGCACATCGACAGCGCCAGGGTCGTCATCGCGAAGTAGATGCCGCGGGTGCGGATCGCCAGCACGCCCATGACGGCGGCGATGAGTGTCGCGAGCAGCGTGCCGGCGACGAGCGCCAGGGCCGGGTGCAGCCCGTAATGGACGATGGCGATGCCGCAGCCGTAGGCGCCGCCGCCCAGGAAGGCGGCGTGGCCGAAGGACAGGAGCCCGGTATAGCCGAACAGCAGGTTGAACCCGAGGGCGTAGAGCCCGAGCACCAGGATGTTCACGGCGAGGGCCTGGTAGGGCGCGATCCAGGGGAACACGAGGAGGAAGGCGAGCGTCAGGGCGACGCGGTGCCGGCCGCACCACGCCAGCCGGCGGCCGGTCCGGCCGGAGCCCGGCCGGGCCGCCGGCAAGGTAGCCGGAAGGGCGCCTCCCTTCGTGACGGCGGAGGCGGGGGCGCGGGCGCTCATCCGAGGGCTCCGGCCCGGCCGAGGAGGCCCCGGGGCCGCACGAGCAGCACCAGGGCCATGAGGGCGAAGATCGCCATCTTGGTCATGTCGGGGGCGACGAGCGACGTCATCGCCACCACGATGCCGACGATCAGCCCGGCGAGCACGGCCCCGGCCAGCGAGCCCATGCCGCCCACCACCGTGACCACGAAGGCCTCGGCGAGCACCGGGACCCCCATCTCGGGCGTGACGCCCTGCAGGGGCGCGGCGAGGATGCCGGCGAGCCCGGCGAGCGCGCAGCCCAGGGCGAAGACCGCGAGCCAGACCTTGGTGATCTCGATGCCGAGCACCTGCACGATCTGCGGGTCGCGGGCGCCGGCCCGGATCACGAGGCCGAAGGGCGTGCGCTCGATGAACAGCCACAGGGCGCCCACCACCGCCAGCGCGAAGCCGATCAGGAACAGGCGGTAGAGGGGGAAGTAGCCGATGCCGATGTCGACCGCGCCGCGCAGCTCGGGCGGCGCCCCGAAGGGCAGGCCCGTCAGCCCGAAGGCGATGCGCACGCTCTCGACCATCACGTACGACAGGCCGAAGGTGAGGAGCAGCGGGTCGTCGATGCCGCGCCCGTAGAGGGGGCGCACGAGCACGCGCTCCACGGCGAGCCCGAGGAGCCCCATCGCCAGCGGCGCCGCGACGAGACTGAGCCAGAAGCTGCCGGTGAAGCCGTACAGGAAGACGCCGACATAGGCGCCGACCATGAAGAACGCGCCGTGGGCGAAGTTGACGACGTTCATGAGCCCGAAGATCAGCGACAGGCCGATGCCGACGAGCACGTAGATCGCTCCCAGCGCGATGCCGGTCACGAGCTGGAGGGCGAGGAGATCGAGGGGGAAGCCGCCGATCGTGATGGCGCTCAAGGCCGCGCCCTCCCGCGGGTTCGCACGGAGCGCCTCACGCCTTGTGCCCGAGTTCGTCGCAGCCGCGCAGGAAGCGCTCGTCGGGCCCCTCCGTGCCGAGGATCGTGAAGACGTCGTCCGGCGTCTTCATGTCCTTCGACTTCGCCTCGACGATCAGGACCGACTGCACCGACTGGTGGTCGCATTTCCGGAAGCTCTGCGGACCCTTGTAGAAGTCGGCCTTCAGGGCCTCCATGGCGGCCACGACCTTCTCGGTCTCGACCGACCCGGCGGCCTTAACGCCCTCCAGCACCGAGCGGACGCCGGCATAGCCCAGCGCCCCGTAATCCGACGGGACGGCGCCGTTGTAGGCGGCGCGGAACCGGTCGTTGAACGCCTTGGCGGAGGGCACGCTGTCCTCCAGGCGCCAGTAGTAGGAGGTGCCGCCGATCACGCCGTCGAAGGCGTCGCCGCCGGCCTTGCGGGCGGTGAAGAGCAGGACCGGCGCGACGAGCTTGGTGGTGCGCTTCAGGCCGAACTCGGTCGCCTGCTGGATCGAGACGACCTGGTCCCGGCCGAAATTGCACAGGCAGAGCACGTCGGGCTTGAGCGCGGCGATCCGGGGCAGGAAGGCCGAGTAGTCGGAGGCGCCGATCGGGTGGCGGATGTCGGCCACGACCTCGATGCCCGAGGCCTCGCCGGCGCGCTTGAACCCGCGCATCATCTCGTGGCCGTACGCGTAGTCGGCGCTGAGGAAGGCGACGCGCTTGCCCGATTTCGGGAAGACGTAGCGGCCGACCGCGCCCGCGGTCATGTGCGGGTTCAGGGCCTCGTGGAAGGTGGTGCGGCCGAAATCCTTGGCCTCGTTGATCGCGTCGGACTGGCTGATCGAGTTGTAGATCACGCCGCGCTCGCGGGCGACGTTGTTGATCGACAGGGTCACGGCCGCCGAGAGGCCGCCGACCAGGAAGTTGACCTTGTCCTTCTCGATCAGCTCGAGGGTCCGGGTCGCCGCCTCGCCGGGGTTGAGCTTGTCGTCGCGCACGAGGAGCTCGGCCGTGCGGCCCTGGAAGCCGCCGGCCTCGTTGAACGCCTTGACGGCGAGCTGAGCGGCGCGGACCTGGTCGTTCGCCTCGGCCCCGAAGGCGCCGGTGAGCGGCACCGGGAAGCCGATCCGGATCGGGCCTCCGGTCGAACCGCCTTGCGCGATCGCGGAGCGCAGGAGCGCCGGGGCGGCGAGCGCCAGCGCGGATGCGGCGGCGCTGCCCTGGAGCAGCCGGCGCCTGTCGAAGCCCGTTCCCATTCCCGTCCCTCCGTCGGCGTTTCCTGATCGGGACCGGTCTCTTCGGCGGACCGTGCCCCGTGATGGTCGATGTGTCCTGACCCGAAAGGGTCATCCGTCCTCGCGAGCGCAGCGAAGCGATCCGGGGATCCGCCACGTTCGGCAGCGTCCCGCTGCCCTGGGTTGCTTCGCTGCGCTCGCAAGGACGGGGAAGCCCGCAGCCGGTTTCAGATCAGTCCCAGCGCCTCCAGCACGACCTCGGGCGTCACCGGCTGGCGCGCGACACGGGCGTTCAGCGGCGCGAGCGCGTCGTTGATGGCGTTGACGACCGCCGCCGGCGCGCCGGCGGTGCCGGCCTCGCCCGCGCCCTTGGCGCCGATCTCGGACGACGCGGTGGCCGAGACCACGTGGGCGACGTCGATATCGGGCATCTCGCCGGCCATCGGCACGAGGTAGTCGGCCATCGACCCGTTCAGCAGCTGGCCCTCGCCGTCGTAGAGGCAGTGCTCGAACAGGGCCCCGCCGATCCCCTGGACGATGCCGCCGCGGATCTGCTCGTCGACGAGGAGCGGGTTGAGCACGGTGCCGCAATCCTCGACGCACCAGTGCTTGAGCAGCCGCACGAAGCCCGTCTCGGTGTCGACCTCGACGTAGGAGGCCTGCACGCCGTTGGTGAAGGCGAAGGGGTAGTCCTTGGGCACGTAGTGCCGGGTCGCCACGAACTCGGGCTGCACCCCCGGCGGCAGCGTGTCGGGGCGGAAGTAGACGATGCGGCCGAGCTCCGCGAGCGGCATGCGCTCGGTCCCGGTGCCTGCGTCCACCACGGCGCCGTCGCGGACGTCGAGGCTTTCCGGATCGGCCTGCAGGATCGCGCCCGCCACCGCCAGGACGTTGCCGCGCAGCGCCTTGCCGGCCTGCCACGCGGCCTCGCCGCCGATGCCGGCCCCGCGCGAGGCCCAGGTCCCGCCGCCGTAGGGCGTCGCCTGCGTGTCGCCGGAGATCACCCGGACCTTGTCCATCGGCACGCCCGTGGCGGTGGCCACGATCTGCGCGATGATGCCCTCGGTGCCCTGGCCCTGCTCGGTGACGCTGACCGACGCGACGACACCCCCCTGCGGATCGAGCCGGATCGTGCAGCCGTCCTGGGAGGAGATGCGCGCGCCGCCGACCCCGTAGAAGGCGGCCGACGGGTTGGTGATCTCGATGAAGGCCGCGAGCCCGATGCCGCGGTGGATCCCCCGCCGGCGCAGGTCCGCCTGCTCGGCCCGGAGGCCGTCGTAGTCCATCATCGCCTTGAGCTTGGCGAGCGCCGCCTGGTGGGACAGCTTTTCCAGCTTGATTCCCGAGACGCCCGCGCAGGGATAGGCGTCGTCCGGGATGACGTTGCGCTCGCGCACGGCCAGGGGGTCGAGGCCGAGCCGGGCGGCGCCGAGATCGACGAGCCCCTCGGCGACCATCGTGGCGATCGGGTGGCCCACCGCCCGGTACTGGCAGGTCGGCGCCTTGTTCTGGAGCACGACCCGGGCCCGGGCCCGGTAGTGCCGGTGCCGGTAGGGGCCGCCGGTCAGGTTGACGACCTGGTTGGCCTCGACCGCGCTGGTGCGCGGGTAGACCGAGTAGGGCCCGATGCCCGTGAGGTCGTCCATGTCGAGGGCGAGGATGTCGCCCTCGGCCGAGAAGGCCATCCGGGCGGTGACCCGGTGGTCGCGGGCATGGATGTCGCTCTGGAAGCTCTCCAGCCGGTCGGCGACGAACTTGACCGGGCGCTTGAGCATCAGCGCCAGCGCGCAGGTCGCCATCTCGTCGGGGTAGATGTGGACCTTGATCCCGAAGGACCCGCCGACATCCTTGCAGATCACCCGCACCGCCCCCTCGGGGAGGGCGAGGTGCTTGCACAGGATGTCCTGCATCATGTGCGGCGCCTGGAAGGAGTGGTGGACGGTGAGCATCCCGTCCGCCGCCGCCCAGTCGGCCAGGATCGCCCGCGGCTCCAGGCACACGCCCGTGTGCCGGCCGAACTGGAAGGTCTCCTCGACCACCAGGGCCGCGTCGCGGAAGGCCGCGTCGACGTCGCCGACGTCGAGGACGCGCTCGAAGGCGAGGTTGTCGCCGAATTCGGCGTGGATCGCGGGCGTCGCGGGATCGAGCGCCGTCTCCATGTCGACGACGGCGGGGAGCGGGTCGAACTCGACCGTGATCGCCGCGAGCGCGTCCTCGGCCTCGGCCCGGCCGTGCGCGACGACCGCGCAGAACGGCTCGCCGACCCAGGTCACCCGGTCGAGGGCCAGGGCGTGCTGGGCCGCCGAGCGCAGGCCCTTGAAGTGGCCGAGCACGCCGACCCACGGCGTGCACACGGCCGCCAGTTCGGGCCCCGTCACCACGGCGATCACGCCGGGCATCGTTTTGGCGTCCGCGGTGTCCAGGGCGACGATGCGGGCGTGGGCGTGGGGGCTGCGCAGGAAGGCGACGTGGCCGAGGCGGGCGACGGCCACGTCGTCCACGTAGACGCCCCGTCCCTCGAGCAGGCGCCGCGCGTTCGGCCGCGGGACCGAGCGGCCGATATAGCTGTTCGGCCGGTCGAGGAAGGTGAGGCCGCCCGGATCCGCGCTCATTCGGCGGCCTCCAGGCCGGCATCCCTGCCGGCATCCCGGCGACCTTGCCCGCGCGCCTCGGCGGTCGCCGCGATGGCGTCGACGATGGCGTGGTAGCCGGTGCAGCGGCAGTAATTGCCCGCGATCGCCGCGCGGATCGCCTCGCGCGAGGTGGCCGCGTCCGCGTCGTCCAGGAGCTCGGCGGCCGTCACCAGCATGCCGGGGGTACAGTAGCCGCATTGCAGGGCGTTGCGGGCGTGGAAGGCGTCCTGCAGGTCGCGGATGCGCCCGCTCTCCGTCAGCCCCTCCACGGTCTCGACGGTGGCGCCGTCGGCCTGCACGCCGAGCATCAGGCAGGCGCGCACCGCCCGGCCGTCGACCAGGATCGTGCAGGCGCCGCACACGCCGTGCTCGCAGCCGAGATGCACGCCGGTGAGGCCGAAGGACTGGCGCAGCAGGTCGCCGAGATGCATCCGGGCCGGGACATGCGCCCGCACGGCCTCGCCGTTCAGCGTGAAGGCGACCGCGTGCGCGCGGTCCGGGCTCTCAGACGCCATCGGGGCCGCCCTCCTGCGCGCTGCCGCCGCGCATCCGGGCCGCCACGCGGCCGAGGATCACGCGGGCGAGGTGGAGCCGCGTCGCGGCCTTGGTCGTCGGGTCGTCCGGCGGGTCGAGCTCACCGGCGAGCGCCGCCTGGGCGCCCGCGAGGTCGCCGGCCTCCAGGGCCGCCGCGGCGGCGCGGGCGAGCACCGGCCGGTCGGCGACGCCGAAGAAGGCGAGGCGCAGGTCCGACAGGCCGCCCGCGGATCGCCGCCCGGTCGCCGCGAGGCCGACGAGGGCGTAGTCGCCGTGGCGGCGCGACAACTCCTCGAAGCCCCAGACCGCGTCGGCCCCCGGAACCGGGAACTCGATCGCCGTGACGATCTCGCCGGGCTCCAGGGCCGTCGTGTAGAGGCCCTGGAAGAAATCGTCCGCCAGGACGCGCCGCTCGGCCCCGGGCCCGCGCACCACGATCGAGGCGCCCGCGGCGAGGCAGCAGGCGGGCCACTCGGTGGCCGGGTCGGCCAGCGCCACCGAGCCGCCGATCGTGCCGCGGTTGCGGATCGCCGGATGGGCGATGTGGGGCAGGGCGGCGGCGAGCAGCGGCAGGCGCTCGCGCACGAGTGCCGCGGTCCCGACATCGCGGTGACGCGTCATCGCGCCGATCCGAACAATGCCGCCGGCCTCGCCGCCGGCCTCCGAGACACCGGTGAGTTCGGGGATCGCGTTGAGGTCGACCAGCAGGCCGGGCGCCGAGAGCCGCATGTTGAGGGCCGTGACGAGGCTCTGGCCGCCCGCCAGCGGAACGGCGTCCTCCCCGTGCTCAGCGAGCAGGGCCAGCGCCGCGTCGAGCGAGGCCGGACGCGCGTAGGCGAAGTCGGGCGCCTTCAAGCCCTTGTCCTCCTCCCGATGGGCTTGCCCATGACCGCCCCGATGGGACAGGCTGGAGGCCCTTATTGATCGTTCGCTCAATAGAAGGCGAAACCGAGATGGCGTCAAGCAGGCCGGCGGACAGTGACGGTCGGGTGCCGACCGGCCGGCGGCTGACGCCGGAGGCCCGCGAGCGCCAGATCGTCGAGGGCGCGGTCGCCTACTTCGCCGAGGTCGGCCTCGACGGGCACACCCGGGAGCTCGCCCGCCGGCTGGGCATCACGCAGCCGCTGCTGTTCCGCTACTTCCCGACCAAGGCGGCGCTGATCGAGCGCATCTACGAGGAGGTCTATCTCAGGCGCTGGGATCCCGGCTGGGAGGCGACGGTGCGCGACACCGCGCTCCCCGTCCTTGAGCGCTTCCGGCGCTTCGAGATCGACTACCAGCGCCGGATCGACGACTACGCGTGGCTGCGGATCTTCGTGTCGGCCGGCCTCAAGGGGTTCGATCTGCCGAGCCGCTACCTCGGCATGGTCCGCGCGCGCATCTTCGCGCCGCTGCTCGCCGGGATGCGCGCCGAGTCGAACCTGCCGGACCCGGAGGTTCAGCCGCTCGCCGCGGACGAGTTCGAGCTCCTGTTCGGCATCCACGGCGCGCTGGTCTACGTCGGCCTGCGCTCGCGGGTCTACGGCATGGACGGCACGGCGGACCGCGACGCGGTCCGGGCCGCCATGCTCGACGCCGCGCTTCCGGGGCTGCTCGCCACCCACCGCCGGGTGGTGACGGCGGCGCGGTCGTCCGACGCGCTGTAGGGCCATCCCGGGATCCCCGGATCACGGGAGGCGCCGGTCCGGCCCGCCCGCGTCACCGGAGCGGGCCGCCGCGGCGATGACTTTCGCGGGAACTGCGTTAGCCTCGCGGGCCGGAGGAACGCCATGACCCAGGGAACGGAACCGGCGGCGCTGCCGCCCCACTTGGCACAGGAATACGCGGCGGCGCGGGACAACGGCTGCGTCGGCACCCGGCTGCTCTCGGAGGATGACCGCTCCCGGGTCTGGACCATCGTCCTGGCGCCCGGCGCGCGGATCGGCTTCCACACGCACGTGCTCGACTATTTCTGGACCGCGGTGACGGCGGGGCGGGCCCGCTCGCATTACGGCGACGGGCGGGTCGCGGAGGTCGATTACCGCGCGGGCGACATCCAGCACCTGTCGTTCGGGCCGGGCGAGTCGATGACCCACGACCTCGCCAATATCGGCGACACGGAGCTGATCTTCACCACCGTCGAGTTCCTGGACAGCGCGAACCCGCCCCTCGCGCTCCCGGCCGCCGTGCGCGCGGAGGCGACCCGCCGCGCGGCCTAAGCGCGGGGGATATCGGGCGGCACCGCCGTCCCGGCCATCACCGCCTCGGGGCTGCGGAACCGCTCCGCCGCCGCCCGCTCGGCCGCGCCGCGCTGCTGCGCCTGCAGGTACGCGCCGAGATCGCGTCCCCGCGCCACGACGGCCGCGCCGTAGGCGCGTCGGCGCGCCTCGAAGGCCGTGAGCGCCGCGTCCACGTCGGCGCCGGCCGCGTCCAGGGCGTCCGCGAGGGCGGCGGCGTCCTCCATGGCCTTGGTTGCGCCCATCCCGACATGGGGCCGGGCCACGAAGGCGGCGTCGCCGATCAGCGCGACGCCGCGGTCCGGGATCATGGTCGGCGTCTCGATGTCCAGGATCGCCTGCAGGAACGGCTGCTCGGCGCGCAGCATGACCTCGGCGAAGGGGGGCGCCAGGATCCGCGCCGCGTCGGCGCGCATCGCCTCCAGCACCGCGGCCTTGATGCGGCCCGGCGGGATGGAGAGGGCGTGGCGGACGCCGCCGGTATCGGTCAGCAGCGCGGCGAGCGCGGCCTCCTCGGTCGGCCTGTACCAGACCGCGTTGAAGCACAGCCCGGCGGCCTCGTCCGCGCGCCCGGGCACGGGATAGCCGAGGATCTGCTCGCCCGGAGGCAGGCAGAACGCGAAATGGCCGCCGATCGCCTCCCGGGTCGCCGGCGCGAGGGCCGCCGCGTCGACGACGGCGCGCCACGCCACGTAGCCGGCGTAGCGCGGCGCGACACCGCTCAGGAACCGGGACCGCACCGTCGAGAACTGCCCGTCGGCGCCGACGAGGAGATCCGCGGAGATCCGGCGGCCGTCCTCGAAGAAGGCGACGACGCGCGCGCCGTCGGATTCGACCGCGGCGAGCGCCGCGCCGTAGCGGACGCTGTCCGGGGGCACGGCGTCCAGGAGAAGGCCGTAGAGCCGTCCCCAGCTCGCCAGCACCTGCGGCAGGCTCCGCTCCGCGATCACGGTCCCGTCCCGGTCGAGGACCCGGCGGCCCTCGACGGTGACGCCGAGATCGCCCGCCCCGGCCGGAGCACCGCAGCGCGCCAGCACCGCCCGGAGGCCGGGATGCGTGACGATCCCCGCCCCGCGGCCCGTGAGCGCGGCCGCCGACCGCTCGAACACCGTGACGGCGTGGCCGCTCCGCGCGAGCAGGCACGCCGTGGTCAGTCCGGCGATCGAGCCGCCGATGACGGCCACGTCCAGTCGCTTCATGCAGCCCTCGAACCGGGACGGCGGTCCCGACCGCGCCCAGCATGGACGCGCCCGGCCGGCCGGCCAAGATCGAAATCGCCGCGGGGCGCCGCGCTAGACCGGCCGCACCAGCCGGTCGAGCCGCATCCGGGTGATCGCGCCGATCTCCTCCAGGGCCGTCGCCTCCTCGTCCGCGACCGCGCGCGCGAGGCGCTCCTCGAACAGCGCGCGGATCTCGCGCAGGTCCCGGCCGCGCACGGCGACGATGAACGGGAAGTTGAACCGGTGCCGGTAGGCGGCGTTCAGCCGGTCGAACGCCGCCGCGTCCGCCTCCGTCAGCCGGTCGAGGCCGGCGCTGCCCTGCTCCTGCGCGGAATCGGCGGTCATCGCCCGGGCCCGGGCTTCCGGGCCGGCGAGTTCGGGATGGCCGTTGAGGAAGGCCAGGCGCACGTCCGGCGGCGCCGCGCGCACGGCCGCCATCATCGCCCCGTGGAGAGCGGCGAGGTCGGCGAAGGGCGCCCCGCCGTGGGCGGCCCGGGCGACCCAGGGCGCGTGCTCGAAGACGCCGCCGAGATACGCGACGAAGGCGTCGCGCTCGAGGGCGTTGAGGCGGTCGAGGTCGATCATGCCGCTCAGCTTCCGCGGTAGGTGGTGAAGCTCGACGGGGCGCACAGCATCGGCACGTGGTAGTGCTGCTTGGCGTCGGCGACGGCGAACCGCACGACCGGGTTGTCGATGAAGATGTCGGCCTCCGCGGTGCCGGCCCGGCCCTGGAAATAAGGGTCGACGAAGAATTCCAGCTGGTACTGGCCGGTCTCGGCCTTGTCGGCCGGGAGGATCGGCGCGTCGGTCCGGCCGTCGGCGTTGGTGACGACGCTCTTCACGAGCCGCCACTGGCCGTTCTCGAGGACGGAGAAGTCGATCCGGACCCCCGCGACGGGGCGGCCGCGATCGGTGTCGAGGACGTGTGTGGTGATGCCCGCCATGCCGGGTCTCCTTGTCGCGTCGGGGATCGGACGGGTCAGCTGCCGCGGTAGTAGGAATAGCCCCAGGGCGTGAACAGCACCGGCAGGTGGTGGCGCTGGCTCGCGTCGCGGATCCGGAACCGGATCGGCACGAGGCCGAGGAAGTTCGGGGTCGGGAGCTTCACGCCCAGGTTCGCGAAATACGCCTCGACGTGCAGCACCAGCTCGTAGCGGCCCGCCTTGAAAGCCTCGTCGACCAGGAGCGGCTCGGCGGTCCGGCCGTTCGGCGCGGTGGTGACCGTCCGGATCGGACGGTAGCCGGTGCCGTCGTGCATCGCGAGGTCGCAGACCATCCCGGCACCGGGCGTGCCGTGGAAATTGTCGATGGCGTGCAGGGTCAGCCGCGGCGAGAGGCCGGCCTGCGACACGGGCGCGGTGTTCAGCGTGCCGGGCTTGGTCGGGGAACCGGCCGGAGCATTGGCCGGAGCCGCCGCCGGAGCGGGCGTGCCCTGGGCCAGCGCCGGGCCCGCGGAGACCGCGGCCGCGGCGCCGAGCCCCGTCGCGACGAGGCCGCGCCGCGTCAGAGCGTGTCGTTCGGGTCCGTGTTCCAAGAAAGCCTCCCTCTCGTGCTGCGGTTCACGCCGGCTCGTGCGCCGCGCGGGCCCGGGCGCGCCGACCCATCTCCGGCGTCGCCGGCGGGACGAAGGCCAGGATCAGGACGAGCGCCGCGGCCTCGACGGCGGCGACCAGCCAGAGGCCGGTCGCGACCGAGCCGGTCTGCTCGCGCAGGTAACCCATCGCCGCCGGCGCTCCGAAGCCCGCGAGATTGGCCACCGAGTTGATGAGCGCGATGCCGGCCGCGGCCGCCGACCCGGCGAGGAAGCGGCCGGGGATCTGCCAGAAGACCGGGATCGCGCTCATCGTGCCGACGATCGCCACCCCGAGCATGAGCAGCGCGAGGACCGGCGCGCCCGCGATGAAGACGCCGGTGAGCGCGATGGCCAGTGCCCCGACGAAGGCCGGGACCCCGCAATGCAGCCGCGCCTCGCCGGTCCGGTCCGAGTGGCGGCCGTTCAGGATCATCCCGGCGCCGCCGCAGAGATAGGCCGCCGACATGATCCAGCCGACCGTCAGCGGGTCGGTGAAGCCGGCGTCGCGCACCACGCTCGGGCCGAAGAAGGTCAGGGCCGAGTTCGCCGTGACGATGCAGAAGAAGATCGCGATGCACTGCCAGACGCGCGCGTCCTTCAGCGAGGCGAGGATGCGGTGCTCGCGGTGGCCGAGGGCCGCAGCGTCGCGCGCGAGGTCGGCCTCGACCAGCGCCTTCTGCTCCGCCGTCAGCCAGCCGGCCTTGGCGGGCCGGTCCGTGAGGTAGAACAGCGTGACGATCCCGGCCAGGATCGACGGGATACCCTCGAGCAGGAACACCCACTGCCAGCCGGACCAGCCGTTGACGCCGTGCATCCCCGACATGATCGCGCCCGCGAGCGGCCCCCCGATGACGCCGGCCAGCGCCGAGGCCGACATGAACAGCCCGAACACCTTGGCCCGGCGCTCGCTCGGATACCAGTAGGTCAGGTACAAGATGACCCCTGGATAGAATCCGGCCTCGAAGACACCGAGCAGGAAGCGCAGGACGTAGAAGAACGCCGGCGTGGTCACGAACATCATCGCCACGCAGCAGAGCCCCCACAGCAGGGTGATCCGCGCGATCGTCTTCCGGGCGCCGATATGCTCCAGCAGCAGGTTGCTCGGCACCTCGCACAGGAAGTAGCCGATGAAGAAGATCCCCGCGCCGATGCCGTAGACGGTCTCGCTGAACCGGAGCTCGGCCAGCATCTGCAGCTTGGCGAAGCCGATGTTGACCCGGTCGATCCAGGACAGGATCCACAGGACCATCAGGAATGGCAGCAGCCGCCACGTGATCCGGCGGTAGGCGTCGTCCAGGCGCGCGGGCGCCGCGAGGGCCGGCATGTCGGTCGCGTGGTGCGCCTGGATCGTCATGGCTGGCCCCACAGGGTTGCCCCATCCGGAACGGGGCGTTGGAATTCCGAGCGATGCAGGACGGCTGCCAGTCTCGCGCCGGCGGCCGCCCGCCCCGTCTCAGCCGATGGCTTCGCGCGGCGCGAGCAGCGTCGCGAGGGCGTGGCCGAGGCCGACATTGTCCGCGGCGACGGCGGGCGGGCGCCGGTAGGGCGCGGCCGCGGCGGCGACGACCGCCTTCACCCCCGACGTGACCGAGCACAGGACCGGGACCGGCACGTGCGGCTGCAGGCGGGCCGCGAGGCCGACCAGGGCGGCGCCGCCGAGGATCACCGCCTCGGCGCGATCCTCCTCGGCGCAGGCCCGGCAGGCGGCCGCGAGGTCGGACAGCGCCGCCTCCGGGTCCTTGGCGATCTCGCTGCCGGTGCGCGCGATCGTTCGGATGCCCGCGAGGCCGTCACCGACGCCGAGGCTCGCGACGCACTCGCGGAGCATGGGCTTCCACAGGGCCCCGCCGGTCACGATGGCGTAGCGCCCGGCGACCCGCTGGGCCTCGCGGCACGACGCTTCGAGCATCCCCACCACCGGGACCGGTGAGACCTCGCGCAGGGCCAGCAGCCCGGGATCGCCGAAGCAGGCGAGGAAGACCGCGTCGCAGTCCCGGCCGTGCTCCGCGAAGGCGTCGAGGGCGGCGTGGCCGGCGATGGCCAGGGCCGCCCGGCTGGCGATGTAGGCGGCGCCGAACCGCGCCGTGGCCGGGACGAAGGTCGCAGTCGCGCCCGCCATCGTCCCGACCTGCCCGGCCAGGAGGTCGGTCACAGACGTGCTGGTGTTCGGATTGAGCAGCAGGATCCGCATGGCGCCCTCGGGTGGCGGGAGCCGGCCGGATGGCCGGGCAGAGGCCCGCACGCAGCCGGCCGGGGATGGGGAGGTCGGGGGGCCCGGCGGCGCGGGTCAGGCCGCGCCGCCGGGCCGTTCGTGTCTCCGATCCGGACCGGGGCGGGTCCAGGTCCGGACCGGGGCGGGTCCAGGTCCGGACGGCCTCAGGCAGGACGGCCTCAGGCAGGACGGGCCGCGCCCGCGGGGCGGCGCATGAGGGCGGTGTAGATCGCGAAGCCCAGGGCGCACCCGATGAACCACGTGAAGTTCGCCACGCCCTCCAGGCCCGGCAGGATCACGCAGAGCACGGGGATGAGGGCCGAGGGGATCATGGCGGTCACCGCGGCGCGGTTGTATCCGCCACTGTACCAGTACGTCCCGGCGGGGCTCATCGTGTAGAGGTCGTCGAGGACCACCTTCTGCTTCTTCACGAAGTAGAAGTCGGCGATCAGGATCCCGAACAGCGGGCCGATGAACGCGCCGAGGACGTCGAGCGTGTAGTGGATCACCGCGGGATTGTTGTAGAGGTTCCAGGGCGTGATGAAGATCGAGCCGACGGCCGCGATCATCCCGCCCATGCGCCACGAGATCCGCCGCGGCGACACGTTCGAGAAGTCGAACGCGGGCGAGACGAAGTTCGCGACGATGTTGATCCCGATGGTCGCGGTCATGAAGGTGAAGGCGCCGAGCACGACCGCGAAGGTGCTGTCGATGCGGCTCACCGTCTCCACCGGGTCGGTGATCAGGTGGCCGAAGACCGGAACCGTCGCCGAGGCGGTGACGACCGTCAGGAGCGAGAACCCGAGGAAGTTCACCGGGAGACCCCAGAAGTTACCCTTCCTCACCGCCTCGAAGCTCGCGCCGTAGCGCGAGAAGTCGCCGAAGTTCAGCATCGGCCCGGAGAAGTAGGAGACCACGAGGGCGACGGCGTTGATCATCACCGGCAGGGCGTCCCAGCCGGTATACTTCACGGTGCCCAGGGTCAGCCCGATCTCGCCGATCCCGGCCTTGGCGACGAGGTACGCGGCGAGCGCGATCATCACCACGTAGACCGCCGGCCCCGCCCAGTCGATGAACACGCGGATCGCCTCCATGCCGCGCCAGAAGACCAGCGCCTGCAGGACCCAGAGCGTCATGAAGGCGGCCCAGCCCAGACCCGACAGGCCGGCGAAGCCGTACTGCTTGACGTCGGCGTAGACGGCGAGTTCGGGGTAGAAGCGGAGCGCCACCACCGTCAGCGCCGCCGAGGCGAGGTAGGTCTGGATGCCGTACCACGCGACCGCGATCAGCCCGCGGATGATCGCCGGGATGTTGGCGCCCTTGACCCCGAAGGAGGCGCGGCAGATCACCGGATAGGGCGTGCCGGTCTGCTGGCTCGGCTTGGCGACGAGGTTGCAGAAGATCTGGACGATCACGATGCCGACGAGCAGGGCGATCAGCACCTGCCAGCTCACGAGGCCCAGCGAGAACAGGGAGCCGGCGGTCACGTATCCGCCGACGCTGTGGACGTCAGACATCCAGAAGGCGAAGATGTTGTAGGTGCCCCAGGTCTGCTTGCGCAGCGGGGCCAGATCCTTGTTCACGAGATCTGGATCGTAGCTCGGCTTGATGACGACGGCTTCCCGTTCGTCCGACACGGCCGTGCTGATGCCGGCGGCCTCAACCTGTGCGTACATGGCGTTTCTCCCTGACTGGCGCAGCCCTGTTGCCGGGCTTTTTCCGTGACGCTGACGACCCGCTGGGACCGCCATGCAAAACCTGGAACTCTCCGTCTCCTGACTTCTGAAAACACGACCTGAATACAGATCACGACCGAGTTCGGATCTTCAAGTCCCGGTCGTGACGTCGACTTGTCTATCCCGCGACGACCGCCGCGAGGCGGGTCCGGAGGCCGCCCGCGTCGGCCGGGGCGCCCGCGGCCTCCGCGAGGAGCCGGGCCAGGCCGGACGGGTCGTCCGCCTCCGCGGGGAGTCCGGCCGCGTGGACCCGCTCCGCCATCGCCACGCCCGCCGCGGGCGACGCGTCGGCCAGCCCGGCGCAGACCGGGCCGAAGACCGCGCCGAACAGGGCGCGGCCCATGCAGGTCGGCCGGTAGCCGCCGCGCGGCGGGTGGGCCGCGATCCAGTGACGGGCGATGTCCAGCCGCGTGGTCACCCAGGCGTCGGGGTGATCGCCCACGTAGTCGAGGAACCGCTCCAGCGCGGCCATCCGCCCCGGACGCCCGACCAGGCGGCAGTGCAGCCCCACCGACATGATGCCGCCCCGTCCCGCCTCGCCCTCGCGGTACAGGACGTCGAACGTGTCCTTGAGGTAGCCGAAGAACTGGTCGCCGTTGTTGAAGCCCTGGGCGGTGGCGAACCGCATGTCGTTGGCGTCGAGGGTGTAGGGGACGACGAGCTGCTGAAGCCCCCCGATCCGCAGCCAGTAGGGCAGGTCGTCGGCGTAGGAATCGGCGAGGTACAGGAATCCGCCCTCGGCGGCGCCGATGGCGAGCGTGTTCGCGGAGGTGCGCCCCTGGTACAGGCCGAGGGGCCTGCTGCCCGTCAGCGATGCCTGCAGCGCGACGGCGGCGTCGATGTCGGCGCGCTCGGCCTCCGGGCTGTGGTCGCGGTAGTCGATCCAGCGCAGGCCGTGGCTGGCGATCTCCCAGCCGGACTCGACCATCGCGGCGACGGCCTCGGGGTTGCGCTGCATCGCCGAGGCGACGCCGAAGACCGTGACCGGGAGGTTGCGGCGCGTGAACGCGCGCCAGAGGCGCCAGAAGCCGGCGCGGGCGCCGTACTCGTAGATCGACTCCATGTTGGCGTGGCGCTTCCCCGGCCAGGGCAGGGCCCCGACGATCTCGGAGAGGAAGGCCTCGGACGCCGCGTCACCGTGGAGGATGCAGTTCTCGCCGCCCTCCTCGTAGTTGATGACGCACTGGACGGCGACGCGCTTGCCCCCGGGCCAGGCCGGGTCCGGTCGATGCCGGCCGTATCCGACCATGTCGCGGGGATAGTCCTGGTCGAGGTCGAACATGGCGTGATCCCTCGCTCCGACGCGAGATAGACGCACGGCCGACCGTTGGTCCAATATCTTGTTCGGCTTGATTGATAGGTTGCGCGTTTAGATGGTGCGATCATTGATCTGAGTGTCGGAGCGCCGTCGGGCGGATCGCCACCGGCCTGTCGTCGAGCCGGCGGAACCTGCCCGTGCCGGGTCGACGACCTCACGCGCCGCCACGTCGGCGGCCCGACGGTCGGGCGTCCCGAGCGGGCACCGCGGCCCCTAACGGGCGCGGCTGGCGGGGATCGGGCCGGCGGCGAGCATGCCCATCAGGGCGTCGAACGCCAGCGGCTTCTCGACCAGGGGTATGCCGGCGGCGCGGGCGCGGCTCCGGATGCCCGGATCGGGGTGGCCGGTGATCAGGATCACCGGCACGCCGGCAGCGAGGTCCCGCAGCCGGCCCCACACCGCGAGCCCGTCCATCCCCGGCATGACGTGGTCCAGCAGGACGAAGGTCGGGTGCGGGCCGGGGAAGGCGGCCAGCAGCGCGCGTCCGTCGGCGAAGGTCTCCACCCGGTGGCCCTCGCTCTCCAAGAGGAAGCGGGTCGAGTGCAGGATGGCCGGGTCATCGTCCACGACGTAGATGAGGCTCGACGCGGCGGACAGCGTGGCGTTCGCCGGGAGCGTGGCGTCCAGTGAGGTCATGGTGCCGAGCTTAGGGGTGGTCCGCGGCGGCCGACCTTGACCTGCCTCAAGACCGGGACCGCGTCCGTGCTGGCCCCCCATCCCGAGACCGGCGACGTTCCTGCCCCGGTCGATCCCGGCTCCCGCGCCGCCCGCTGTGCGGCGATCCGACACGTTGGGCGGTGACGCTCCTGTCCGCCCCGGAGGCCCTTTCCGATTGATTCAGCTCCGATTCCTCATCTTGAAGTTGAAGAAACGCCTTTGCACGCACGATATCGCGAGCCGGAGACCGAATGACAGACCCCGTAACGGGAAACTCTTCAGAATAAATCTTAATCAGTTTGCGTATATTTTACGCAACCCGATCATGACTGCTCAGCCTGGCTGACGCGTTCGCAGCCCTGGGTTCCGTCGCCTGGACATCCGCCTCATGAAAATGACCATCAAACTGCGACTCGTCTCGCTGCTCGGCGGACTCGGCTTGGTGCTGCTCGCCACGGCGGCGCTCGGAAATCTCTCGCTCCACTGGAGCCATCAGAGCCTGAAGACCGTCTTCGACGATCGCGTCGTCTGTCTCCGGCAGTTCAGCATCATCCGCGACGCCTACGATGACCTGCTCGACGCCTCGCGCCAGCTGCGCGGCAAGCAGATCGAGCCGGCAGAGGCCAAGGACAAGATCGAGCGCGATCTGTCGAAGCTCCACAAGGAGTGGTCGGCCTATCTGGCGACCTACCTGACCCCGGAGGAGGAGGCCCTCGCCAAGGAGCTGCAGGTGCGCGTCGATCGGAACGACGCCATCGCGGCCGAGATCCTCAAGCGCGTCGCCGCCGGCGCGGCCTCGGATTTCGAGGCCACCCACACGGACCTGCTGAAGAGCATGCAGGCCACCAACGCCACGCTGAGCAAGCTGACCGCGTTGCAGGTCCGGGAAGCCGAGGCGGAGTTCCGGCGCTCGGAGACGATTGCCGGCTGGTCGCGCCTCGCGCTCCTGGCCGCGCTCGCGCTCGCCGCGCTCAGCATCGCCTACGGCGTGTACGTGATCGTGGTCCAGGTCACCCGGCCGCTGGGCAGCCTCGTGGGCGTCCTGCAGCGGATGGCCCGCGGCGAGGTCGATGCCGAGATCCGCGAGGCCACCCGCGGCGACGAGATCGGGGCCGTCGGCCAGGCCGTCGAGGGGATCAAGACCATGGTCGCCCGCAAGGCCGCCGAGGAGGCCGAGGTCCGGCGCCGCGCCGACGCGGCCGCCGCCGCCGAGCGCAAGCGCACCATGGTCGAGCTCGCCGACGGCTTCGAGCGCGCCGTCGGCGGCATCGTCGGCCTGGTCTCGTCCTCGGCCACCGAGCTCCAGGCCACCGCCCAGCAGATGACCGCCACCGCCCAGGAGACCGCATCCCAGTCGACCACCGTGGCCGCGGCCGCCGAGGAGGCGTCGACCAACGTCAACACGGTCGCGGCCGCCGCCGAGGAGCTCGGCTCCTCCGTGCAGGAGATCGGCCGGCAGGTGACCGGCTCGGCCCACCTCGCCCAGGCCGCGGTCGGCGAGGCTGACCAGACCGCCCACCTCGTCCAGGCGCTCAGCCAGAACGCCGCGCGGATCGGCGACATGGTCGGGATGATCTCCGGCATCGCCGGCCAGACCAACCTGCTGGCGCTCAACGCCACGATCGAGGCGGCCCGCGCCGGCGCGGCCGGGCGGGGCTTCGCGGTGGTGGCCTCCGAGGTGAAGGCGCTGGCCGAGCAGACCGCCAAGGCGACCGAGGAGATCGCGCGCCAGATCGGCGAGGTCCAGGGGGTGACCGCGCAGGCGGTGACGGCGATCGGCGGGATCACGGGCCGGATCCGGGAGATCGACAGCGTGGCGACTTCGATCGCGGCGGCCGTCGAGGAGCAGGGCGCGGCGACCCAGGAGATCGTGCGCAACGTGGCCCAGGCCTCGGCGGGGACGAACGAAGTGACGGGCAACATCGCCGGCGTGGCGCAGGCCTCGGAGGAGACGGGGGCGGCGGCCTCGCAGGTCCTGTCGGCGGCCTCGGAGCTGTCGCGGCAATCCGAGCATCTCGGCGCCGAGGTCGCCCGCTTCCTCGCCACCGTCCGGGCCGCCTGAGGTCGCCACGCCCGAGATCCGCGTCCGCCCGGTCCGACGGGAGGACGCGGATCTCGCCGACGCGCGCGTCCCGTCGGCGACGACAATCTCGAGAATCGAGTCTGCCACCCACAGCGCGCAGCAAATCCGCGGCGCGCCAAGCTTGCCGGATCCCGACACGCGGGCAAGGCCGCGATCGACTTGAGCCAGATCAATGATCGGCTGCACGGATACCGGATGCTCGGGCCGTGAAAGATGGCAGGTCGTCTGTCGCTCAGGGCTCGGGTGCCCGGACATCGGGCCGCCGATGCCGTCAGCCCGCGCGGGGAATCCGGTGAGAACGATCGAGAACCGAACGGCGGATATGGTCCCGAACGCGCTCAACATGCTCCTCGGCGTCGCGCTCCTCCTCGCACCGTGGTACTTGAATCTGGGCTACGAGACGGCCGCCGCGCGCAACGCCTTCGTGACCGGGGGCGCCATCACCGTGGTCGCACTCCTGGCCCTCGGCGTGACCTGCGCCTGGGAGGAATACCTCAACGTCGCCCTCGGGCTCTGGGCGGCCATGGCGCCCTGGGTTCTCGGCTTCGCCGACGCGACGGCACCCGTGTGGGTGCACGGCCTGACCGGGCTCGCCGTGGCCGCCCTGGCCGCGTACGCGCTGTGGCGGCTCTTCGTGTCGCCCCAGGCGCGCTCCGTCTGAGGCGCGCCCGTCGCCGCCGCGGCCGCGGGCATCCGGCCGGCACCCGCGACTACGGGATTGCCCTTAAGGGGCGCGCCTTAAGGCTCCGACCGGAATTTCTCCGCCTCCCGCCCGCTGCCAATCTCGTCCCGACCGACGCAGGCGAGGAGCGCAGCGATGAGCACCGAGTTCACGGCACGGACAGCACCGGAGGGGCCCGCAGCCCGTCCCGCTCCCGTCCCGGAGATCGAGGGGAGCACCCTGTTCGCGGGATGCCCCGACGTCGTCGGGACACCGTTCTCCTACGCCCGCGAGGAGGAGATCTACGGAGAGGGCGAGGAGGCCGAGTTCGTCTACAAGGTCCTCAGCGGCGCGGTGCGCACCCACCGGGTCCTGAGCGACGGGCGCCGCCAGATCACGGGCTTCCACCTGCCCGGCGACCTGTTCGGGCTCGGGCAGGGCGAGACCAATCGCCAGACCGCCGAGGCCCTCACCAGCACCAAGGTGCTGATCTTCAAGCGACGACAGGTCGAGCGCGCCGCGACCGGGCGGGCCGAGGTCGCCTGCCGACTCTGGAGCATGGCCACGAGCGACCTGCGACATGCGCAGGACCTGGCGCTCCTGCTCGGACGGCGCTCGGCCCAGGAGCGGGTCGCTGCCTTCCTGCTGGAAGTCGATGACCGCCTCGGCTCCGCCGGCACCTTCGCGCTGCCGATGACCCGCCGCGACATCGCCGACTACCTCGGCCTGACCATCGAGACCGTATCGCGCACCCTCTCGCAGCTGGAGGAGGACGGGGTGTTGCGACGCGACGGCGGCCGACAGGTGTGCCTGCATCGGACCCGGCTGCGCCGGCTCGTCGAGGATTGAGACAGGCGCCGCGGACGCCACCGGGAACGCCGCTGCGGGCTACCGCGTGGTTTCGCGTTGGCTTTCGGGGTGGCTTCGGGGTGGCTTCGGGGTGGCGCCTGCGCGCAGGACGCTGCCTCGGAGACGGTCGCGGACGGCGCCGGCGAGCGGGTGCGGAGACGAAGGGCGTCACCGCCTCTGGAAGCGCGCGATCAAGCCCGGGGCCTCCTCGCGGATCAGCCCGAGAAAATTGTCGATCACCGGGTTCCGGCGCTGATGATGCAGCGCGTAGACGTCCGCCGACAGGAACGGCGGCTTGATCGGCAGGACGACGACGTCCGGATGCCTCGGTCGGCCGACGAATTCTGGGATGATGGCGAGACCGAAGCCCGCCGCGACTAGGTTGATCAGCGACGAGGCCTCGCGGACCTGCTGCGAGATGCTCGGCGTGAACCCGCGCGCGATGCAGGCTTGGTAGATATCCGCCGCGAAGCGCGAGCTCTCGAGGCCGAGCGAGATCAGCGGCTCGCTGCGGAAGACGTCGATCGCGACACTGCGACCGGCGGCGAGGGTGTGCTCGCGCGGCACGGCCACGCAGAGCCGCTCCGGCCACGCCAGGTGGGCGACGAGATCCGGATCCTCGGGGGGGCTGCGGAGGAAGCTGAGATCCGTCCGGTTCGCCTTCAGGGCCGCGATCTGGTCGGCCGGCGCCATCTCGTGGATGCGCACGTCCACCGCCCGGAAGCGCTGCTCGAAGGCCCGGATCAGGCAACCGGCCGGCCCCGCGAGGACGGAACTCGTCATGCCGATGTTGAGGATGCCGGCCGTTCCGGTGCCGATCGTCCGCGCCCGGTCGACGGCGTCGGCGACCTGCGCGAGGACCGCCCGCGCGTTCCCGAGGAAATCCTCGCCCGCCGCGGTCAGGACGACGCGCCGGCTCGAGCGCTCGAACAGGTTGACGCCGATCTCCACCTCGAGATCGCGGATCTGCTGGCTCAGCGGCGGCTGCGACACGCCCAGGCTCTGGGCGGCGGCGGTGAAGCTGAGATGCTCCGCCACCGCGGCGAAGTAGCGAAGATGCCGGAGTTCCATGGGCCGACCCATAGGAATTTCGAATGGATAGAAGCACGGAAGGTCTTTTGCGTCTAGACTCGCGGGGTGGACGTCCTCGACGGCCGGGATCTCGCCGGCCCGTCAGGACCGTCGACAGCGGCGTGTCGCCGAGGCGGGGCCCGGCAGGCGTCCGTCCCGCACCGCGCTCAGGTCCCGCCCGGGTGGATCCCGACGCGCTCCGCGGCGAAACGCTCGCGGAGCCAGGCCGCGGCGGGGCCGCAGGGCCGCTGCTTGTGCCAGACCAGTTCCAGGGCGATCGGCCAGTCGCCCTCATCGAACTGGAGGTCGGGCGTCACGAGGTACGGCGCCGTGAGGGACGCGGCGATGACGTGGTCGGTGACGAAGGCCCAGCCGATCCCGTGCTTCACCATCTCCAGGATGACCCAGTGGCTCTCCACCCACCACACCTCGGCGGCGACCCGCAGACGGCGCTTCTCCGCCCCGTCGCCGCGGGCGGCCACGAGGATCTGGCGGTGGCGCTTCAGCTCCTCCCACGCCACCCGCTCCTTCGCGAGCGGGTGATCGCGGCCGCAGACCAGCTTGAGCGGCACCCAGCCGATGGTCCGGAACCCGAGCTCCGTCGGGAGCCCCTCCTGGCGCCACATCACGCCCAGGTCGGCGGCGCCCGACCGGACCATGCGGCTGACATCCTCCATCAGCGGGAAGAGCAGCTCGAGCTCCACGAAGGGGAAGCGCTGGGCGAAGCTGGCGAAGAGGGCGCCGAGGGCGTGCTCGGGGTAGAGCTCGTCGATGGCGACCACCAGCCGGTTCTCGACGCCCTGCTCCAGGCTGCTCGCCACACCGATCAGGTGCTCCCGCCGGTCGAGCACCACGCGCGCCTCCAGCAGCAGCCGCTCGCCCGCCGGGGTCAGCACCGGGTTCCGGCCCGCGCGGCTGAACAGCGCCAGCCCCAGATCCGTCTCGAGGTTGGCCACCTGCGTGCTGACGGCCGACTGCGCCTTCCGCAGCACCCGCGCCGCGCCCGAGAACGACCCGGCCTCGGCCGCCGCCACGAAAGCCTGGAGCTGGTCGAGCGAGACCGCCATCTATCTGATTACCCGATACTTCCTAACTTGTGGATCGCCTTATCGCAGATAGAGAGAGCGGCCGACCAATCCGCCTCTCGAGAGCGAGACCATGCGCACCACCCGCGACCGCATTCGCCACGCCATCCTGTTCGAGGTGATCGGGCTGCTCCTCATCGTCCCGCTCGGGACCGCGGCCTTCGGCCTGCACGCCGCCGACATGGGCGTGATCGGAATCGGCAGCGCCCTCGTCGCGACGAGCTGGAACTACGTCTACAATCTCGGCTTCGACCGAACGATGCAGCGGCTCGCCGGGCACACGCGCAAGAGCCTCGTCCTGCGGGTCGCCCACGCGGTGCTGTTCGAGGCGGGGCTGCTCCTGATCCTGCTGCCGCCGATCGCGTGGTATCTCGGCATCGGCCTCGTGGAGGCCTTCTTCATGGATCTGGCGATCGCGGCCTTCTACGTGGCCTACGCTTTCGTGTTCAATCTCGCCTACGATCGAACCTTCCCGCTTCCGAGCTGGACCGAGGCTGCCGCCGAGCCGTCCCGCTGACGCTCGCGCCGGCCGCGCGGCGAGACCGCGACGGCGGCGCGGCGGGCGTTCGAGGGTCCGCGGCGCCGCGTGAGGCGCCCGCTATCCCTCCGCGCGGACGAGATCCGTCGTCTCCGGTCCGCGCCGAACCTCCGCGCCCACGGGACCGACGGGTGGCCGGCCCGGCAGGATCAGCGCGGCGAGCGCCTTCTGGAGAAGGTCGGGCCGGACCGGCTTGTGAATCAGAGGGACCCCGCTGTCCAAGGCCTCCCGCATGCGGACGGGCGCGGTGTCGCCGGTGATGAGGATCGCCGGGATCGGCCGTCCCCAATGCTGCCGCAGCGTCGCGATGGCTTCGGCGCCGGTCTGGCCCCTGCGCAGGCGGTAGTCGCAGATCAGCGCGTCCGGCGGCGGCCCCTGCGGCGGCCGTTCGGTGACGTCGGTCGGGTCCTCGAAGGCCCAGCACAGGCAACCCCAGCCGGAGAGGAGCGCCACCATCGCGTCGCGGACGATGGCATCGTCGTCGACGATCAGGATGCGGGCGCCGACCAGGCGGCCGCTCTCCGCGCTGGCGGCCGCGGGCGCGTCGTCGAGCCTCGCGTCCCGCCCGGCATCGAGCGTCCGGGGGACGAGGATGCGGAAGACGCTGCCGCTCCCCACCTTCGATGAGAGGGAGAGCGGGTGATCGAGCGAGGCGGCGATCCCGCGCGCGATCGCGAGTCCCAGCCCCAGACCCTTGTGACGATCGCGCTCCGGATTCCCGAGCTGGTAGAACTCCCGGAAGATGTCCTCGCGCTTGTCGACCGGGATGCCGATCCCGGTGTCGTAGACTTCGATCGACACGCCCGCGCGCCGGCGCCGGCAGCCGATGAGGACGCCGCCGCGCTCGGTGTACCGGATGGCGTTGAGGACGAGATTGCGCAGGACCAGCTCCAGCAGGGCCGGGTCCGAGACGATCGCCAGGTCCGTCTGGGGCGTCCGATAGATCAGGCGCTTGGCGTCGGCCAGCGGCGCCAGCTCGTTCTCGATCTTGTCGAGGAGCGGCTGGAGCTCGAAGGCGCGGGGCCGCGGCGTGATGACTCCGGCCTCCAGGCGCGAGAAGTCCAGAAGCGTGTTGAGCATGTCGGTCGACGCGACGTTCGCGGTCTGGGCGTTCTGCAGGATCCGCCGCTGCGGCGCGGCGAGATCCGTCTGGCTCAGCGCCTGGAGGAAGAGGCCCTGGGCGTGGACCGGCTGGCGCAGGTCGTGGCTGGCCGCCGCGAGGAACTGCGACTTCGCGGTGTTGGCGTGCTCGGCGTCGCGGCGGGCCCGGTGCGCCGCGGCGGTCTCCGCGCGCAGCTGCTCCACGAGGGCCGCGTTCTCGAAGCGGAGCTCGATCGATTCCCGCACGCGGCGGCTGGCGAGCACGACCTGACCGTACTGCCCGACCACGAAGAGGATCGAGCAGATTGCCAGGGCGCGGTAGGGCGCGCCGCCGAGCGACCAGAGGGTTCCCGCGGCCAGGACGGCGACGGGCACGACGAGGGCGAGGTAGAGGTGCCGCCGCGGCGCCAGGAGCGAGACGCCGTTGCTGCAGGTCGCGCCCAGCAGCGACATGGTCAGGATGCTCACCGCCGGGACCTGGAGCGGCAGCGCGATCCAGATCAGCGATCCCAGGATCGCGCCCTCGACGATCTTGCTCAGGAAGATGACCCGTTCGACCCGGCGGGCGCGGTCGGGCTCGCCGATCGCGGCGCGGACACGACGCGCGTAGGCGGCCGCCCCGAACCGCTCGACGAGGAACGCGCCGTACCGGCTCAGCAGGACGGCGTGGGGCACCAGGCTCCACAGCACGGCCAGCATGAGCGTCGAGACGAGGAAACCGACGGCGACCGACTGCGTGACGCCGTCCAGGACGAGGCGCAACTGCTCGGCCGCGATCCGCTCCTCCTGCGACGGGCTCATCGGATCAGGCCGAACTGCTGCGCCTTGAACACCGCCTCGGCGCGCCGGGTCACCCCCAGGACCGACAGCAGACCCTGCACGTGGCCGCGGACCGTGTGTTCCGACAGACCGAGATTGCGTCCGATCATCTTGTTGGACAATCCGCGCCCGACGAGGGTCAGCACCTCGGCCTGCCGCGGCGTGAGCGTCGGGCAGAGGGCGCCCCCGACCCGCGGGACCGCGGACGACCGGGCGAGCATCTCGCGCAGGACCGTCATCATCCGCTCGGGGCGGTCGGTCTTGGACAGGAACGCGCAGGCGCCCTGCGCCAGCGCCGTGCTGACGGTATCGGGCAGATCCAGGCCGGACACGACGACGATCCGGGCGGCCGGCCAGCGTTGCTGGAGCAGGCCCATCCCCTCGAGCCCGCCGATGCCCGGCAACTGGATGTCGAGGAGGACGATCGTCGGGACGACGGCCACGATGGCGAGCGCCTCGTGCAGCGATGGGCTGTCGAGAACCGGGATCTCATCGAACGCCGTCGACAGCATCGAGACGATGCCGGACCGGAACAGCGCGTGGTCATCGATGATGAGGATTGCTTCCTGCGCCATGCGGATCCTGTCTAGAGCAACCGCACAGGCGCCGTCACGGGTCGTGGACCAGTCCATGTGGACTGGTCCACGAAGCCATCCCGATCGGCTAAGCCACGGGTCGAGGAATTCGATCGCGCGCGCCCGGACATGCAGCTGGAGACCACGCGGACGGGATCGGATGCTGGGCGAGGGCGTCCGCCATCCCGCGCGGCCTGCGCTTCACACCGCTGCCGTCGCGGCGACGGTCCGGTGATCGCGGGCGGTGACGTCCGTCGGACCGCGCGCGCGGCCCTCCCAAGTCGACTCGAGGGAAGTCCATGATTCATCGCCGTCAGAGACGAGGCATCGGCCGGACCGCGTCCGATCCGACGTTCGACGCGAAGGGTCCCCTGATCGTGCGGTGGATCGGTGCCGCGGCCCGCAAGCGCGGCCGGGCGGCCGACCGGGAAGCTCCGCCCGCTCCGACCCCGGACAACGTGACGAGGCTGTCCTGGGCCGACACCTTCGGACGGGCGATCAGCGCCGATCCTCAGCGGCCGGTGGGACCCGCGACCGTCCTCGCGATGCGTCCCCGCGCGAGCAGGCGCGCGTGCGGGCCGTTCGTCCGCACGAGACAGGCGGTGAGCGCCGCGATCCCGACCTCGCTGCCGTAGAGCGAGACGGATCGGCTGATCTCGATCGCTCTACCGTCGGATCTCCGGGCCGGCCGGGAATCCGCGGCCGCCCGGCGGCGCGGTGTCCGGCGCGAGAAGGCCGGAGCCGGTCCTGAGCCAGAGCCCGTCCGGCGCCGCCTCGACCGCGGACAGGCGCAGGGCCCGGAACGACCAGCCCGGCGAGACGGCACCGTCCCGGAGGTCGAACGAGGCCTGGTGCCGGGGGCAGTGCAGCCGGCCCGCGACGCAGCGGCCGAGTGCGAGGTCGGCCCCCTCGTGCGGGCAGGCGCGCTCGGCGGCCACGATCCGCGCGCCGTCCCGGACGAGGAGCAGGCGGCGGCCGCCCGCGGTGACGGGGAGCAGGTCCCGGTCGCCGAGAAGGTCGACCGGGCCGAGGCGGATCCGGCCCGGCAGATCCCGCTCAGCCACCGAGATAGGCGTCCCGCACGTGGGGGTCGGCGATGAGGTCCTGCCCGCGCCCCTCGAGGACGATGCGGCCGGCTTCGAGGAGGTAGGCGTAGTCGCAGAGTTCGAGGGCCGCGAAGGCGTTCTGCTCGACGAGGAGCACGGTCGTGCCGGCGTCGCGGATCGCGCCGATCACCGCGAACATCCGCTCGACGATGTTGGGGGCGAGCCCCAGGGACGGCTCGTCGAACAGCACGAGCTTCGGGCGCCCCATCAGCGCGCGGCCGATCGCCAGCATCTGCTGCTCGCCGCCCGACAGCGTGCCGGCGGCCTGGTCGCGCCGCTCCGCGAGGCGCGGGAACTCCCCGTAGATGCGCGCTAGGTCCGCCGCGACCGCCGCCCGGTCGCGGCGCAGGTAGGCGCCCATGGCGAGGTTCTCGGCGACCGTCATCTGCGGGAAGACGCGCCGGCCCTCCGGGCAATGGGCGATGCCCGCCGCCAAAATCCGGCGGGGCTCCGCCCCCGCGATGTCCCGGCCGGCGAACCGGATCGCGCCGGAGCGCGGCGGGACGAGGCCGGAGATCGCCCGGAGCGTCGTGGACTTGCCGGCGCCGTTGGCGCCGACGAGGGCCACGAGCTGGCCCGCGCGCACGTCGATCGTGAGCCCCTTCAGCGCCGTGACGTGGCCGTAGCCGCAGACGAGGTCGCGGATCTCAAGCATGGACCGCCTCCTGCGCGGCAGCCGCGGCGGCCTGCCGGGCGGCGCTGCCCTGGCCGAGATAGGCCTCGATCACCGCCGGGTCGCTGCGGATCCGGTCCGGCGGCCCCTCGGCGATCAGGCGCCCGTAGTTGAGGACGACGATGCGGTCGGAGACCTCCATCACCATCGGCATGTCGTGCTCGACGAGCAGGATGGTGACGCCGCGCTCCCGGATCTGCCGGATCAGGCGCACGAAGACCCGCGTCTCGGAAGCGTTCATCCCCGAGACCGGCTCGTCGAGAAGCAGCATGGCGGGCTCGGTGGCGAGCGCCAGCGCCACGCCGACGAGGCGCTGCTCCCCGTAGGCGAGGGCGCCGGCCTTCTCCTGCGCCCGCCCGGCGAGCCCGACCCAGTCGAGGAGCGCCGCGGCCCGGGCGCGCAGCTGCCTCTCGCCAGCCCCCGCGCGGCCGAGAAGCGCGTCCAGAACGGGCGCGCGGCCCGCCGCGGCGCCCATCTGGTGCAGGCCGATCATCACGTTGTCGAACACCGTGTCGTCCGGGAAGACGCTGGTGCGCTGGAAGGTGCGGGCGAGGCCGAGCCGCGTGATCGCGTGCGGCGGCAGGCCCTTCAGGGACGTGCCGCGGAAGCGGACCGCGCCCTGGCTGGGCTTGAGGAAGCCCGTCATCACGTTGAAGGCCGTCGTCTTGCCGGCCCCGTTCGGGCCGATCAGGCTGACGATCTCGCCGGCCCGGACGTCGAAATGCAGGTCCGCGATGGCGACGAGGCCCCCGAAGCGGACGCCGACATGCTCGACGGAGAGGATCGCGCTCATCGCTGCACCGCCGGGTTGGCCTCGAGGACGGGCGCGGCCGGGGCCGGCCGGCGGCCCAGCAGCGCCGCCAATCCCGGCACGATGCCCCGCGGCATCACGAACAGGATCACGATCAGCACGAGGCCGTAGACGATCCACTGCGCCTCCGGCGCCATGACCGGGCGGAGCGCCACCGGCAGCAGGCCGAAGATCAGGCCGCCGACGACCGGGCCCAGCAGGGTGCCCTTGCCGCCCGCCACCACCATGATGACCATGGTGACCGTGGTGGCGAACAGGAACACGTCGGGATCGATGATCCGCAGGTAATGGGCGTAGAGGCTGCCGGCCGCGCCGGCCATGGCGGCCGAGATCACCGCCGCCACCGTCAGCGTGCGCGTGGCGTTGATGCCGACCGAGAGCGCCAGCGGCTCGTTCTCCTTGAGGCCCCGCATCGCCCGGCCGAAGCGCCCGCCGACCAAGCGGGCGATCACGGCGTAGCAGAGCGTCCCCACGGCCAGCACGAGGTAGTAGTTCTGGAGCTTGGTCTTGAGGGTCCACATCCCGAGGCCCGGCAGGCCGAGGGTGATGGCGGGGATGTTGGTGAGCGCCAGCGGCCCCTGCGTCAGCTCCACCCAGTTAAGCGCCACGAGCCGCACGACCTCGGCGAACGAGATCGTCACGATCACGAAGTAGGCGCCCCGCACCCGGAAGGAGAGCCGCCCGATCAGGTAGCCGCAGCCGCCCGCCGCCGCCGTCGCCAGCAGGAGGCCGACCACCGCCGGCCAGGGCTCGTGGACCGCACGGATGCCGAAGCCGAGATCCACGTCGAAGCCGAGGCTGGTCAGCGCGCTCACATAGGCGCCGATCCCGAAGAACGCGATGTGGCCGAGGCTGAGCTGCCCGGTGAAGCCGAGGAGCAGGTTCAGGCTCATGGCGCCGATCGTCAGGATGCCGGTCACGATCAGCGCGTTGAGGAGGTAGGGGTTGGCGCCGAGCCCCAGGGGCAGGGCGACGAGGCCGGCGAGCAGGGCGAGGGGGAGGAGCCGGTTCATCCGATGCGCTCCGCCTTGGCGAACAACCCGGTCGGCCTGCAGAGCAGGACCGCGATGATGATCAGGAAGCCCATCGCGTCCCGGTAGCCGGAGGAGACGTAGCCGGCGCCCAGCTCCTCGGCGAGCGCCAGGATGAAGCCGCCGATCGCCGCGCCGGTGACGTTGCCGAGCCCGCCCAGGATGACGATGGCGAAGGCCTTGAGCTCGGCGAGGCCGCCCATCTGCGGGAACACGACGTAGACCGGACCGAGGAGCGCGCCGGCGGCCGCGGCGAGCGACGAGCCGAGCGCGAAGGTCGCGGTGTAGATCCGGCGGACGTCGACGCCCAGCAGCGCCGCCGTGTCGGAATCCTGGAACGCGGCGCGCATGGCGAGACCGAGCTTGGTCCGGTTGATCAGCGCGTAGGTGAGGGCGATCAGCGTCAGCGCCGCCCCGAGCACGAACAGCCGCAGCCACGACACCGAGACCGGGCCGACCTGGAGCGGCGCCTCGGGAAAGGGCGCGGGGATCGCCTTGGCGACGCCGCCGAAGGTCCAGAGCGTGCCCGATTGCAGGACGATGCCGGCGCCGATCATCACCAGCATGGTGGTGTCGATGTCCGAACCTCGGAACGGGCGCAGCAGCAGCAACTCGATCGCGGCCCCGAGCAGGAGCCCGCCGAGGATCGCCACAGGAAGCGCCAGGAAGAAGTTCAGTCCCAGCGCGGCGACCGCGAGGTACATGACGTAGGCGCCGACCGTGTAGAGCGCGCCGTGGGTGAAGTTCACGACATTCATGATCCCGAAGATCAGCGTAAGGCCGATCCCCAGCAGCGCGTAGGTGCCGCCGAGGATGAGGGCGTTGACGAGGTGCTGGATCAGTTCGTTCACGGGCGGCCTCCGAGGGTGCGCCCCGGCCCGGGGGCCGGCGGACGGGCGAGGGGGCCGGCATCAGAGCGCCGGCTCAGGGGCGCTCACAGCGCCGGCACGATCACCGTCCCGTTCTTGATCTCGATGAGGTAGACGTCGGGCTTGCTCTGGCCGCTCTCCTTCCCGGCGGGGCCGGCCTTGGCGAAGCGGATCGGCCCGTTGAGCCCGACGAAGTCGACCGACCAGAAGGCCTTGGTGATCGCGGACGGATCGGCCGAACCCGCCTTCTCGATGGCGTGGGCGATCGCGCGGATGCCGTCGTAGCCGCGGAAGCTCTCGGTGACGCCGGCGAAGTCGAAGCCGCGCGTCTTCCACGCGGCGATGAAGGCCTCGGTAGCCTTCGGGTCCGGCGTCTTGTCGGGCGACCAGGGCAGGAAGGTCGTCAGGTGCATCGTGCCGTCGGCGGCCGCGCCAGCCTGGGCGATGATCTGGTCCGGGTTCTGGGATCCGCCGGTGGTGATGACCCGCTTCTTCAGGCCGAGCGCCGCCATCTGCTTGAACAGCAGCACGAGCTGATCGACCGAGCTCGTGATCATGATCGTGTCGGAATCCGACGCCTTCAGCTTGGCGAGCTGGGCGCTCATGTCCTGCGCGCCCTGGTCCATGGTCTCGACGAGGCCGACCGTCACGCCCTTGTCCTTGAGCATCTTGCCGAAATCGGTCGCGGCGCCGCGGCCGAAATCGTTGTTGAGGACGAGGAAGTCGACCTTCTTCAGCCCGAGGCGGCCGACCATGGGCGCGAAGGTCTCGGCCTCGAGCGACGAGGGCGGCGAGATCCGGAACACGTAGGGGTTGCCGGAGGTCGTGATCTTGCCGGACGAGGAGGTCTCGACCAGCATCGGCGTCTCGTAATCCGCGAGCTTGGGCATCACAGCCAGCGTCAGGCTGGAGCCCCAAGCGCCCATCATCACCGGGGTCTTATCGCTGGTGATCAGCTTCTCGGCGACCGCGGCGGCCTCGGTCGGGTTGCTCTTGTTGTCCTCGATCACGAGTTCGAGCTTCTTCCCGAGGACGCCGCCCTTGGCGTTGATCTCGTCGGCGGCGATCTTGGCGCCGTTGACCACGTAGGTGCCCGAGGCCGCGAACGGCCCGGTCAGCGGCTCGTTGACGCCGATGCGGATCGCCTCCGCCCGTGCGCCGGTGGCCGTCAGCGCCAGCAGGATCGCGGTCGTGAGGGTGAACCTGCCTAGCATTCGCGTGTCTCCGGTGCGTTGGGGCGGGATGGGATCAGGCGCGGCCGAACCACGCGGCGAGGCGCGCGCGCGCGAGGCCGAGGAGCAGGCGGAGCGGGTTGAGGCCGGCGGGCGCCGGCGCCGCGACGCCCGAGAGCCGGGCATCGAGGTTGCGGGTGAACTCCGCGGCGATGCGGCCGGCGAGGTCGCGCACGAGGCCGGGCCGGCCGAACTGCGCGAGCGGCCCGGTCAGGGTGTAGCCGACGTCGAGTTCGACCCGGGCGGTGCCGGGCGTCGGCCCGGCCTCGACCCGGTAGCGGATCCGGCCCTCGGTCGCCGAGCGGCCGCCCGCGTCGGTGCCGGCCCCGTGGACCGCGCCGGTCCGGGCGGCCTCGTCCCGCGCGAGGCGGGCGCGGCCGCGGAACGTCGCGGCGATCGGCCCGATCCGCACCTGCAGGCCGCCCTCGACCGTGTCGGGGGTGGGCCGCGCCGTCAGCACCGCGCCCGGCAGGCAGGCGGCGACCGCCGCGAGGTCGCCCAGCAGGGCGAAGACGGCCTCCGGCGGGTGGAGGAGGTCGAGCACCTGCGTGAAGCCGTGGGCCGGGGTGAACGCGTCGGACAGGTCCGCGACGGCCGCGGGCGCCGCCGGGGCGATCCGATCCGCCGGCGGTTCCAGGGGCGCGAAAGCCGCGTCGCCGATCCGGGCGCCGACCGGGCCGAGCGGCCGCGCCGCGCTGGTCTCGGGGGGGATGCCGCGCCCACGCCTTTCCGCGATCACCGCCATCACGGCCCGGACGATGCCGGTATAGCCGGTGCAGCGGCACAGGTTGCCCGACAGGCCGACGCGGATCCGCCGCTCGTCGGCCTCGGGCAGCCGCAGGACCAGGTCGCGGGCGGCCACCAGCATCCCGGGCGTGCAGTAGCCGCACTGGAGCGCGTGCTCGCGGTTGAAGGCGGCCCGCAGCTCGCCCGCGATCGCGTCCGCGTCGAGGCCCTCGATCGTCGTGACCGCGGCGCCCGCGCAGGCCCCCGCGTAGGTGAGGCAGGCGCGGGCCGGCTCGCCGTCGAGCAGGACCGTGCAGGCGCCGCAGACGCCGTGCTCGCAGCCCAGATGCGTGCCGGTGAGGTCGAGCCCGTCGCGCAGCACGTCGCCGAGGTGGCTGCGCGGCTCGGCCGCGACCCGCACGGCCCGGCCGTTCACCGTCAGCGCCAGGGCCATGCGCGACGGCCCGGGTTCGACCAGCGCGGCGCTCATGCGGCCTCCGGAAGGGTGTCGGATCGGGGATCGGGCGCAGCCGCCGCGGCCACCGCGCGGCTCAGGACGGTGACGTGGATGTGCCGCTCGACCGCGTCGGCCATCCCGGCCTCCCGCAGCGCGAGGTCGGCGGCCCGAAGGTCGAAGCGCGCGGCGAAGTCGGCGCCGATGCGGCCGCCGAAGAGAGGGCGGGCATCGGCCAGGAGCACGGGCGGCCCCTCGACCGCGCCGATCACGGCCCGGCCCCGGCCCGCGCCGGGCTCGAGGCGCACGGCCCCGATGGCGTGGGCGAACTCGCCGATCTTCGCGCAGTGCTTGACGTAGCCCCAGGCCGCGCCCGCCGGCAGCGCCGGGACGCGCACCGCGACCAGGATCTCGTCCGCGCCGAGCGCCACTTCGAGGGCGCCGGTCACGAAATGCTCCACCGGCAGGGTGCGGCGGCCGTTGCGCCCCGCGATCTCGACCTCGGCGCCGAGGGCGGTCAGGGCGCTCACCCAGTCGGCGGCCGGGTCGGCGTGGACGAGGCTGCCGCCGATCGTGCCGCGGTTGCGCACCGGCCGGTAGGCGATGGCGGCCGCGACCCGCCGCAGCGCGCCGCCGGTGAGGTCCGGGACGCGCCCGTCCTCGACGTCGGCGTGGGTCACGCAGGCCCCGAGCACGAGCGTGTCGCCCTCGACCCGCGCGGTCCGGAGCTCGGGCACGCCGGTGATGTCGAGGATCAGGGTGGGCTCGACGAGGCGCAGGTTCAGCATCGGCCCGAGGGACTGGCCGCCCGCGATCAGCTTCACGCCCGCGGGGGCTTCGGCGAGGCGTGCCAGCAGCGCCGGCAGGCTGTCGGGGCGCTCCCAGGCGAAGGCGGCGGGCTTCATGCGGCCTCCCGCGCGGTCTCGGCGGGATCACGGGCGGCGAGCACCGCCTCCACGATCCGCCGGGGGGTGAGGGGCGAGTGCAGCAGCTCGACGCCCAGCGGCGCGAGGGCGTCGTTCACGGCGTTGGCGAGCGCCGCCGGCGGCGCGATCGCGCCGCCCTCGCCGATGCCCTTCTGGCCGAAGCGCGTGTAGGGCGAGGGCGTCTCCATGTGGTCGATGCGCGCAATCGGCACGTCGGCGGCGCCGGGCAGGAGGTAGTCGGCCAACGTCGAGGCCAGCGGCTGGCCGCGGGCGTCGAAGCGCATCTCCTCGAACAGGGCCGTACCGATCCCCTGCGCGAGGCCGCCGTAGATCTGGCCGTCGACCACGAGGGGATTCACCAGCGTGCCGCCGTCCTCGACGATGACGTAGTCGAGAATCTCCACCGCCCCGAGATCGGGATCGACCGCCACCACGGCCGCGTGCGCCGCGTACGAGAAGGTGCCGGAATCGCGCACCGGCTTGTAGCCGGCGGTGACTTCGAGCCCGCAGGGATCGGTGTCGGGCGCGAGGTCCTGCGGGCGGCGGTACCAGGTGCGGGCGATCGCCTCGAGCGGGACATCGCCCGTGGGGCCGACGACGTGGCCACCTTCGAACCGGCATTCCTCGGGCCGCGCCTGGAGCAGGTGGGCGCCGATCCGCACGGCCCGGGCCCGCAGTTCCTCGCAGGCCGCCGCCACCGCGCCGCCCGCCATCACCATCACGCGGGAGCCCCAGGAGCCGGTGGAGTAGGGGGTCATGGCGGTGTCGCCGTGGACGAGGCGGGTGCGCGCCACCGGGACGCCCAGGATCTCGTGGGCGACCTGGGCCAGCGTCGTCTCCAGGCCCTGGCCGTGGGAATGGGCGCCGATCCGCAATTCCAGGCCGCCGTCCGGGGTGAGGCGGGCGCTCGCCTGCTCGTGGCCGGGGACCATCGGGATGCCCCAGCCGGAATAGACCGAGGTGCCGTGCGCGGCCTGCTCGCAGTAGATCGCGAGGCCGAGGCCGATCCGGCGCCCGTCCGGCTCGCCCTCACGCTGGCGGGCGCGGACCGCCGCCACGTCGACGGCCTTCAGCGCGCGGGCGAGCGCCTCCGGGTAGTCGCCGCTGTCGAAGTGCTTCTTCGTGATGTTCTCGAACGGCATCTGCCCGGGCCGCACGAGATTCTTCTCGCGCACCGCCTCGGGCGGGATCCCGGCCGCGCGGGCGACGGCGTCGAGGACGAGCTCCAGGGCGAAGCAGACTCCGGTGCGCGCCACCCCCCGGTAGGGCAGGATCGGGCACTTGTTGGTCGCCACCGACCACGTGCGGCAGCGATAGGCCGGGAAGTCGTAGGGCCCCGGCAGGATGCTGGCGACCTGCGCGGCCTCCAGGCAGGCCGAGAACGGGTAGGCCGAGTAGGCGCCGGAATCGACGGTGGCCTCGCAGTCGATGCCGCGCAGCGTCCCGTCCCGCTCCGCGTAGGCGGTGATGCGGTAATGGTGCTCGCGGCAATTGGCGTTGGCGGTCAGGTGCTCGCGCCGGTCCTCCAGCCAGCGGACCGGATGGCCGCAGCGGAGCGCGAGCCACGCCAGCGCCACGTCCTCGGCGAGCAGGATCGCCTTGTAGCCGAACCCGCCGCCGACATCCGGCGAGACGATGCGGATGCGGCCCTGCTCGATCCCGAGGCATTCGGAGAGGCCGTTGCGCACGATGTGCGGCATCTGGCTCGCGGTGTGGACCACGAGCTGGTCCAGGCGGTGATCGAGGCTCACCACGGTGCCGCGGCCCTCGATCGGCGCCATGCATTGCCGCCCCGTCGAGATGGTGCGGCTCACCTTGATCGGCGCGTCGAGGGCGCTCTCGATGCCGACATCGACCAGGGTCTCCAGGAAGACGTTGTCGCCCCAGTGCTCGTGGACGAGGGCGGAGCCCGGCGCGCGGGCAGCCAGCATGTCGTGGATTGCGGGCAGCTCCTCCAGGTCGAGCACGACGGCGGCGGCGATGTCCTCGGCCTCCGCGCGGGTCGGGGCGACGCACATCGCCACCAATTCGCCGACCTGCCGGACCTTGCCGGTGGCGAGCACCGGCTGCTCGGACACCTTGAAGCCGGGCAGCCCCGAGACCGCCCGGATCGGCAGCACGCCGTCGAGGTCGGCGGCGGTGAAGACGCGGTCGCGATGGGCCTTCGGCACGTGGATGGCGCGGATCCGGGCATGGGCGAGCGGGCTGCGCACGAAGGCGACGTCCTGCATCCCCGGCAGCCGGAGGTCGCCGACATACTGGCCGCGCCCGCGCATCAGGCGGTCGTCCTCCTTGCGGGGCAGGGGAGCCCCGACGCCCTCGCGGCTCATCGGGCGCCTCCGAGAACGTCCTGCGCGGCGCGGACCAGGAGGCCGTCGGGCCGGCGGAATCCGTCGAGGATCGAGAAGTGGTCGGCGCCCGGGACCGGCAGCAGGGCGCCCGGCGCGTGGGCGGCGCCGCGCAGGGCGTGGAGGTTGCGCGCGTCGCGGACGAGGGCGGGCAACTCCCGGCTGCCGTAGGCGATCGTCATGGGCTTGGGCACGACGGGCAGGCGCAGGGGCGACAGCGTCCCGATCTCGTCCCCGCTCAGTCCGAGCTTCTCGTTCAGGTAGGTCTCGCGGATCGGCGCGAGGTCGTAGACGCCGGAGATCGCCAGGACCGCGGTCACGGCGGGATGCCCGAGATGGAGCGCGGCGAGCTGCGCCCCCGCGGACCAGCCGGCGAGGACGATCGGTCCGCCGATCCCGCGCGCCGCCCCCTGCTCGGCGAGCCAGTCGAGGGCGGCCCCGATCTCGGCGACGATCCCGGTGAGGCTCGCCTCGGGCGCCAGGGTGTAGCCCGGCATCGCCACCGACCAGCCGGCGGCGTTCAGCCCTTCCGCGAAGCAGGCGAAATCGGCCCGGGCGTTGCGCTGCCAGTAGCCGCCGTGGACGAAGACGAGGCAGGGCGCCCCCGTCTCCGCCGCCGGGTAGAGGTCGAAGCCGGTGCGCGCGCCGGCGGCGTAGGGGATGTCGAGCCCGGCCGAGTGCGCCGCGCGGTAGGCCGCGGAGGCTGCGTTGCGGGCCGCGACCTGCGCGGCGCTGTCGGGCACGCCCGCGTTGTTGTCGTAGCAGGCACCCCGGGCCGCGAAGTCCAGGCTGTCCCAGCGGCGGCGCGGGTCCGGCGGGGTCGGGTCGTCGAGGACGAAGGCGGGCACCGGCGCCACCTCAGGCCGCGATCGCCTGGGGCAGGATCGGCGAGTCGGCCTCGAAGCGCTTCCCCGCGCGGAGGCAGAAGGCCGGGCGCAGCAGTCGGTCGGCGATCACCCGCGTGTCCTCGTTGTCGCGCAGCAGGAAGCGGCCGCGATCGTCGTGCAGCACCGAGACGTCGGCCGCGTAGCCGACCTTGAGGGCGCCGATCCGGTCGCCCATGCGCAGCATCTCGGCCGGGTGCGAGGTCACCATCGGCACCACCTCCTCCAGCGGGATGCCCAGCGCCATCATCGAGCTCATCGCCTGGGTGAGGCTGAACCGGGCCTGCCCGAGGAACGGGTGGTTCTCGTCGTCGTGGTGCTCGTCCGGGGTGCCGGCGGGCTTCGTCACCTCGGGGATCTCGGTGTTGTAGCCGTGCATGTCGGCGCCGAGCGTGTAGGGGATCACGCCGGCCGGCAGGGACGCGCGGGCCACGCGGTAGGAGAAGTGGCTGCCGTGGCCGACATCGACCTTCAGCCCGGCCTCCATGGCCCGGCGGATGATGTGGTGGACCTCGCCCTGCTCGTTGATGAAGCCGCCCGGGTGGCGGGTGAAGGGATGGGCCAGCACGTCGCCGGGCCGCAGCAGCGGGATGACCCGCTCGACGATGGTGTCGGCATCCTCGCCGTTGGCGCCCGATTCCGGCAGGCCCCAGAGCTGGCCGAAATGCACGTAGAGCGGCAGGTCGGCGCGCCGGCTGATCTCGGCCGCCATCTCCATCACCTTGATGCCCCAGCGGGCGAAGCCGCCGATCTCGGCATGGCCCTTGATGCCGCGCACGAGGTCGCGGTTCTCGGTGGCCGACTTCACGGTGGCGTCGATGTCGACGCCGTCCGGGCTGTAGAGGTTCGGGTAGAAATGCCCTTCCAGGCCGCCGACGAGGTAGGCCGACAGGAAGGCGAGCACCTGCGTCTCGGAGCGCTCGGCGATGAAGTGGCGGAAGCCCGGCAGGGTCATGCAGGACGGCCCGCCCTGGTCCACCACCGTGGTCACGCCCGATCGCACGCCGACCATGTCGGGGTTCAGGCCGAACCGGCCGGTGACGTACTGGTAGACGTGGGCGTGGGTGTCGATCATGCCGGGCAGGACGAGCTTGCCCGCGACGTCGACCACCTCGGCAGCGGCCGAGGGCAGGATCGTCTCCGCCACGGCGGCGATGCGCCCGTCCCGCACCGCCACGTCGCGGATGCCGTCGATGCCGGAGGCCGGGCAGATGACCCGCCCACCCCGCAGAACCAGATCATAGCGGCGATTGTCCATGTCGACCTCGTGGTCCCGGCCGGCGCGCGCCGGCCTCGCCCTTGCCAAAAGCGAAGCATGCTTCGTATTCCGGCGTTGCACACCTCGTGCCAAGGCTGGAACCGTTCTGCGGAGGCGGACGATGGATGAGGTCCCGGATGCCGGCTGCGCGGCGGGATTGGCGGAAGCGGGGACCGCGTCAGGGGCGGCGGACGCCCGGCACTGGCCCCTGGCCGAGCGCCCGGGCTTCCTCGCCCGCCGCATGCACCAGATCCACGTCAGCCTCTTCGCCGAACGCTGTGCCGCGTTTCGCGTCACCCCGCTCCAGTACAGCCTGCTCTCGATGCTGCGCGATCTGGGGGAGGCCGATCAGACGACGCTCGCGAGCGCGGTCGCCCTCGACCGGACGACGACGACCGGCGCCCTGAAGCGCCTCGCGGCCCGCGGTCTGGTGAGCCGCACGACCTCGCCCCTCGACCGCCGCGCGCAGGTCTGCCGGCTGACGGACGAGGGCGCCGCGCTCCACGGCGCGATGGAGCCGGCGGCGCGGGCCGCGCACGCCGCGACCGTCGAGGCCCTCACCCCGGCGGAGCAGGACACCCTGACCCGGCTCCTGAGCCGCGTCATCGCGGGGCACGAGCACCGGCGCGACCAGCCCGACATCCTGTAGGGCGTCGCAGACGCGGCCGGCAGCACGCCTCACTGCTCAAAGAAAACACAGATCGTTCCGCGTCGGAGCGCCGCGAAAAGCTCTTTCTTCCAATATCTTCGCGAAAATTGGACGCGCATTCCATTTACACAACGCGGAGACGTTGCGCATAAATACGCCATGGAATGCCCACAGCGCGCGCTGAGCTGATCACGCGTCGTAGCTGAGCTTCCCACAGCGCGACGAATGCCGGCACCCGACAATCGTTCCGCCCGCCGATGCGCGCCGCGCGCAGGCGGGCCGGCGCGGGGTTGGCACATGTCCTGCGTGCGGTGGGCAGCTCACAGCATGCTGTGGGAGCCTCAATGCCCGAACAGCGAGGTGCGATGACGACCCGCGATGACAGGTCCCGGCCCGCTCGCCCGACCGCGACGGTGCTCGCCGTCCCCGACGCCACGCGCAAGGGCAACCAGGCCTATGACCTGATGCGCCGCGAGATCGTCGCCTGCCGCCTCCTGCCCGGTACGCGCTTCACCGAGGCCGAGGTGATGGAGCGGTTCGAGATCGGCAAGGCGAGCTGCCGGATCGCGCTCCAGCGCCTCGCCCAGGAAGGCTTCGTCAGCTCGATGCCGCGGCACGGCTACCGGGTCAGCCCGGTGACCGTGAAGGATGTCGACGAGGTCTTCGCCCTCCGGATGGAGCTCGAGCCCCTCGCGGCGCGGGGCGCCGCCGGCCGCGTGAACCGGGCGCATCTGGAGCGCCTGGAGCAGGCCTGCCGCCGCAAGATCACGGTGGAGATGGGCAACCAGATCGACTTCTTCCTTGAGGCCAACCGGGGCTTCCACCTCGCGATCGCCGCGGCCGCGGGGAACGGGCGCCTGTACCGGACGCTGTCGGGCCTCCTCGACGAGATGACCCGCCTCGTCGCCCTCGGCTTCGGCGTGCAGGGGGTGCGGCCGAACATCGAGAACGACCACACCGCGCTGATCGAGCATCTGGTGGCGGGCGACGCCGACAGCGCCGCCCTGGTGGCCCGCCGCCACGTCGAGACGTTCCGCGACATGACGCTGGAGAAGGTCATCGCCAGCCTGCGCGACACCGCGGTGGTGGCGCCGGTGCGGCCGGCCCGGGTCGACGGGGGCGAGCCGTGAACGCCGTCGAGCTCGACCATGTCAGCAAGTGGTTCGACCGGCGCGAGGGCGGGCCGCTCCACGTCCTCGACACCGTCGACATCGCGATCCCGCAGCGCGCGATCGTCGCGATCCTGGGCGCGTCGGGCTGCGGAAAGAGTACCCTCCTCAACATGATCGCGGGGCTGGTCGAGCCCGATCAGGGCGCCGTCCTCCTGAACGGCATCCCGTCGCACGCCTTCCGCGACTGGCGGGCCATGACCTACATGTTCCAGGAGGACCGGCTGCTGCCCTGGCGCACGGCCGCCCAGAACGTCGCCTTCGGCCTCGAGGCCGGACGCATGGGCCGGGCGGAGCGGGCGCGGCGGGTCGACGAGACCCTGCGGCTCGTCGGGCTGGAGGCCTTCCGCGACGCCTACCCGCACGAATTGTCGGGGGGCATGCGCAGCCGGGTGGCGCTCGCGCGCAGCCTCGTGACCGAGCCCAAGATCCTGCTCCTCGACGAGCCGTTCTCGAAGCTCGATCCCGAGATCCGCGCGCAGATGCACGCGGAGCTGCTGCGCATCGCCGGCCTGCGGGCGATGACCCTGGTCTTCGTCACGCACGACGTCGAGGAGGCGGTGGTGCTGGCGAGCCAGGTGGTTGTCCTGCACCCGCGGCCGGGCCGGATCGGCACTGTCCGGGCCATCGATCTGCCGTACCCCCGCGACCCGCTCTCGACGGAGGTCGCCGAGGAGGTCCGGCGCCTGCGCATCAGCCTCTCCGCCGAGAGCGCGCGATGCTCGTGAAGACCCCGCCGCGCCTGATCCGGCGGACGCGGACGTCCGGCGCCGGACGCCGGGCGGGCGTGCTGCTCCAGCGGCTCGCCCTGCTCGCCCTAGCGCTGGCCGCGTGGCAGCTCGGATCGCTGCACGCGCCGAGCTTCGTCCTGCCGAGCCCCGCGCGGGTCTGGCACACGTGGCTCGGCCTCGTCGCCACGCCGAGCTTCGCCGCTGATCTCGGCATCACGCTGGGCCGGATCGGCGCCGGCCTCGCCTTCGCGGCCCTCGTGGGGCTGCCGCTCGGCCTGCTGCTCGGCGCGAGCCCGCGCCTCGGGCGCTTCTTCGAGCCGGTGCTGACGGTGACCAACACCGTCTCCTCCGCGATTTGGGCGATCTTCGCGCTGATCTGGTTCGGCCTCTCGAACTGGACCACGATCTTCGTGGTGTTCATGACCGCGATGCCGCTGATCCTGACCAACGTCTGGCAGGGCACGCGCACGGTCAGCGCCGAGCATCTCGAGCTCGCCCGCACCTTCCGGATGCCGCGCCGCAAGGTGCTGACCAAGATCTACCTGCCGACGATCCTGCCCGCCTTCTTCGCGGGCGCGCGCCTCGCCATCGGCTTCGGGGCGCGGGTCGTCCTCGTGGCGGAATCGCTCGGGGCGAGCAGCGGCATCGGCTACCGCCTGCGGCAGGCGGCCGACCTCGTCCAGACCGACCAGGTCTTCGCCTGGACCCTCACCCTCGTCGCCCTGATGATCGGGCTCGAGACGCTCGTCCTGAAGCCGGCCGAGCAGCGCCTGTTCGCCTGGAAGAAGGTGGCGCAGCCGTGACGGCCGGCGCCAGCCGGGGACACGCCCGCCGCACGTCCTCCCATTGCAGCTCTTGGAGAACGCCTTGAAACGGATCCGCGCCTTCGCCGTCGCCGCGCTCTGCGCGGTTGGCCTGCCCGGCCTCGCGCGCGCCGAGACGGTGCGCATCGGCTACTGGAGCTCGGGCATCAGCCTCGGCTTCGGCGCCGTGCTGGAGGCCGGGAAGTTCATGGAGAAGGAGGGCCTGACGGTCGAGTACGTCAAGTTCCCGGACGTGAACGCGCCGACCAAGGCCATGGCCGCCGGGGCGATCGATTTCGCGATCGCGGCGAGCGCCGGGACGGCGCTGAGCGTCACCGCCGACGGGCTGCCGATGAGCATCGTCCTGGCGACCCAGGTGGCCGACCTCGACTTCGTCGTCCCGGAGGACTCGCCGATCAAGACGATGGCCGACCTCAGGGGCAGGAAGATCGGCACCTCGCCGGCCGGCAGCGGCACCGCCGCCATCGCGGCGGCGATCTTGGAGACCAATCACGGCCTCAAGCCCGCCGACTATCAGGCCGTCCCCGGCAACGATTCCCGGCTGGCGCAATTCCTCGTCCAGAAGGACATCGACGCCGCGGCCCTGCGCACCGTGACCCTCGCGCTCCTGCCGGACGTGAAGCTGCGCCGGCTCGGCACCTTCCGGCAGGAGTGGAGGCGCCTCACCCAGCAGGACGCGCCGCCGGTCCTCGGCGTCGGCCTGATGCGCAATGCCTGGATGGCGCAGAATCCGGACGCGCCCGCCAAGGTCGTGGCCGCGATGCGCAAGGCCTACGCGTTCGGCCAGGCCGACAAGCCCGGCGTGGCCAAGATCCTGAAGGCGGCCGCGAACCTGAGCGACGCCGACGCCGCGGCCTACGCGGGCCTCTGGGACGGCATCTACACGGTCAGCCTGGAGCCCGCCGACATCGCCTCGCTGAAGCGGGAATTCGACGTGTTCAAGGCGGTCGGCGCCGTCCAGGGCAGCCTGCCGGACACGGCCCTGGTCCCCGGCCCCTACGAGCGGTCGAAGTCGATCCCGTAGCCTTTCCGACCTGCAGAAGAGGGTTTCCACGATGGCTCAGACGATGAAGGCGCTCGTTCTGGAGGCGCACGGCGACATCGACACGCTGAAGGTGGTGAACGACTATCCGAGGCCGTCCCCCGGCCCGGGCGAGGTCCTGATCCGGGTCGGCGCGTCCTCGTTCAACTACCACGACGTGTTCACCGTGAAGGGCATGCCCGGCATCAAGGTGCCGATGCCGGTGGTGATCGGCCTCGACATGGCCGGGCAGGTCGTCGAGCTCGGTGCGGGCGTCGCGGAGTGGCGCGTCGGCGACCGGGTGCTGGTCAACCCGCTCAACAAGGCCAAGGGCCTGATGGGCGAGATGCTCGACGGCGGCATGGCCGAGTACTGCCGGGTCTCGACGAGCCAGCTCATCGCGATGCCGCCGGACGTGAGCTACGCGGACGCGGCGTCCCTGCCGGTGGCCTACGGCACGGCCCACCGCATGCTGATCACCCACAACACCGTGAAGGCCGGCGACAAGGTCCTGATCCTCGGCGCCAGCGGCGGCGTCGGCACCGGCTGCGTGATGCTGGCCAAGCAGCTCGGCGCCGAGGTGATCGCCTGCGCGGGCAGCGCGGAGAAGATGGCGGCGCTGACGGCCCTCGGGGCCGACCACGTCGTCAACTACCGCGAGACCGACTTCTCCAAGTGGGCGATCCAGCAGTACGGCAAGCCGCAGCGCCGGACCTACGAGGGCGGGGTCGACGTGGTGATCAACTTCACCGGCGGCGACACCTGGGTGCCCTCGCTCAAGTGCCTGAAGCGCGGCGGCACGCTGCTGGTCTGCGGGGCCACCGCGGGGCACGATCCCAAGGAGGATCTCCGCTACATCTGGAGCTTCGAGCTCAAGGTGATCGGCTCCAACAGCTTCTACGACGACAACCTGTCGGCCCTGATGGACATGATCCAGGCCGGCACGCTGAAGCCGACCATCGACAAGCTCCTGCCCCTCGAGGAGGCCGCCGAGGGCCTGCGGATGATCCGCGACCGCGAGGTCATGGGCAAGATCGTCGTCACCCCCTGACACCGCCCGAGGAGATCCCCCAAGCCATGTCCGACACCCCCCTCACCAAGGAGCAGGTCGAGGCGCTGCTGCTGCGCGGCCCGTTCCACCAGTGGCTCGGCCTCTCCGTCGTCGCCGTCGGCGATGGGACGATCGAGCTGAAGGCGACGTGGCGGCCGGAATGGGTCGTCAACGCCGAGCGCGGCTACGTGCACGGCGGCATCCTGGCGACGCTCGTGGATCTCACCGCCGACTGGGCGCTGGTCTCCAAGACCGGCCGCGGCGTCCCCACCGTTGACCTGCGGGTCGATTATCACCGGGCCGCGATGCAGGGCGATCTCACCTGCCGCGGCACGGTGGTGAAGTTCGGCAACCAGCTCTCGGTGGCCGAGGCGCAGATCCTCGACCCGGAGGGGCGCCTGCTCGCGAGCGGCCGCGGCGTCTACATGACGGCGCCGCCGAAATGACCGGACCGGCCCCCGGCGCCCCGGCGGATGGGGCCCTCGACCACGTGGTGATCAACGTGCTGCGGCGGATGGACGAGGCGGCGGAGCTGTTCGCCGCCCTCGGCTTCCGCCTGACACCGCGCGGCCACCACTCGCTGGGCTCCATCAACCACCTGATGATGACGGCCGGACCCTACCTCGAACTCGTCGGCCTGCCCGAGACGGGTCCGCAGCGGCAGGACGTTCTGGACAGCCCGTTCGGCCTGAACGGGCTCGTCGTGGCGAGCCGGGACGCCGACGCGACGCATGCCCGCCTCGCCGCGGCGGGGCTCGCGGCCGGGCCGACCGTCGCCTTCACGCGCCCCGTGACCGTCGACGGCCGCGAGGACACGGCCCGGTTCCGCACGGTGCGGGTGCCGGTCGACCGGTTCCCGGCGGGGCGCCTCTACCATTGTGAGCACCTGACCCCGGATCTCGTCTGGCGCCCCGAATGGCTCGACCATCCGAACGGCTTCACGGGGATCGACGCGCTGAAGATCGAGAGCCCGGCACCGGATGCCGACGCCCGTCTCTACGCCGCCGCGAGCGGTGCGCCGGCCGAGGCCGTGGGTGACGGCTGGACCCTCCGGCTCGGGGAGACGCGGGTCGCGATCGCGCCGGGGCCGGCCGGCCGCTTCGCCACCCTGACCCTGCGCTTCCGCAGCCTCGACGCCCTCGAAGCCCGCGCGGGCGCGCTCCCGGAGGCGGGCTGGGTTCGGCACGGGCCGGGCGCGGCCACGCTGACGCTGCCGACCTTCGACCTCAACCTCCCGTGCAGGGCGGCCCCATGACGCGCGCGGCCACGGCTCCGACCAATCTCGGCGATCTCGTCGACCGGTCCGGGCCGCCGGACAGGCCGCTGATCATCGGCGTCGCCCCCGATGGCGAGCCCGCCGTGATGACCCGCGCCGGCCTCGACGCCCGGGCCGACGCCTTCGCGCGCGGCCTGCTGCGCGGCGGGATCGCCCGCGGCGCGCGGGTCGCGATCCTCGCGGCCAACCGGCCCGACACGATCGCGGCGCTGCTCGGGGCGATGCGCGCCGGCGTGGTCCCGGTCCCGGTCAATCACAAGTTCCCGCCGGCCACGATCGCCGCCGCGCTCGCCGATTGCGGGGCGCGGCTCGTGCTCTGCGACGGCTCGCGCCGGGCGCTGCTGGCCCATCTCGGCCCCGATATCCGGATCGCCGGGTTCGACGATGACGGGCCGGAGGGCTTCGCGGCCTGGCTCGACCCCGGTCCGTTCGTGCCGGTCGTGCCCGAGCCCGACGAGGCGGCCCTGTTCCTCTACACGTCCGGCTCGACGGGCCGGCCGAAGGGCGTGCGGCTGAGCCATGCCAGCCACCTCTGGGTGGTGCGGACCCGCGCCGCGGAGACGGACCTGCGCGACGACCGGCTGCTCGTGGCGGCGCCGCTCTACCACATGAACGCGCTCGCCCTGGCGCTCCTCGTCTGCGCGGCCGGCGCCACGATGGTGCTGCTGCCGCAATTCGAGGCGCGGGCCTACATCGCGGCGATCGACCGGTACCGCTGCACGTGGCTCACCGCCGTGCCGCCGATGATCGCCATGATGCTGCGGGAGCCGGATCTCCTCGCGGAAGCCGACCTCACCGGCGTGCGGACGGTCCGGATGGGCTCGGCGCCGGTCAACGACACCCTCGCCCGGCAGATCCGCGCCCTCCTGCCGAACGCCCGCATCCTCAACGCCTACGGGACCACCGAGGGCGGCCCGGTCGTGTTCGGCGACCATCCGGACGGCCTGCCGACGCCGGTCGCGTCGGTCGGCGTGCCGCATCCCCAGGTGGCGGTGCGCCTCGTCGGACCGGACGCCCCGGAGACCGGGATCCTGCAGATGCGCAGCCCCGCGATCATGCTCGGCTACCACAACCGGCCGGACGTGCCCGTCCCGATCACCGCGGACGGGTTCTACGACACCGGCGACGTCTTCCGCCGCGACGCGGACGGGTTCTTCTACTTCCTCGGGCGGACCGACGACATGTTCGTCTCCGGCGGCGAGAACATCTTTCCGGGCGAGGTCGAGCTGGTGCTGGAGCGCCACCCCGCGGTGCTCCAAGCCTGCGTGGTGCCGGTGGACGACGCCATCAAGGGCACCAAGCCGGTCGCCTTCGTGGTCCGCCGGCCCGGCGCCACCGTCGACGAGGCCGCTCTCAAGGATTACGCGCTCGAACACGCGCCGGCCTACCAGCACCCGCGTCGGGTCTGGTTCGTCGAGGCGCTGCCGCTCGCCTCGACCGGCAAGATCGACCGCGCGGCCCTGCGCCGGCGGGCCGAAGAGGCCGTCCGCGTCCCGTGACCGTGCCGGGCGGAATGGCGCTTGCAGGTTGTGTTCCTGCGGAATGCGCGCCCGCAGAAGGCATCCTCGCTAGGGATCCCGCCCGGCGCACCCGTCCCCGCCCGCCTGCCCCGGAACGCCAGGAGTGACCCATGCTGCGACGAACCTTCCTCGGCGGTGCCGCCGTCGCGGCCGCCGCGCCCTTCCTTCCGGCCCGCCCGGCCCTGGCCCAGGGCGGCCGGGCGAGCGTCCTGCGCTTCGTGCCGCAATCCGACCTCACCATCGTCGATCCGGTGACGACCACGGCCTACGTCACGCGCAACCACGCGCTCATGGTGTTCGACCAGCTCTACGGCCTCGACGCGCAGTTCACGCCGCAGCCGCAGATGGTCGAGGGCCACACGGTCGAGGAGGACGGGCGGCGCTGGACCTTCCGGCTGCGCGAGGGCCTGAGATTCCACGACGGCGAGCCGGTGCGGGGCCGCGACTGCGTCGCGTCGATCCGGCGGTGGGCGCAACGCGACAGCCTCGGGCAGGCCCTGATGGCGCGCACGGACGCCCTGGAGGCGCCGGACGACCGCACCTTCGTCATCCGGTTGAAGCGGCCCTACGGGCTGATGCTCGAGACGCTGGCGAAGCTCGGTCCGCCGGTCCTCGTCATCATGCCCGAGCGCCTAGCCGCCACCGACCCGGCCCAGCAGATCCCCGAGCTGATCGGCTCCGGGCCGTTCCGGTTCAACACCAAGGAGCGGCTCGTCGGCGCCCGCGTGGTCTACGACCGCAACCCGGACTACCGGCCCCGGGAGAACGGCCCGGTCTCCTGGGTGGCGGGGCCGAAGCGTGTCCATTTCGAGCGGGTCGAGTGGCAGGTCATGCCGGATCCCGGCACCGCGGCCGCCGCCCTTCAGAACGGCGAGGTCGACTGGTGGGAGAACCCGATCAGCGATCTCGTGCCGACGCTTCAGGCGCACCCGCAGATCGCGACGCAGCTCGCCTCGCCGCTCGGCAATCTCGGCACCGGCGTGATGAATCATCTCCACCCGCCCTTCGACAAGCCGGCGGTCCGGCGCGTGGTCCTCGAGGCCCTGTCCCAGGCAGACTTCATGGCGGCGGCCGCCGGCGACGATCCCAAGCTGTGGCGCAAGGATGTCGGCCTGTTCACGCCGGGGACCGCGATGGCCACCGATGCCGGGCTCGACGTGCTCACCCGGCCGCGCGATCTCGCCAAGGCCAAGCGCGACCTCGTGGCGGCCGGCTACAAGGGCGAGCGCGTCGTGCTCATGTCGACGAGCGAGAACCCCGTGCTCGGCGCCCTCGGCGAGATCATGCACGACCTGCTCCAGCGCCTCGGGATGAATGTGCAGTACGTCGTCTCCGACTGGGGCACGCTGGTCACCCGCCGCGCCAGCAAGGCGCCCCCCGACCAGGGCGGCTGGAACATCTTCACCACGACCTGGACCGGCCTCGACATGGCCAACCCGGTCGTGGAGCAGGTCCTGCGCTGCGGCGGCGAGAAGGGTTTCTTCGGCTGGCCGGACCTGCCGGAGCTGGAGAGCCTGCGGGAGGCCTGGATCGAGGCGCCGGACCAGGCGGCCCGCAAGGCGATCGCGGCCCGGATGCAAACTCTCGCGATGCGCGACGTGCCGTACCTGCCGACCGGCCAGTACTTCTACCGGACGGCCTTCCGGCGCGACCTTCGGGACGTGGTCGACGGCCAGTTCGTCTTCTGGAACGCCCGCCGCGCCTGACGGACGTCGCGTCCTGGCCGCCCGTCGCCGCTCCGGCGACGGGCGGCTTCGCGGATACGCGCCTCAGTGCGCGAAGACGCCGGCCAGATCCCGGAAACCCTTGATCTCGATCGGATTGCCGCTCGGGTCGAAGAAGAACATCGTGCGCTGCTCGCCGGGCTCGCCGGCGAAGCGGACGACGGGCGGGATGTCGAAGGCGATGCCGGCCGCCTCGACACGGCCGGCGAGCGCCTCCCAGGCGTCGAGCGGCAGCACCACGCCCAGATGCGGCATCATCACCGTGTGGTCGCCGACCTTCCCGCTCCGGGTGGTGGCGAAGGGCTCGCCCAGGTGCAGCGACAGCTGATGGCCGAAGAAGTCGAAATCGACCCAGGTCTCGGTGCTGCGGCCCTCCTGGCAGCCGAGGACGCCCCCGTAGAAGCGGCGCGCCGCGTCGAGGTCGGTGACGTGGTAGGCGAGGTGGAACGGCGTGAGCATCGACGGTCTCTTGCTGGATGGAGGAGGTGCGGCGCCGTCAGGGCGCCGGATCGGGGGCACGCGCCGAGACGACGCCGCCGACGAGGTTGCAGGACAGCAGGAACGCGCTGTCGAGATCGCCGCCGCCGGCCGGCACCAGCGCCGTCAGCCGCGCGGCCAGAGCGCTTCGCGCGGCGCGGGCGATGACCTGGGCCTCCGCGACGGCGACGGCCGCGAACCGGATCGTCTCCCCCGGCCGCACCTGCGCGAGGCGGCCGAGATCCGCCGAGATCACGGTGGCGATCTTCGGGTAGCCGCCGGTGGTGTGGCGGTCGGCCAGCAGGATCAGCGGGCGCCCGTGTCCGGGCACCTGGATCGAGCCGTTCACGATCCCGTCCGAGACGATGTTGAAACCGTCCGCGTGGGCGATCGGCGGCCCGTCGAGGTGGCAGCCCATCCGGTCCGCCCGCGCCGTGAGGGTGTAGGGCTCGGAGAGGAACGTCCGCAGGCCGTCCTCGGTGAAGCCGTCGGCCTGCGGCCCGAGCACCACCCGGATCGGGCCACCGAAGGTCGGCCGGTGGGCCGGCGGCAGGGTCAGCGGACGGTCGCGGGGCGCGGGCGCCGCGAGGGGCAGCAGGTCGCCCGCGGCCAGGGGATGACCGTCGAGGCCGCCGAGGCGAGTGCGGGTGTGCGTCGCCACGCTGCCGAGCATCGGCGCGACGGCGAAGCCCCCGGCGACCGCGAGGCAGGCGCGCAGGCCCTGCCGCGGTCCGCCCAGGACGAGCCGGTCGCCCCGCCGCAGGTCGTGGGCCGTGAACGGGTCGAGGGCGCGGCCGTTCAGGCTCATCGCGAAGGGCGCGCCGGCGAGGGCGACGCGGCAGATATCCGTCTCGCAGGCGAGGGTCGGACCGACCATCGCCATCTCGATCACCGCGGCGTCGAGCGGGTTGCCGACGAGGCCGTTGGCCAGGGCCAGCAGGTCGGGATCCATCGCGCCGGACCCCGAGATGCCGTAGCGCAGGTAGCCCGGCCGCCCGGCATCCTGCAGGGTCGAGGCCACGCCGGGGGCGATGACGCGCAGGCCCTCAGGCATCGATCCGCTCCAGGGTCGCGACGGTCTCGCCGGCGCGGGCGGCCTCGCTGAGGCCGTCGAACGCGGCGCGGTCGATCGGCTCGAACCGGATCAGGTCGCCGGCCGCGAACAGGAACGGCTCGGCCCGGCCCGGATCGTAGGAGCGCGCGGGCGTGCGGCCGATGAGCTGCCAGCCGCTCGGCAGCTCCAGGGGCGGCGAGACGCCGGTCTGGTTCCCGCCGATCGAGACGCTGCCCGCCGGGGTCCTGGGTCGGGGATCGGTGCGCCGGCTCGCGTAGAGCCGGGGATCGAGGCCGCCCAGATAGGCGAAGCCGGGGGCGAAGCCGATCATGTAGACGCGGTAGTCGCGGCCGGAATGAAGGGCGATCACCGCCTCCGGGCTGAGCCCGGCCCCGGCGGCGAGGTCGTCGAGGTCGGCGCCGTGCGCGCCGCCGTAATGGACCGGCACCCGCCAGCGGCGCAGCGAGCCCGCCGCCCCGTCCGGCGGCGGCCAGTGCGCGGCGATCAGCGCGGCGAGGTCGGCCCGGGGCAGCAGGTCCGGATCGTAGAGGACGAGGAGCGAGCGGTAGGTCGGCACGGTCTCCAAGAGGCCCGGGCGCCCGGCGCCACGGAGCGCCGCGTCGAGGGCGATGACCCGCGCGTTGATCGCGGGATCGACCGCGCGGCCGAGCTCCACCGTGAGCGCCCGGTCGCCGCTATCGAGGAGGCGGTAGCCGGGCTCAGACACCGAGCACCTCGGCCATCGGGCGCAGGGCGATCCCCTTGGCGGCGCAGTCGTCGCGCAGGCGGCGCGCCATGGCGACCGCGCCGGGCGTGTCGCCGTGGACGCAGACCGTGTCGATCCGCGTCGGGATGCGCCGCCCGGACAGGCAGGTGATCGCCCCGTCCTCCAGCATCCGCGCCACGCGCTCCGAGACGGAATCGGGATCGTGCAGCACGGCGCCGGGGAGCTTGCGCGAGACCAGGGTGCCGTCATCCGCGTAGGCGCGGTCGGCGTAGATCTCGCGCGCGATCGGCAGCCCGAGCTTCTCGCCGGCCCGCTCGGTCTCCAGGCCGGGCATCACCACGAAGATCAGGTCGCGGTCGAGGGTGCGGATCGCCCGGGCCACCGCCAGAGCGAGGTCGGCATCCTCGTTGGCCATGTTGCCCATGGCCCCGTGGGTCTTCACGTGGCGCACCGGGCAGCCGGCATCCTGCGCCAGCGCCAGCAGCGCGCCGACCTGGTAGAGCACCGCCTTCTCGATGTCGGCGGGGCGCTCGCCGTGGATCGGCCGCCGGCCGAAGCCCCAGAGGTCGAGGAAGCTCGGGTGGGCGCCCGCTTGCACGCCGTTCGCGGCGGCGCGGCTCAGGGTCTCGTGCATCACCAGCGGGTCGCCGGCGTGGAAGCCGCAGGCGATGTTGGCCGAGGTCGCCACGGTCAGCATCTCGGCGTCGTCGCCCAGACGGTAGACGCCGAAGCCCTCGCCCATGTCGCAGTTCAGATCGACGATCATCGGTGCATCCCTTCTCTCGCGCGGGGTCAGGCTTCGGCGACCAGGTGGGCCACCAGGGTGGCGGCGGCGCACAGATCCGCGATCCGCATCGCCTCGTCCGGGTTGTGGCTGCCGTTCTGGTTGCGGATGAAGATCATCGTGCTCGGCACGCCCTGGCCGGCCAGCGTCGCGGTGTCGTGCCCCGCCCCGCTCGCCATCGTGCGGAACGGCGTCCCGAGCCGGCGCGCGTGGCCGGACAGGGCCTCGACCAGCGCGGCGCTCATCCGCGCCGGCGTGCTGCCGGTCCGCTCGCCCAGCACGAAGCGTACCGAGCGGGCGGCCTCGATGGCGGCGATATGCTCGGCGAGCGCCGCCTCGACCCGGTCGAGAACGGCCGGCTCGGTGCTGCGCACGTCGAGGCAGAAGCGGACTTCGCCGGGGATCTTGGCGAAGGCGTGCTGAACCGGGTCGGTGGCGACCTCGCCCAGCGTGATCGTGGCCGGGCAGCCCTCCGCCTCCAGCCTGCCCCAGAGCGCGTCCAGGCCGGTGATCAGGTCGGCGAGGGCGAAGACGGCGTCGCTGCGGTCGCCCCGCGCCACGGCGCCGGAATGGCCGTAGCGGCCGAAGCAGGCCGCCTTGCGGTAGCGGAAGCTGCCGCTGATCGCCGTGACGAAGCCCACGGGGAGCCCGGCCGCCTCCAGCGCCGGGCCCTGCTCGATGTGCATCTCGACGAAGCCGTGGATCCGCGCCGGATCGAGGAGCCGCTCGCCCCGCGCCACCGCCCCCGGCCGCAGGCCGAGTTCGGCCATGTGGTCGCGCAGGCTCCGGCCGGTATCGGCGCGGGGCAGGTCGAGCACCTCCGGCGGCAGCAGGCCGAGCGCGGCCCGGCTGCCGACGTAGGAGGCCGGGAACCACACGCTCTCCTCGGCCCGGAACACCGCCACCGTCACGGGACGCGCCGGCACGATCCCAGCCCGGCGCAGGGCCTCCACGGCCGCGAGGCCGCCGATCACGCCCGCCGCCCCGTCGAAATTGCCCCCGTGGGGCACCGTGTCGACGTGAGAGCCGACCATCCAGGGCGCCAGTGCCGGGTCGCGGCCCGCCATCGTCAGGAACAGGTTGCCGGCCGCGTCGGTCTCGGCGGCGAGCCCGAGTGCCAGCCCGGTGGCTCGCATCAGGGCGTGGGCGCGCTCCTCGCCGACGCCGTAGGCCGCCCGCGTCACGCCCGGCGCGTCCTCGCTGAAGCTCAGGAGCTCGGCGAACAGGCCCGCGCAGAGATCCGGATCGATCGCGAGCCGGGTCATGCCGGCTGCCGCGCGGGTCCGACCCGGTCCATCGGCTGAACAATGAGGCACGCGCCCGGCGCAGTCGCGAAGGGAATACCGGGATCCGGAAGTTCGATGACCATGTCGGAGGCAGCCATGCTCAAAAATACCGCTTGAATGCCGGCGGTATACCGGTTCTGCTAAGGCATCCCATCCGATTTGGCAATGTAAAACGTCGGCGGATGGAAAATTAAATCTCTATATTGAGAGATTTTATGAACGATAAAACAGCAACATAATGCGATCTGCGTGCGGATCTAAGCATCGATCCGCGAAGCGACTGCAAAACATCAGGTTTAACGATGGCTCAGACCGAGACGGCCGCGCCCCCGCTCCTGAAGATCAGGAAGCTGCACAAGAGCTACGGCACCAACGAGGTCCTGAAGGGCATCTCCCTCGACATCCGAGAGGGCGAGGTCGTGTCGATCATCGGTGCGAGCGGCTCGGGCAAGAGCACGTTCCTGCGCTGCCTGAACCTCATGGAGACGCCGACCTCCGGCTTCATGGATTTCGAGCGCTTCGCCTTCGACTACGAGCAGGGCGCCCGCCGCCAGCCGACGCCGCAGCAGCTCTGCGAGTTGCGGGCGCGGATCGGCATGGTCTTCCAGAGCTACAATCTCTGGCCGCACATGACCGTGCTGGAGAACGTCATCGAGGCGCCGATCCGGGTACGTCGGATGCCGCGCCGGCAGGCCGTCGCGGAGGCGGAGGCGCTGCTCCAGCGCATCGGCCTCTACGAGAAGCGGCACGCCTACCCGTCGAAGCTCTCGGGCGGGCAGCAGCAGCGCGTGGCGATCGTGCGCGCCCTGGCGATGGCGCCCAAGGTGATGCTGTTCGACGAGGTGACCTCGGCCCTCGATCCGGAGCTGGTCGGCGAGGTGCTGGCGCTGATGGGCTCCCTCGCGGCGGACGGGATGACGATGCTGCTCGTCACCCACGAGATGGCCTTCGCCCGGGATGTCGGCACCCGCACCCTGTTCTTCGACGGCGGCGTGATCGCCGAGGACGGGCCGCCCGACGCCATCATCGGCGCGCCCCGGAGCGAGCGGCTGCGCCAGTTCCTCCGGCGCGTCCTGCACCAGCCCGCCGCGCCGGGACAGACGGCGTGAGGCGCCGGCCCATCACCGGGGAGAAGGGACAGCGATGAGCGTCGCGGCGTTGCAGGAGTGGTGGCTCACCCTCTCGGACGAGGTCGTCACCTACGGCCCCGGCTTCCTCTCGGCGACCCTAGTGGTGCTCGGCGTCACGGTGGCGAGCATCCTGGTGAGCTGGGCCTGCGGCCTGCTCGGGGCGCTGGGCAAGCGCTCGTCCTTCGCGCCCTTCCGGGCGCTGGCGAGCTTCTACGTCTGGTTCATCCGCGGCACGCCGACCCTCGTGCAGGTCTTCATCGTGTATTTCGGCATGCCGCAGGTCGGGGTGAAGCTCTCGCCCGTGACCGCCGGCATCATCGCGCTGGGTGTCAGCAGCGGCGCCTACGTGGCCGAGACGATCCGGGCCGGCCTCGCGGCGATCCCCCGGGGTCAGGTCGAGTCGGCGCTGGCGCTCGGCATGAACCCGCGGATCATGATGGTGCGCATCGTCCTGCCGCAGGTCTTCCGCATGATCCTGCCGTCGCTGACCAACGAGGCGATCTCGGCGGTGAAGAATACCTCGCTGCTGTCGACGATCACGGTGGTGGAGCTGACGCTCTACGCGCAGCTCATGATCGCCACGACCTTCCGGCCGTTCGATTTCTACATCGCGGCGGCGCTGATCTACCTCGGCCTCACGTCGATCCTGTCGCAGCTCTCGGCCTATTTCGAGCGGCGCTACGCCCGCCTGTCCTGAGCCCCCCCGCCGCGGGACGGGCCGCGGCCGATCCTTCCCGCCCCGTCCCGAGACCGGAGATCACCATGAACCGCCGCCACGTCCTCGCCCTCGCCGCCCTCTGCGCCAGCCTCGGCGCAGGGATCCTCGCCGCCCCCGCGACCCGCGCGGCCGAGGGCAAGCTGGAGCTGATCGAGCCCGGCAAGCTGATCGTGGCGACGGACAGCACCTTCGCGCCCTTCAGCATGCGCACGCCGAGCGGCGAGCTCGACGGGCTGGAGGTCCGGGTCATGCGCGAGGTCTGCCGCCGGCTCGGGCTCGAGTACAGCCCGGTCAACATCAAGTTCGACGCCCTGCTGGTGGGCCTGATGGCCGACCAGTACGACATCACCAGCGAGTCGATGGACATCACCCCCGCCCGGCAGAAGCAGGTCGCCTTCGCGGACGGGTGGCTCGAATCCGGCGCGCGGATCGTCACCCGCAAGGATACCGGCATCAAGGGGCCGGCGGATCTCAAGGGCCGCAACGTCGGCGCCCTCTCGGCCTCGACCTTCGGCAAGCTCGCCGAGGAGAACGGCGCCACCCTGAAGAGCTACAAGACGGCCGCGGACGCCATGCAGGACCTCGTCGGCGGCAACATCGACGCGGTGATCAACGACGCGGTGGCCGGCAACTACGCCATCAAGGCGCGCAAGCTGCCCCTGGTGATGATCGAGACCCCGCTGAGCACGGTCCAGAAGGGCTTCGCCATCAAGAAGGGCAAGCCGAACCTGCACGCCGCCGTCAACAAGGCGCTCGGCGAGATGGTCGCGGACGGTACCTACGCCAAGCTCGTTACCCCGCTGATCGGCTATGATCCGGCCCCGAAGGAGCCGATCCGCACGCCCGCCATGTGAGCGGGCACGGCGGACGCGCGAGAACAAGAATGGGGAGCGGCTGAGCCGGCCGCTCCGGGAGGACACCATGAAGACCCTCGACGCCGCGTCGTACACGACGGCGCTCAGTGCACGGCGCGAGCAGAGCCTCGGCCAGATGGCCTACGACCGCCTGCTCGACATGCTCGTCCGCCGCGACCTTCCGGCCGGCACCGTGCTGCACGAGCGCCGCCTCGCCGAGATGCTCGACATCTCCAGGACCCCGACCCGCGAGGCGATGTCGCGGCTGGAGACCGAGGGGTTGATCGAGCGGCAACCCGGCGGGATGCTCGTGGTCAAGGAATTCTCCCTGCGCGAGCTGATCGAGATCCTGCATGTCCGCCGCCTGCTGGAGCGGGAGAGCGTCGCGCTGGCCACCGGCCGCATCGCCGACGCGGTGCTGGCGGACCTGCAGCGTCAGATGGAGGCACTCTTGGCGGCGGGCGACCCGGACGCGCCGGGCAACTGGGAGGTCGACCGGCGCTTCCACGACCTGATCGCGGAGCACAGCCAGAACGCGACCCTCGCCAAGACGATCAAGGACCTGCGGCTCAAGACGCAGATGTTCAACCTAAGCCGGATGCCCGAGCGGTTCGAGGCGGTCCATCGCGAGCACCTCGCGGTGGTCGCCGCCCTGCGGGCCAAGGACGCGGCGGCGGCGGCGGACGCGATCGCGGCCCATCTCGAGAATTTCAAGCAGGGCATCATCCAGCGCCTGAGCGAAGTCTGAGCGAAGTCTGAGCGAAGTCTGGGACGAGGGCGGCGCGATGCACGAGTTCACGGAGCTGCGCGGCCGCGAGGCGGCCTTCCCGGAGGCGGAGTTCGCCGCCCGGCAGGCGGCGGCCCGGGCCGCCATCGCGGGTGCCGGCCACGACGCCCTCGTGGTGACCGGCCCGGAGACGATCTACTGGCTGACCGGCCGCCAGACGGCGGGCTACTTCGCCTTCCAGGCACTCCTCGTGCCCGTGGACGGCGACCCGGCCCTCCTGGTCCGGCAGCTCGAACTGCCGGGCGCGGCCGCCAACACGTGGCTCGACGACATCCGGGCCTACCCGGACGGCGCCGACCCGGCCGCGGCCCTGGCGGCCCTCGTGCGCGGGCGCGGGGTCGCCCGGCCGGCCCTGGAGCGGGACGGCTGGTTCGTCGCGCCGGCGCTCGCGGCGCGGATCGACGCCGCCCTCGGAAGCGGCCCGCTGCCCGACGGATCCGGCCTCCTCGCCCCCCTGCGGGCGGTGAAGTCGTCGGCCGAACTGGCGGCGATCCGGGCCGCCGCCCGGTACGCGCAGGCCGGTCTCGCCGCGGGGCTCGACGCCTGCGCGGCCGGCACCGACGAGAACGCCGTCGCCGCCGCCATGCTGGCGGCCGCAACGGCCGCCGGATCCGAGGCCATGGCGATGGAGCCGCTGGTCGCGTCGGGACCGCGCAGCGGTCTGCCGCACATGACGTGGCGGCGCCGCCGGCTGGAGCCGAGCGACGCGGTCTTCCTTGAGCTCGCCGGCAGCCACGCCCGCTACCACGCGGCGCTGATGCGCAGCGTCTGGATCGGCCCGCCGCCGGCCGAGGCGCAGCGGATGATGGACTGCGCCCTGCGCGCCCTCGACGCGGCGCTCGGCGCGATCCGCCCCGGCCATCCCTGCGCCGCCCCGCACGCGGCGGCGCAGGCCGTGATCGACGCGGCGGGCTACGGCCCGGCCTTCCGCAAGCGGATCGGCTACTCGATGGGCGTCGCCTTCGCGCCGGACTGGGGAGAGGGTGCCCTGCTCTCGCTGTTCACCGGACAGGACCGGCCGATCGAACCCGGCATGGTCTTCCACCTGCCGGCCACCCTGCGCCGCTACGGCGCCTGGACGGTCGGCGCCTCGGAGACCGTCATCGTCACCGCAGACGGGGTCGAGCCCCTGTCCGACCTGCCGCGCACCCTGTCGGTGCGGTGAGGCGTTGCTTTCACAAGCGGAGCTTGAACTGACGGGCCGCCGTACCGCTCCCGCGGTCGCGGACTGGTCGGCGACGCCGAGCGGGAGCCGGCCCCATTCCTGCAAGCGATGCCGGGCCGGGCTTCCCGCGGGGACCCGGCCCACCGGTGCGTGGTGCCGGAGCGGAGCGGGAGGTCTCGGATGAAGCGACGCACGCTGTTGCAGGGAGCCGGCGCCCTCGTCGCCGGCGCCGTCGCGGCGCCGGCCCTCGTCCGCGCGGAGGCGGCCCGGACCCTGCGCTTCATCCCGCAGCAGGATCTCGTCACCCTCGATCCCGTGACGACCTTCGCGTACATCACCCGCAACCACGGCTACATGGTCTTCGACACGCTCTACGGCATGGACGCGGCCTATCGCGCCACGCCGCAGATGGTCGAGGGCCATCGGGTCGAGGCGGACGGGCGCCGCTGGGACTTGATCCTGCGGGCGGGCCTGCGCTTCCACGACGGGACGCCGGTGCTGGCCCGCGACTGCGTCGCGTCGCTGCGGCGCTGGGCGAAGCGCGACCCGTTCGGCGGCTCCCTCATGGAGGCGACCGACGAACTCTCCGCGCCCGACGACCGGACGATCCGGTTCCGCCTGAAACACCCGTTCCCGCTGCTGCCAATCGCGCTGGGCAAGGCGTCCGTCCCGGTCTGCGCCATGATGCCGGAGCGCCTCGCCGCCATCGACCCGTTCCAGCAGGTGCCGGAGCTCATCGGCTCGGGACCGTTCCGCTTCAAGCCCGACGAGCGGGTGCCCGGCGACCGCGTCGTCTACACCCGCTTCGAGGACTACGTGCCGCGCCCGGACGGCCCGCTGACCTGGACCTCGGGTCCGAAGGTCGTCCATTTCGACCGGGTCGAGTGGCGCGTCATCGGCGACACCTCCACGGCGACCTCCGCGCTGATCGCCGGCGAGGCGGACTGGCAGGAATACGCCTCGCACGACCAGATCGCGCTCCTGCAGGCGGCCAAGGGCGTGAGCACCCGCGTCCTCGACCCGACCGGCTTCGTGACCATGCTGCGGGTCAACCACCTGCAGCCGCCCTTCAACAACCCGGCGATCCGGCGGGCTCTCTGGGGCGGGATCGACCAGACCGCGTGCATGCAGGGGGTCGTCGGCGTCGAGGATCCCGGCCTGTTCCACGTGCCCCTCGGCTTCTTCTGCCCGGGCACGCCGATGGCCTCGACGGACGGGTTGCAGCCGCTCACGGATCCGCGCGATCCGGCGCGGGTGCGCGCCGATCTCAAGGCGGCCGGCTACGGCGGCGAGACCGTGCTGCTGATGGTGCCGTCGAACTCGGCGCCGCTGCTGGCGCTCGGCCAGGTCGCGGCCGACCTGCTGCAGCGGGTCGGCATGACGGTGGAGGTCTACGCGGTCGAGTTCAACGCGATGCTGCAGCGGCGCAACCGAAAGGGGCCGGTCTCGGAGGGCGGCTGGAGCGCCTTCGTCACCAACTGGTCCGGCATGGATTGGCTGAACCCCGCGGGCTACATCGCCCTGCGCGGCACCGGCGAGAGCGGCTACGCCGGCTGGGCCACGACCCCGCGGATCGAGTCCCTGCGCGACGCGTGGCTCACCGCCCCGGACGAGGCGGCGCGTGCCGCCCTGTGCCGGGACATCCAGCTCCAGGCGATGCAGGACGTGCCCTACTACCCGCTGGGCCAGTACCTGCAGCCGACCGCCTACCGCTCCCGCCTCACCGGGATCCTCGACGGGTTCCCGACGTTCTGGAACGTCCGGCCCGCCTGAGGGGGCGAGTTCCGGGGCCTCACAGCCTCGGGAAGGTCGGCGGCGCGATGGCGTCGGGGCCGCGCCCGGCCCAGTCGAGCTGCCGGACCTGCGCGAGCGCGCGGCCCTGCGCCTCCTCCAGCGCGGCCGCGGCGGCGGCGTAGTCGATCGTCAGGGCGCGCCCGTCGCGGACGATCTCGCGGCCGCCGACGAAGACCTGCCGAACCGCGCGGTCGCCGGCCGAGTAGATCAGCGACTGCACGGGATCGCGGCACGGGCGCATGGCCGGATGCCCGCAGTCCACGAGCACGAAGTCGGCCTTGCAGCCCGGTTCGAGCCGGCCGATGTCCTCGCGCCCGAGCGCCCTGGCGCCGCCCACCGTGGCGGCGTGGAACACGTCCGCCGCGCGGGTGTCGCGGGGATTCTCGGCGACGACCCGGGCGAGGTACGAGACGAGGCGCATCTCGTCGAGCATGTTGTGCGGGTAGACGTCGGTGCCGATCCCCATGTTGACTCCGGCCTGGAGGTAGCGCCCGAAATGGTGGAGCGCGATGCCGCGCCGGGCGAAGACCGTCGGGCAGTGGGCGACCGTGGCGCCGCGCTCCGCCAGGCGGCGCAGGTCCGAGCCCCGGCTGTGCCAGTGGGTCCAGGGATGGTCATCGAGGAAGATCCCGTGGCCCACGATGGTCCGCTCGGTGAGCACGCCGAGATCGTCGAGCCACTCGATCGGCGTCATCCCGGTGCGGCGGGTGATCTCGTGGAATTCCGACAGGGACTGCGCCGCGTGGGTGTGGAAGCGCAGGTCGCGCGCGACCGCCTCGGAATGGGCGTCCCGCAGCAGCTCCGCCGTGCAGGTGTCGACCTGCGCCGGGCAGAGCATGCCGGAGAGGCGCCCGCTAGGGTGCCCCTCCGCCGCCGCGATCTCGGCGAGGGCCTGCTCCAGGCCGCGCTGGCCCGCCGCCGCGTCCCACTCGTAGTCCACGCTGTGGCCGTTGCGGGTGAGCCAGCGCCCGGATCGGAACATCGGGGCGATGCAGACCCGCAGGCCCGAGGCGCCGAGGAGATCCAGCCAGCCCGCGCTCGGCAGGGCGAGGTCGCAGACGGTGGTGACGCCCGACAGGGCGAGCTCCGCGAGCGCGACCCCGTAGGCGGCCCGCGTCCCCTCAGCGTCGGGCCGCAGGATCGGCAGGTACTCGTAGAGCGAGGTGTTGTAGAGCCGCTGGCTGCCGACCTCGTCCCACATCCCCTTGTTCATCGGCTCCGAGAACAGGTGCGTGTGGATGTCGACGAGCCCGGGCATGATCATGCAGCCGGAGGCGTCGACGGTCCGGGCCGGCTCGGGACCCGCGTAGCCCGGCCCGACATGGATGAGGGCGCCGTCCGCGAAGGCGACGTCCGCGCCGGTGCGGTAGACGTGACCGCCGCTGTCCGGATCCCAGGCGACGACCCACCGGGCCCCCTTCACCAGCGTGATTTCGGCGGTGGCGTCCGGAGCTTCGTCCTGCATCGATAACCTCTCCCTTGCGTAAGCGGGCGGGCAAGAACGGTGCCTCCCGATCGGATCGGCGGCCATGCGGCCCGGGTTTCGCTTGAGGTCTTCCGCGGTCACGATGGGTCGGTCGACGTCGCGGCATCGCGGTCGATCCCGATCGACCGGTATTCAGAGGGAAGGCGCCATGCGGCCTCGCGACACCACCGAGCCCGCGCGCATCCTGATCATCAACCCGAACGCGTCCCGGGCGGTGACGGCCGCCATCGACGCCGCCCTGGCGCCGCTGCGGCTGCCGGGCGGCCCCATCCTCGCGGTGACCGACCTGCCGGAGGGCCCGGAGAGCATCGCGACCCAGCGGGACGCGGATTCGGTGGTGATGCCGCTCGTCCGGTGCGTGGCGGACGATCCGTCCGACGCCTTCGTGATCGCCTGCTTCAGCGATCCGGGCCTGCACGCGGTCCGGGAGGCGGCGAGCGGTCGCCCGGTGATGGGCATCGCCGAGTGGGGGATCCTGCGGGCCCTGACGCTCGGGGAGCGCTTCGGCATCGTGGCCCTGTCCGAGGGCAGCGTCCGGCGCCAGCGCCGCACGGTGCGCCAGATGGGCCTCGGGGATCGCTATGCCGGGAGCCGGCCGGTGGAGGCGCGGGCCTCCGAGACGGCGGACGCCGCGATGGGCCCGCGCCTGATCGCGGCCGGTCGGACCCTGGTCGAGCGCGACGGCGCCGACGTGGTCGTGCTCGGCTGCGCCGGCATGGCGCGCCACCGGGCCGCCGCGGAGGCCGCGATCGGTTGCCCCGTCATCGAGCCCTGCCAGCAGGCGGCCGCCGCGGCCCTCGGGGCCGTGCTGCTCCGGGCCGCCCCGTGAGAAGGAACCGGCGATGCAGTACGACCTCCTGATCCGCGGCGGTACCTGCGTGACGCCGTGGGGCACCGAGACGGCGGATGTCGGGATCCGCGACGGGCGCATCGCGGCCCTCGGGGTCCCGGCCGGAGCGACGGCGGAGGCGGTGATCGACGCCGCGGGCCTGCACGTCCTGCCCGGCCTGATCGACAGTCACGTTCACCTGCGCGATCCCGGCGACCCGGCGGTGGAAACGATCGAGACCGGCACGCGGGCCGCGATCCTCGGCGGCATCGCAACCCTTTTTGACATGCCCAACACCGTCCCGCCGATCGCCGACGCCGGGCGCCTCGCCTGGAAGCGCGACTACGTCGCGGGCCGCAGCTGGTGCGACATCGGCCTCTACGTGGCCGGCACCAAGACCAACATCGACGCGCTCGCCGCCCTGGAGCGCGAGGCGGGGGTCTGCGCCGTCAAAGTCTTCGCCGGCAGCTCCACGGCGGCGCTGATGATCGAGGACGACGCGCATCTCGAGCGGGCGATGCGCGCCGGCCACCGGCGCATGGCCTTCCACAGCGAGGACGAGTACCGGCTCCAGGCGCGCAGGCCGCTGTTCAGCCGGGGCCAGCCCTACCGGACTCACATGGAGTGGCGCGACGCGGAATGCGCCTTCCTGGGCACGCGGCGCCTCATGGCCCTCGCCCGCAGGACCGGCCGGGCGACCCACATCCTGCACGTCTCGACCGCCGAGGAACTCGCCTACCTGCGCGACTTCCGCGACCTCGCCACCGTCGAAGTGCTGGTCAACCATCTCACCCAGGTGGCACCCGAGTGCTACGACACGCTCGGCGGCCTCGGCGTGATGAACCCGCCGATCCGCGATGCGCGCCACCGGACGGCCGCCTGGGCGGCCCTGCACGACGGCACCGTCGACACGGTCGGCAGCGACCACGCGCCCCACGCGCGGGCGGCCAAGGCGCAGCCCTGGCCGGACTGCCCGGCCGGCCTCACCGGGGTCCAGACCCTGGTGCCGGTGATGCTCGACCACGTCGTTGCGGGGCGATTGTCCCTCGCCCGCCTCGTCGACCTGATGGCGGCCGGGCCGGCCCGCGTCTACGGGCTCCTCGGCAAGGGCCGCATCGCGGCCGGCTACGACGCGGACTTCACCCTGGTGGACCTGAAGGCCCGCCGCAGGATCGAGGATTCCTGGATCGTCTCGCCCTGCGGCTGGACGCCGTTCGCGGGACTGACGGTCACCGGCTGGCCGGTCGCCACGATCGTGCGCGGGATCCCCGTCATGCGCGACGACGCGGTGCTGGGCGAACCCGTCGGCCGCCTCGCGCGCTTCGCCGCCTGACCGGGCGCCCGTCAGCCGCCGCAGGTCTCCGCCACGAGCCACGCGGTGAGGATCGCCACGGCGTCGAGCAGGTCGTCGATCACCATGGCCTCGCGGGGATTGTGGCTGCCGTTGGCGTTGCGCACGAGCAGCATCGCCATCGGCACGCCGGCCTTCGCGAAGGCGGCGGCGTCGTGGGAGGCCGGGCTGCCGAGGGGCCGCGTCGCGATGCCGAGGGCGTCCGCGGCCGCCGCGAACCCGTCACGGATCCGCGGCGCGACGGCGCCGACGCCCGCCTCGGCGCGCGGACCCAGCGTCACCGTCACGCCGCGGCGGTCGGACACCTCCGCCACCGCTGCCAGGAACGCCGCCTCCAGTTCCGCCAGCACCGCGGCCGCGTAGGCCCGCATGTCGAGGCTGAACCGGAACTCGCCCGGGACCGTGGTCAGGCCGTGCGCCGCGGCGTCGGTGTGGAACCGGCCGAAGGTGACGGCCATCGCGCACCCGGCCGCCTCGCGCTCCGCCCAGACCCGGTCCAGCGCCAGGGCGATCTCGGCCCCGGCCATGGCCGCGTCGCGCCGGAAGCGGCGCGGCGTCCCGACATGGTCGTAGCGGCCGGCGATGCGGACGTCGGGATAGCGGACGTTGCCGGGGATCCCGGTGCAAAGCCCGACCGGGATCCCGGCCTCCTCGAGGCTCGGCGCCTGCTCGATATGCACCTCCAGGAAAGCGTGGATCGCGGCTGCGTCGAAGGCCGCCGGGCCGCGGGCGAGCGCGTCCGGGTCGCCACCCTCCCGGGCGATGTGGTCGGCGAGGCTGAGGCCCGTGTCGATCCGGGCCGCGTCGAGCGCCCCGTCCGGCAGGGCTCCGAGCGCCGCGCGGCTCCCGATATACGAGACCTGGAACCAGACGCTCTCCTCGGCGCGGATGCCCAGGACGGAGATGTCCCGCTCCGGCTCCAGGCCGAGTTGGCGGATGGCCGCAACGGCGGCGAGCCCGGCCACCACGCCGGCGGCACCGTCGAAGTTGCCGCCCTGGGCCACGGTGTCGAGGTGGGAGCCGATCAGGATCGGAGGCAGGGTTCGGTCCCGCCCCGGCAGCGTCATGGCGGTGTTGGCGGCGGCGTCCCGGGCGATCGCGAGGCCGAGATCGGAGGCGCAGCGCGCCACCGCCGCGTGCGCCGCGGTCTCCTCCGGGCTGTAGGAGGCCGGGTAAACCCGGGCTCCGTCCGGCCGCACCGGGCCAGCTCCGCGAACAGGGCCTCGACCCGGGCGCGCTGCGCGCGCACGGCGGCCGTGATGGCGGACACGCGATCCATCGCTACGCCTCCCCGAGCGCCGGTCCCCAGGACGGGCCCGCCGGTGCCCCTGCCACTTTCGTGCCGGCCCGCCGGATCACCGGGACCGGTCACCGAGCCCGGTCACCGGGACCGAGTCTGCCGGATCGCCGGGCGCGCGGCCAGCCGCGCGGGTCAGCACCGCGGCGCGGGATCGTTGCCCGGCCGGATTCCGGCGGCTATCGCCGGTCCCGGCAGGCGGGCGGAGGTTCTGCAAATGAAGACGATCGGGTTCCTGTCCTTCGGGCACTGGTCGCCGACCGGCGGGTCGGCGACGCGCAGTGCGGCCGACACACTCCTCCAGTCGATCGACCTCGCGGTCGCCGCGGAGGAGCTCGGGGCGGACGGCGCCTATTTCCGGGTCCACCATTTCGCGCGCCAGCTCGCCTCGCCCTTCCCGCTGCTGGCGGCAGTCGGCGCCCGGACGAAGCGCATCGAGATCGGCACCGGCGTCATCGACATGCGCTACGAGAACCCGTTCTCCATGGTCGAGAATGCCGGCGCGGCGGACCTCATCGCGGGCGGACGCCTGCAGCTCGGGCTCAGCCGCGGCTCGCCCGAGCAGGTCATCGACGGCTGGCGGCACTTCGGCTTCGCCCCGGCCGAGGGCGAGACGGACGCCGATATGGGGCGCCGGCACACCGAGGTCTTCCTCGACCTCCTGAAGGGAACGGGGTTCGCCGAGCCCAACCCGCGGCCGATGTTCGCCAACCCGCCGGGACTCCTGCGCCTGGAGCCGCATTCCGAGGGGTTGCGGGACCGCATCTGGTGGGGATCGGCCTCCGACGCGACCGCGATCTGGGCGGCGCAGCAAGGCATGAACCTGCAGAGCTCGACCCTGAAGGCGGACGAGACCGGCGAGCCGTTCCACGTCCAGCAGGCCAGGCAGATCCGCCGCTACCGGCAGGCGTGGCAGGATGCGGGGCACGCCCGCACGCCGCGGGTCTCGGTCTCGCGCTCGATCTTCGCGCTCGTGAACGACCTCGACCGCGCCTATTTCGGGCGCGGAACGAGCAGCGACCAGGTCGGCATCATCGACAATATGCGGGCGGTATTCGGCCGCTCCTACGCCGCGGAGCCGGACCGGCTGGTCGACGAGCTGCGCGCCGACGCGGCGATCGCGGAGGCCGACACCCTGCTGCTGACGGTCCCGAACCAGCTGGGCGTCGCCTACAACGCCCACCTCATCGAGAGCCTGCTCACGCACGTGGCCCCCGCGCTCGGGTGGCGCTGAGCCGACCTCCGGCCGGGTTCGCCGGCGCCGAGGGCATGCAGCCCCTCGGCCGGCCCTGTCCCGGGGCCCGTCGGCCTACCCATCGCCGCGAGCGTGCGGTAGCCTCCCGTCGGCCCGTCACGCGGTGCCCGAGTCCGGCACTTGCATGGAGATCACCGGGATGTCGCACCCCGTGGACTGGAACGCGTTCGCCGACGCGTGGTGCGCCGCCTGGAACGCCCACGATGTCGAGCGGGTGCTGGCCCATTTCCACGACGACGCCGTGTTCACCTCGCCGGGCGCCGCGCGGATCGCTCCCGCTTCGGGCGGAACGGTGCAGGGCAAGGATGCGCTGCGCGCCTACTGGACGGAGGCCCTGCGGCGGATCCCGGACCTCCACTTCGCGGTAGAGCAGGTCTTCGCGGGCATCGACACGCTGGTGATCCAGTATCGCAACCAGAAGGGTGTGAGCGTCAGCGAGGTGCTCGTCTTCGAGGATGGCCGCGTGCGGGCGGGGCACGGCACCTACCCGATCGGCGTCGACAACCCCGTCGGTGCCGCGGCGGGCTAGAGCCGTTCGCGATGCGGCCGCGCCGGCCTCGGCGGGGCCGCCCGCATCGCAACCGGGTCCGCGCGCGTTGGTTGGCGTCGCGTGGCGAACGGGCGCGGGCCCGCTGCCCGCAGCGGGAGACGAACCATGAGTGATGGCTACCCTTCGATGACGGCGCTCCTGGGCCTCCTCGCCCTGGCAGGCTACCAGAACCGCGACAAGCTCGCGGAGCTGCTGGGCGGCGCCGGTCAGACCGCGCCCGCGGGCCCCGGCGGTCCGGCCGGCGGCTCCAACGGCGGCTCCGGTGCCGGCCTGGGCGGTCTCCTCGGCGGCCTCCTGGGCGACCGGCGCGGCGAGGCTCCCGGCGGGTTCCTGCACAGCGGACTCGGCGAGATGCTGGACCGCTTCCAGCAGGCCGGTCACGGGACGGCCGCCCAGTCCTGGGTCAAGACGGGACCGAACCAGGAGATCGCGCCGCGCCACCTGGAACAGGCGATCGGACCCGACGTCCTCTCGGCTCTCACCCAGCGGACGGGACTGTCCCGCGATGAGCTGCTCTCCCGGCTGTCCCGCGAGCTCCCCCGGGCCGTCGACCGCTACACGCCCGACGGACGGATCCCGGCCTGAGGTCAGGCCGGCGGACGGATCCCGGCCCGACCTTGGGGGTCGGGACCGTCACGGTCGGCGGGGCGTGGGCGACGGGCGCCGGTCTCAGGCGCCGCCGCGCCGCGCGCGCGGCTTCGGCGCGGCGAGCCGGTGGGCCGCCGTCAGGGCCGACATCAGGGTCGCCTCGTCGACGATCGCGAGGTCGCACCGCGTCGCGCCCATCCGCCCCCAGCCGCCCGGAACGGGGCTGAAAGCCGCCGGCACCTGCTCGCAGAAGAAGTCGCGCAGGTCCGGGTCGAACATCAGGTTGATGTCGTGGCCCACCTCGTCCAGCGTCGCGAAGGTCTTGCGCGGCGTCCGGAAGGCCGTCCTGTGGAAGTGGGGGGCGGAGGTCACAGCCTCCAACGTCGCGATGAGCGCCTTCACGCGCGCGATATCGACGCCCATCGCGGCCCTCCTCCCCTAGTTCGGGCACTCATACAACGATCTGCGTCCGCTCGCGTCCGCTTCCTGATTGTGGAGTTCTCCGCGCGAGAGGATCGCGATGGCGCGGTTGTTCTGGCTCTCAGACGACGCCTGGGCGCGGATCGAGCCGCTTCTGCCGCATGGCCAACCGGGCAAACCTCGGATCGACGACAGGCGGGTGATCAGCGGCATCCGGCACGTCCCGAAGGTCGGCTGCCGCTGGCAGGACACGCCCTCCGCCCACGGCACCCACACGACGATCCACAACCGCTACAACAGGTGGCTCATCACGGGCTCTGACGGCCGACAGAGCCTGCGACGCGCAGAGCCTGGGGGATTGGCTCAAGAGCCACCGAACTGATCGCCACCATCCCGTCCACGGCCACGCGGACGGTGCCCTACAAGCACAGCCGGATCGCCGACCGGCGACGCAATCGAGTCGCGTGCCTTTGCGGACACCTCAGAAACTGGCGGCCCGTCACGACCCACCACGATCGCTTGACCCATGATCATCTCGCCGCCGTCGCGCTCGTCTCCCGTGTCATCGCATGGGCCTGAATGAGCCCCCAGCTAGGATGCCGATCGCTCGGTTGAGCCTGTTTCATGATTGAACATTTTCCGGATCTTTCTGTAGCTCCTGGTCAGAGGCGCGACATAGGACCCGTACAGAGAGTTGTATTTCATCAACGTTTCGTCTTTGAGGCCAGAGATGCCGAATACCGGCATCTCGTTCCGACTCGGTCTGTAGGCAGTCCCGAACATCCAATCGAATATAGACAAATTTGTACCGAAATTTTTGTCCCAATGCGCCTGCACCTTGCTGTGATGTATCTGGTGCATATGCGGGCTGATCAGGAATTTATCGAAGAAACCCAAGCTTATCGGAAGATGCGAATGCTTCAGCGGATCGAGAGTGAGAAGAATGAAAACTTTCGATGCGACCCAAGATAGTGACGTTGCTTCAACGACGCTGAGACCGAACAGGAACATGAACAAGCCACCGGGCACGGCAGTCAGAAGCCCTCGAACGATGGCTTCGAGCGCCATCCCCACGGGATGGCCTCGCTTCGATGTCAGAGGGTTCAGAGTTTGCGCCGAATGATGGACTTTATGAAGCTCCCACAGGAACGGCACTTTATGCTCAACATAATGGCAGATAAAATCCGAGAATTCCACGACAACGAACACGACGATCGTGCAAATGCTGGCATAAAAAATACTAAACTCGAGGTTCTTGAAATCCGGGAAAAGTAGATGCGCGAGAGAACTATATGCATTGCAGCAAACAGCAGTGAGAAATATGGCAGGTATCACGATGAAACTGCCTGTCAATTTTCCAATGATGTATATTTTTACATCTGTGTGGAAGCTTTTTTCCGTGAGGACATTGAACGGCACGCAGTGCTTCGCAAGTCCACGGAATGAGAATTTCGCGCGGTTCTTTGCAATATAAGCTACATAAAATGCCAGTCCGAACCCGAAAAACATTGTCCAGGTAATAAGCAACTGTGGCGCATGAATGATTTGCTTGAAAAAATCAGTCATCGCTCCCTCCAACGCAATTCAATCGATTCCAGAAAGGCAGGCGCGCACCAAAGCGATGTGGCCGGCTCTCTCAATATTGATCTAAAAATTGTCAGATATTAGACCTAGTGTCTATGTTCAATAAGTTTTTTGAGATCGCCCCTATTAACCCACATCAAGGTCGTTATGGGAGCACCCATACGAGCGTGCGGCTCCGTCGCGGTGAGAGCGCTGCAGCACGGGCTCCGGGCCGGCACCTACGATCCGCTTTCGGACTGGAGGCGGGCCCAGCACGCCGGCGGCATCGGGACCCGGCCGGCGATGGGGATGCGCCCGGGATCGGCCTTTCCCCACAGGCCGCCTTCGCGATCGAGGGCAACACCACGCCTCGGGCGTCGCTCTGAACGCCGTCGTCGCCGTCAGGTGCCGATCGAGTCCAGATGCTGGGTCGGCGGCGGATCGGACCGCCCGCCCGACCGGTCACCCGGTTCGGCGCTCGCAGAATCGCAACCGGTTCCCGAACGGATCCGCCACCTCCAGCACCTCGCCCCAGGGCGCCTGCTCGATGCCGGGCCGGGCATAGCCGTAGCGCTGGTCGGTGAGCGCCCGGTGATAGGCCCGGATGCCGCGCATCGGCACGAACACGGTCGAGCCGGGGGTGGCGTCGCCGTGGTGCTCGGTCAGGTGCAATCGCAATCCCGCGCGGGCGACCTCCATGTAGAGCGGCAGACCCGGCTCGAACCGGTGCTCGAACCCGGGCGTGAAGCCGAGAAAGCCGCAGTAGAACGCGCGCGCCTTGGCCTCGTCGAAGATGCGCAGAACCGGCACCGCTTCCAGGAAACGGGGGCCGTCATCCGCGTCCCGGTCCAGGACGGCGCAGGCGGTGTTCCAGTCGTCGTAGCCCAGCCCGGCGGCGACGAGTTCGAGGGCGGCCGCGTGCGGGACGGCGAGGTCGCGGGCTGCCAGCGCGGCGCGCAGCCGCTTGGCCATGGTCTTGGCCTGATCGACGGTCGTCATGGTCCTCTCCCCGAGCCGGCGTCGGTCCGTCGGTGCCCGCATTGCCGACCCGGCGCCGGTCAGGGACACGGTGGGGGTGGGTCGTCCGCGATGCGTTCACCATCCCGGTTCCGGGGCGAGCGGCAGGCCGCATCGGCCTGGCGGCAGGCTACCCCGGCCGCGGCGCGGCCGCCAAGAGGTTTGAGGGAAGGCTGACACGGGACCTGCCGGCTTCCGACGGGTCACGACCCCGTGCCGTGCGCGCGGCCGGCCGGTCGCTGCCGCAGGCGGCGGTCTACCAGCGACCCGCCGCCTGGCGCTCGCGGAGCGCGATCTCGTCCGCGCTGGGTGGTTTGCTGGCGAAACTGCCGGTCTGGACCGCCCCGTCCCGCGCGAACACCGCGACGTGGACGCCCTTCGGCGAGTGGCTCTGCTCGACCAGCGTCCAGGTGCGGGCCGCCGCCGGGTCGTCCGCGTACCAGCGCTTGCCGCGGCCGAGCATGACCGGGAATGTGATCAGGACGAGCCGGTCGATGAGGCCCGCCGGAAGCAGCGCCGGATAGAGCCTGCTGCTGCCCTGGATGAGGAGGTCGGGGCCCGCGCTCTCCTTGAGGCGGGTGACCGCCGCGACGGGGTCGCCGGTGAGGTGCCGGCTGTTGTTCCAGCCGAGGGCGGCGTCGCTTCCGGTCACGACATGCTTGCGGATCGCGTTGAAGGTCGCGCCGATCGGCTGCTCGGCGTTGTGCGGCCAGTAGGCGGCGAAGATCTCGTAGGTGCGCCGGCCGAGCAGCAGCTCGTAATCGCCGCCGAGCAGCTTGCCCATCGGCCCGGCGAGCGACGCGTCGAAGTACGGGAAGGTCCAGCCGCCGTGCGCGAAGCCGGTCTGATCCTCCTCCGGACCGCCCGGTGCCTGGATCACGCCGTCGAGGGACTGGAAGAGGGAGCCGGTGATCTTACGCATGGGCGGAGTCCCCGCGGAGGGCAGCCTCGATCCGGGCGATGTCGATCTTGCGCATGGTCATCATGGCCTCGAACGCGCGCCGGGCCGCAGCCCGGTCGGGGTGGCTGTTGGCGTGCAGGAGCGCGCGCGGCGTGATCTGCCAGGAGAAGCCCCAGCGGTCCGTGCACCAGCCGCACGCGCTCTCCGCGCCGCCGTGGCCCACGACGGCGTCCCAGTAGCGGTCGGTCTCCGCTTGATCGTCGGTCAGCACCATGAAGCTGACCGCCTGGTTGGCCCGGAAGGCCGGGCCGCCGTTCAGGCCGACGAACGGACGGCCGAGGACGGTGAACGCGACCGTGAGTTCGTCGCCCGCGGACCCGCCGGGGAAATCCGAGGGGGCGTTCATGGGCGCGCCGACATGGCTGTCGGGGAAGGTCGCGGCGTAGAAGTCCGCGGCCTTGCGGGCCTCGCCGCGATCGAACCACAGGCAGGTCGTCAGCTTGTCGCTCGTCATGGCCGGACGCTCCTCACGTGGCTTGCCGCGGGCCGGCGAGGCCGAGCTGGTGGCCCGCCGGATCGGCGATGTTGGCCGCGTAGCTGCCGCCGGGGATCGGGTCGGGTCCCTGGAGGACCGTGCCGCCCGCCGCCCGGACGGTCGCGAGCGCGGCGTCGATGTCGGCGACGTGGATGTACCAGTTCCAGCGGGCCGGCGCGCCGGTGGCCGCGCTCGACATCACCGCGCCGGGGCGCAGGTCGCCCCGCCCGATGAAGGCGTACTCGCCCAAGTCGCCCATCGGCATGGCACCGAGCTTCTCCCAGCCGAACAGCGCCCCGTAGAAGGCGAGGGCCGCCGCGGGATCGGGGGTGGCGAGCTCGATCCAGACGCCGTGGCCGCGCGTCCGCTCCGTCTCGAGCGGCACCGGCCCGAAGGCCCGGCTCGCGCCGGGACGGGCCGGATTCATCGCGGCGAAGACCACGCCCTGCGGGTCGCTCACCATGGCGAAGCGGCCGACATGGGGGATGTCGACGGGCCCGAACCGGACCGCGCCGCCGAGATCGACCGCGCGGGAAGCCAGGGCGTCGACGTCCGAGGTCGCGAGGTAGACCGCCCAGCCGGGGAGGCCGGGGGCCTCGGGCATCGGCCGCCGGATTCCGGCCACGGGCGCCCCGTCGGCCTCCGCGATCCGGTAGCCGCCGTGCTCGGGCATCGGCGACGGCGCGACGCGCCAGCCGGCGACCGCCTCGTAGAAGGCCTGCGCGGCGTCCGGGTCGGACGCGTTCAGCTCGAACCAGATGGGTGTCCCCTCGGCGGGTGGCATCGGGCGCTCCTCCGTGACAATCGGCGCTGCGGCCGCTGCGCGGCGCCCCCTCCGGCCCCGCTTTGCCCAGGCTCGCATTCTCGGTTACACAAAGCAACCATGAAGTCAGAAAAAATAACCGATCTAGCATCCCGGCCTCGCGAGCGCCTGTACGACGACGCCTGCGGCACGGCCCTCGCGCTGGAGTTCATCGGCGAGCGCTGGTCGCTGCTGATCATGCGCGAGCTGGTCTACGGTCCCCGGCGGTTCAGCGAGATCCGGGCAAACCTCCCGGGGATCAGCGCGAACGTGCTGACGCAGCGGCTGGAGAGCTTGGCAGCGGCGGGCATCGCCCTGCGCTACCGGCTGCCGTCGCCGGCCAACGTGCAGGTCTACGATCTCACCGACTGGGGCCGCGAGGCCGCGCCGCTGATGCGCGATCTGGGCCGCTGGGCCGCCCGCTCGCCGCGGCACGATCCGAGCCTGTTCATGTCGGGGGCGTCGGCCATGATGTCGCTCGAGGCCCTGGTCGACCGCGGGCGGGCGTCGGCGCTGTCGGCGACGGTCGCTTTCCACTTCCCAGGCGAGGACTTCGTCGCGACGGTGGCCGGCGGCGAGATCCGCGTGCGGCGGGGCGTCGCCGAGGCGCCCGACCTCGCCTTCACCGGCGACACGATGGCGATGCGCCGCACGGTCTACGGCAAGGCGCCGCTGGACCGGGACGGCGCCGGCGGGACGCTCGCCGTCGCGGGCCCCGCCGACCTGGCGCGGTCCTTCATCGACCTCTTCACCCTGCCGGCCAAGGCGGGCTGAGGTGCCCGTCCCGCGGCTCGCGCGGGGAGGGCGCGCCGCCCGCGAGCGCGCCGACAACGCCGGCGAGCACGTCGAGGCCGACCGCGACGTCCGCCGGGTCGACGGTCCCCGCCGCCCCCCAGCCGACGCCGCCCCGACAGCGGATCAGCGCGAGGCCGATCGGTCCGAGCAGGGCCATGTGGGACGCGTCGGTGGTCACACCCTGCGCCAGCCGCACGGCGCGGTGTCCCGCGGCCTCGACGGCCTCCTCGAACAGGCGGACCAGACCGGGATCGCACCGGGTGGCGTCGGGATCGACGCTGCGCTCGACGGTGATCCCCAGCCAGCGCCGCGCCGCGACCGCCTCGAGCGCCGCGGCGAGTTCCGCCAGGGCCGCGCGCCGCGCGCCGTCGTCGGCGGAATCGACGCGGACGCCCAGTGTCGCCGCCCCCGCGACCACGAAGGTCGGCACCGGCGCGACGTCGAGGCGCATGACCGTGACGGTGACCCCCTCCCGCGCCAGGCCGACGCGCTCGGCGGCGAGGACGCATTCGGCCGCCCCGGCGAGGGCGTCCCGCCGGCCCGGCATCGGGTTCGCCGCCGCGTCGACGGCGGCGCCCGTCAGCGTGACCCGGAGCATCGTCGATTCCGACAGGGCCGGCACGATCCCGACCGGCGCTCCCGATCGCTCCAGCACGGGGCCGGCCTCGGCGGCGACCTCGAGATAGGCCAGGATCGCGTCCGAGGCCCGGCGCGCGCTCGCGAGGCGCGCCGGGTCGAGCCCGTGCGCCTCCAGGGCGCGACGCAGGGTGACGCCGTAGGCGTCGTCCCAGTCCAGCGCGTCCGGGGCGAGCCGCCCGACCACGGCCCGGCTGCCGAGCTGCCGGGGACCGAACCGGCCGGCCGCGTCCGCGACGAAGGCGACGACCTCGACCGCGTGGCGCGGCGGCGGTCCGTGCCGGATCAGGCGCTCGACGGCGGCGATGCCGATCAGCACGCCGAGCGTCCCGTCGTAGCGGCCGGCATCCTCGCGCGTGTCGACGTGGCCCCCGACGACGACGGCCGGGCCGCCCGGAACCGCGCCCTCAATCCGGCCGACGAGGTTGCCGGCGGGATCGCGCCGGGCCGACAGGCCGGCCTCCGCCATCCAGCCGAGGACGAGCGCCTCGGCCTCGGCCTGCTGCGGGCTGAAGACGCGCCGCGTCAGGGTCCACGGGTAGGCGCTGATCCCGGCGAGCCGGTCGACGCGCGCCAGGACGATCCCGGCGGCGCTCTCGGGCGCCGCCGTCACGGCGCCCTCGGCGTCACCGCGATCCCGGCCCCCCAGTAGCGGTTGGCGATCAGCTGCTGATTCCGGATGAGGCCGATCGCCGTCCTGGCGTCGCCGCCCGCGAACGTGCCGACCGCCGCCCCGCAGAGCGTCAGGTACATCCGCTGGTGCACCACGGACTCGAAATAGGCCCGGGGCGGCGGGGCGAGATCGAGGCCGGCATCGAGGTTCTGCTGGCGCACCCGCGCGGCGGCCTCCGCCACCGCCGCCTGCACCGTCTCCATCATCGCGCGCTGCGCGGCGTCCAGGATCTCGGACGCCTTGCGCTCTTCGGGCGTCAGAACAGGGCAGGCGACAGCCATCGCGACCTCCGTGTCGATCGCCGGTGAGGCTGACCGGCCGGCCGCGCGGCAATATGGCCGGCGCGTATCAATTCGTTACGGCGCGCCGGACCCGTCACGAACCGTCACTTGCGCAGCGGCACGCCCTTCGTGGTGAAGCGCTGGCCGCCGCCCGTGTAGCGGGGTCGCGGCTGGCCGCCCGTCCGGCCCGCCCCGGCGCCGGTCCCCGGCGGCTGCGAGAACGGCACCAGCTGGTCCGGCCGCGGCCCGATGAGATCGGCGCGGCCCATCTCCCGCAGCGCCTCGCGCAGCAGGGGCCAGTTCTCGGGGTCGTGGTAGCGCAGGAACGCCTTGTGCAGCCGGCGCTGGCGCAGGCCCTTGATCGCCTCGACCGACTCGCTGCCGCCGCGTTTCACGCCCCGCAGCGTGTTGATCTCGGTGTGGTACATCGCGGTTGCGGTCGCCATCGGCGAGGGCAGGAACGTCTGGACTTGGTCGGCGCGGTAGTTGTTCTTCTTGAGCCAGAGCGCGAGGTGCATCATGTCCTCGTCGGTCGTGCCCGGATGCGCCGCGATGAAGTACGGGATCAGGTAGTACTTCTTACCCGCCTCCTTGGCGGCGGCGTCGAACATCTCCTTGAACCGGTCGTAGGTGCCGATCCCTGGCTTCATCATCTTGTCGAGGGGGCCGCGCTCGGTGTGCTCGGGCGCGATCTTCAGGCGCCCGCCGACATGGTGGGTGACGAGCTCCTTGATGTATTCGGGGCTCTTCACCGCGAGGTCGTAGCGCACGCCCGAGGCGACCATCACCTTCTTGACGCCCTTCACCTCGCGGACCTTCCGGTAGAGCCGGATCAGGTCGTCATGCGAGGTGTTCAGGTTCGGGCAGACGTCCGGGAAGACGCAGGAGGGCAGCCGGCACGCCGCCTCGATCTTCGGGTCCTTGCAGGCCATCCGGTACATGTTCGCCGTCGGCCCGCCGACATCCGAGATCACGCCCGTGAAGCCCGGGGTCTTGTCGCGGATCCGCTCGATCTCGCGCAGGATCGAGCCCTCCGAGCGGTTCTGGATGACGCGGCCCTCGTGCTCGGTGATCGAGCAGAAGGTGCAGCCACCGAAGCAGCCGCGCATGATCGTCACCGAGAACTTGATCATGTCCCAGGCGGGGATCTTCGCGTCGCCGTAGGACGGGTGCGGGGCGCGGGCGTAGGGGAGGTCGTAGACCGCGTCCATCTCGTCGCTGGTCAGCGGGATCGGCGGCGGGTTGAGCCACAGGTCGCGGTCGCCGTGGCGCTGGACGAGGGGGCGCGCGTTGCCGGGATTGGCCTCCCGGTGCAGCACGCGCGAGGCGCGGGCGTAGGCCTCCTTGTCGTCCTTGACCTCGTCGTAGGCGGGCAGCCGGATCACGGTCTCGCCGGGCCGGCGGGTGGCGGCCTCGTCCGTCGAGTCGAGGTCGTCGGCGGGCAGCTCGGTGTAGTGGGCGGGCACGCGGCGGAACAGGGCGACGCCCCGGATCGCGTCGAGCTGGTGCGGCGCCTCGCCGGCCGCGAGGCGGTTCGCCACCTCGACCACGGCGCGCTCGGCGTTGCCGTAGATCAGCAGGTCCGCCTTGGCGTCGGCCAGGATCGAGCGGCGCACCTTGTCGGACCAGTAATCGTAGTGCGCGATCCGGCGCAGCGACGCCTCGATGCCGCCGAGCACGACCGGGACGTCCTTGAAGGCCTCGCGGCAGCGCTGCGTGTAGACGATGGTGCAGCGGTCCGGGCGCCGGCCGCCCTCGCCGCCGGCCGTGTAGGCGTCGTCGTGGCGCAACCGCCGGTCCGCCGTGTAGCGGTTCACCATCGAATCGAGGTTGCCGCCGGTGACGCCGAAGAACAGGTTCGGCTTGCCGAGCGCCTTGAACGGCTCCGCCGAGTGCCAGTCGGGCTGGGCGATGATGCCGACCCGGAAGCCCTGCGATTCGAGCAGCCGGCCGATGATGGCCATGCCGAAGCTCGGGTGGTCCACGTAGGCGTCACCGGTCACCAGCACGATGTCGCAGGACTCCCATCCCAGGGCCGCCATCTCGGCGCGGCTCATGGGCAGGAACGGCGCAGCGGGCCCGCGCGGCGACGGCGTGCGGACGGGGGGCGCCAGGGGACGGACGGTGGACGCTTGGAGTTCCATGGTGTCCCTGCATAGGCCTCCGGGGCCGCGATCTCAACGAATGGCAGGGCGGCGGTGGCCGCGGCCGTGCCGCCCGAGGGCGCCCTGCGCCGATCCGGCGCACCTCGAGACAGGCGATGCGCCGCCGTCGCGGCCGGCCCGGCTCAGCGCGCGATCAGCTCGCGGATGCGGGCGGCCAGGGCCTCCACGGCGAAGGGCTTCGTCAGCACCGCCATGCCGGGCTCGAGACGCCCGTCGCCCGGCAGCGCGGTCTCGGAGAAGCCGGTGATGAACAGCACCTTCAGCTCCGGTCGGCCGACCCGGGCGGCGTCGGCCATCTGGCGCCCGTTCATGCCGCCGGGCAGGCCGACATCCGTGACGAGCAGGTCGATCCGCGCGCCCGATTGCAGCACGCTGAGCCCGCCCGCGCCGTCCGCGGCCTCGATCGCCGTGTAGCCGAGGTCGCTCAGCACGTCCGTCACCAGCATGCGCACCGTCGGCTCGTCGTCCACGATCAGCACGGTCTCGCCCGCCTCGGCCTGCGCCATCAGGCCCCTGCCCGGGTCGGGCCCGTCCGCGTCCGCCTCGCCGAAGTGCCGCGGCAGGTAGATGCACACGTTCGTGCCCTGACCGACCGTCGAGGTGATCCGGACCTGCCCGCCGGATTGCTTGGCGAAGCCGTAGATCATCGACAGGCCGAGGCCGGTGCCCTCGCCCATCGGCTTGGTGGTGAAGAACGGGTCGAAGGCCCGGGCAACGACCTCCGGGGGCATGCCGGTGCCGGTATCGGACACGCACAGCGACAGGTACGGCCCCTCCGGCATGTCCTGGGCGTCGGCCTGCTGCCTGTCGATCCAGCGGTTGTCGGTCTCGATGGTGATCCGGCCGCCCCCGGGCATCGCGTCCCGCGCGTTGATGCAGAGGTTCAGGAGCGCGTTCTCCAGCTGGGACGGGTCCGCGAGCGCGGCCCAGAGCCCGTCTGCCCCGAAGTGCCGCACCTCGACGCTCGGCCCGACCGTGCGCTGGATCAGGTCGAGCATCCCGCGGACCAGCCGGTCGGCGTCGATCGCCCTGGGCGCCAGCGTCTGGCGGCGCGAGAACGCGAGCAGGCGGTGGGTGAGGGCCGCGGCCCGCCGGGCGGCGCCCTGGGCGGCGGCGATGTACTTGCCGACATCCTTCGACCGCCCCTGGGCGATGCGGGCCTCGATGAGCTCCAGCGAGCCCGAGATGCCCGCCAGAAGGTTGTTGAAGTCGTGCGCCAGCCCGCCGGTGAGCTGGCCCACCGCCTCCATCTTCTGCGACTGGCGCAGCGCCTCCTCCATGCGCGCCCGCTCCTCCCCGGCCTGCCGCAGACGGTCGGCCGCCGCCCGGAGATCGCGCGTCCGCTCCTCGACGCGGGCCTCCAGCGAGGCGTTGAGCTGGCGGATCTCGTCCTGCGTGCGGCGCTGCCGGTAGGCCGCGAAGGCCAGCAGGGCGGTGGCGAACAGGCCGCCGCCGCAGACGAGCCAGATCTCCGGCAGCGCCGAGCCGCGCCGGGGCGAAACGCGCTGCGCGAACGCCACGGTCCAGGTGCGGCCGCCGAGCTCGAGATGCGCCTCGCGGGTGAGGCGCCCCGCCCCGGCGGCGGAGGCCCGCGCGGACCGGTGCAGCAGGTTCGCCGCGCTCGGCGCGCCGTCGTAGATGGCGAAGGCCGCGTCCTCCTCGGCCTCCGCCGCCACGATGCTGTTGAACAGGTCGTCGGCCCGGAAGGCACCGAACACGAAGCCCAGGAAGCGCCGCCGCCGGTCCTCGAGGTCCGGCGGCACGCCACCGCCGGCATAGACCGGCATGGCGACGAGGAAGCCCGCCTGCTTGTTCGCGTCGATCTCCTGCACGAGCTGGATCCGCGCCGAGGCGGCCGGCTGGCCGGTGTCGCGGGCCCGCTCGACCATGTCGCGCCGCACCGGGTCCGACATCACGTCGTAGCCGATGGCGGCGAGGTTGCGCGGGTTCGGCGGCTCGGCGAACAGGACCGGGCTGATCATCGGGTTGTCGGTCGGCGGCCGGACCCGGGCATTCTCGACGCCCAGGGCCGCGGCGCGCGCGGCGAATGTCTCGCGCGCGGAGGCGGGCAGGGTCGGCGTGAAGCCGATGCCGAGGAAGCCGGGGTAGAGGCGCTGGAACTCGATCCGCTGCACGTAGGCCCGGAACTGGGCCAGCGTGACGGTGTCGCCGTCGGCTGCGAACAGGCCGGCGGCGCCGCGCAGGAGCGCCGTGTAGGTGCGGAACTGGTCCTCGACCGTGCGCAGCTCGATCTCGGTGGCGTGCTCGAAGGTCAGGCGGTCGCGCAGCGCCGCCGCCTGCCAGGTGAGGGCCGTGCTCAGCCCGGTCGCGAGGAGGCCGGCGGCCAGGATCGCGGGCGGGATCCAGCGCGCCGCGCCCGCCCCGCGGCGGGCGGCGGGCGCGACAGGAGCCTGCGATGCGGTGCGGTGGGACAAGGGGCGAGACCGGACTTCGACTGCGGCCCGTCAAAGCAGGCATGCGCCGGGATGCAAGTCCATGGTGGCGTCACCGGGGCGAGATTCCCGCATCGCGGCGGGCGCTCAGGGCGCGCGGCACGCCATCGCGGCGGTAGCCTCGATCACGCTCAGCGCCCGGCGCCGCACCTCCAGCGCCGCGTCCGGGCTGTCCGACACGGTGGAAGCCTCGCGCCTCAGCGTCGCGTCGCAGGCGCACGAACGGTAGCCCGCCGCGTCGTAGCAGGCGTCGTGGCGCATGCACGCGGCATCGAGGGCGTCGGTCGGCGGCAGCCCCTCGCCGCGCTGACCCGTGCCGCAGTAATTGCCGTGGAACAGCTCCTTGCCGGCGATGACCCGGCCCAGGTCGCCCTTCGGCGGTGCCGGCGCCTCTGCCTGCCCGCTCGGGTTGAGGTCGTTGGCCGGCCCGCCCGCCTTCGATCCGGAGGAGCGCAGGGCCTTCGGGATGCCGGAGCGCTCGCCGGGCTCGTTCAGGGCCTCGCCGGCCCGGCCGTTCGGGTCCGAGATGTCCGGGAGCGGCGGGGGCGGTCCCGGGCGAGGCTCGCCCGGCTCGACGGTCGCGGCCGGCAGGTCCCGGACATCCTGCACGTCTTGGACGCTCTGGACGCCTCGCGAGTCCGGAACGCCCTGCGCCCCGGACGCGTGCGGGTAGGCGACGAGCAGCAGCCCGAGCGTGGCGAGGAGAGACGGTCTCACGGATGGCCCCTGATTCAGCGGCCCCTCAACTCGAAGCTCGGCTTCTCCGTTCCGGACTTTCGCCCGCCACGGTCACGGAGCCCTGCGGGGCGGACGCGGGCCGCGGGGCGGCACCGCCCGGGCGGCGCGGCACGCGGCGCAGTGCGCGGGCGCACGGGGGGCTCGTCCCGCGTGTTGGACCCCGGGGTCGCGGATCCCACATCGAGGCGTAACGCGGCCGGGATGATCCCGGCGACAGACCTGAGCTGGACCTCCGCCATGACCTCTCGTCTTCTGATCGGCGCCGTGATCGGGATCGGCCTGTCCGGGCCCGCCCTGGCGCAGAGCTTCACCGCCCCCGCCGGCATCCCGGCCGTCACCGCCCCCGGCGGCCTCCAGGGCCGCGCGACGCTCGCGGATCCGCGGACGGCGCCGGACGGGCGCGCCGGTATCCTCGACGGCGACGGCAGGCCCCCGTCGGCGGTCGGCACCGTCGATCCGCGCCGCCCGCATCCCGGGCGCTAGGGCGCGCCTCGCCGCACCGCTGGTCAGTCCTGGTCAGGCTCGCCCGGCGCGTCGGGCGTCGCGGTCATCGTCGCGGCGGGCGCGCCGAGGGCGCGCGAGACCGCGGCGGCGCCTCTCCGCACCCGCTCGCCGATCGCGCGCAGCTTCTCGTCGGACAGCCGGTGCGTCGGCCCCGACACCGAGATCCCCGCGATAGCCTCGCCGTGGACGTTGAGGATCGGGGCGGCGACGCAGCGCATCCCGATGCTCCGCTCCTCGTCGTCGATCGCGTAGCCCCGGCGGCGGGTCGCCTCGACGTCGTCGCGCAGCTGGTCCAGTGAGCCGATGGTCTTGTCGGTGAACCGCGCGAAGGTCTTTCCCCGGAACAGGCGCTCGGTCCGGGCCGGCGCGTAGGTGCTCAGCAGAGCCTTCCCGATGCCCGACGCGTGCAGCGGCGACAGGGAGCCCGGCGGGAAGAAGGCGCGGATCGTCTCGTGGGTCTCCACCTGGCTGACGAACAGGACGTTGCCTTCCTTCTCGACGCCGAGATTGGAGGTCTCGCCCGTCTCCTGCATCAGCGTCCACATCATCGACCGGCTCCGCTCGACGACGTTGTGGCGGCGCAGGAACGCCGATCCGAGCCGGTAGGCCTCCGCACCGACGTGCCACTCCTGCTTGTCGGCGCTGATCTCGACGAGGCCGCGGCGCTCGAGCGTCGCGAGGACCCGGTGCATGGTCGCCACGGATTGCTCGAGCCTGCCGGCTAGTTCCGAGAGCGTCAGCCCGTCGCCGCCCGCCAGGACGTCGAGGACATCGAGGGCGCGGTCAAGCGCCTGGATGGTCGCCGCCGGCTTGGCGCCTCCGAACCCCTTCGGCCGCCCGCGCCGCCGGTTTCCCGAATCCATGGCGTCCTCGCCTTCGCCGATCCCACGCGATTCCTAGGATGGAAAAATTTTTCTCACAACGGAAAAAGGTAAGACGTTGCCACAGCGTGTCTTTTTGCGCTTCACTCGTCGATGAAAAAGTTTTTCAAGAAAATATCAATACGGTGTCGGCGGTGCTATCGTTCCCGTATTGGAGGAGAGCGCCGCCGATGTTCGCACAGAATCCCGTCTTCATTCCCGGCCCGACCAATATGCCGGAAGTGCTTCGCCGCGCGGCCGACATGCCGACGCTGGATCACCGGTCGCCGCTGTTCGCGCAGATCCTTCATCCGGCGCTCGCCGGCGTGAAGAAGGTCCTGAAGAGCGAGGACGCCGAGGTGTTCATCTTCCCGTCGACGGCGACGGGCGGCTGGGAGACCGCGCTCTCCAACACGCTCAGCGCCGGCGACACGGTGCTGGCGGCGCGCCACGGCATGTTCAGCCACCGCTGGATCGACATGACGCGCCGCCACGGCCTTGATGTCCGGATGATCGAAGCCCCGTGGGGCGAGGGGCTTCCGGCAGATCGCTTCGCCGAGGCCCTCGCGGCCGACAAGGCGCACCGCATCCGGGCCGTGCTCGTCACGCACAACGAGACGGCGACCGGCGTCCGCTCGGACGTCGCCGCCGTGCGCCGCGCGCTGGATGCCAGCAACCACCCGGCTCTGCTGCTGGTCGACGGCGTCAGTTCGATCGCGTCCATGGATTTCCGCATGGACGAGTGGGGCGTCGATGTCGCCGTGACGGGCTCGCAGAAGGGCTTCATGCTGCCCGCGGGCCTCGCCATCGTGGCGTTCTCGCCCAAGGCCATGGCCGCCACGGCGACGGCGACGCTGCCGCGGACCTATTTCGACATCCGCGACATGGCGAAGGGCTACCCCAATGGCGCCTATCCCTACACGCCGGCGGTCGGGCTCCTGAACGGCCTGAAGCTGTCGACGGAGCTGCTCCTGGCCGAGGGGCTCGAGACCGTCTTCGCCCGGCACCGCCGCATCGCGGACGGGATCCGCGCCGCCGTCGCCGCCTGGGGCCTGGAACTCTGCGCCGCGCGCCCGGACCTCTACTCGGACACGGTGAGCGCGATCCGCACCCCGGAGGGCTTCGACGCCACGCGGATCGTCACCCACGCGGCGCGCCACTACGACGTCGCCTTCGGGGTGGGCCTCGGCGAGGTCGCCGGGAAGGTCTTCCGCATCGGCCACCTCGGCAGCCTCACGGATGTGATGGCGCTGTCGGGGATCGCCGCCGCCGAGATGGCGATGGCCGATCTCGGCCTGCGCATCGCGCTGGGATCGGGGGTCGCGGCCGCGCAGGCGGTGTACCGCCGCGCCCCGGCCGCCGCCCTGCGCGCCGCCGCCTGAGGGGGCGCGCCATGGAAAGCGCCCTGATCACGCCCACCCTCGACGACGTCCTGGCCGCCCACGAGCGCATCCGGCCCTACATCCACGAGACGCCGGTCCTGACCTCGCGGATCATCGACGAAGCGGCCGGCGCGCAGCTGTTCTTCAAGTGCGAGAACCTGCAGAAGGCCGGCGCCTTCAAGGCGCGGGGCGCCTCGAACGCCGTCTTCAGCCTCACCGACGCGCAGGCTGCCCGGGGCGTGGCGACCCACTCGTCGGGCAACCACGGCACCTGCCTGTCCTACGCGGCGGGCCGGCGCGGCATCCCCTGCACGGTGGTGATGCCGCGCACCGCGCCCCAGGCGAAGAAGGACGCCGTGCGCGGCTACGGCGGCCGGGTGGTGGAGTGCGAGCCGTCCACCTCATCGCGCGAGGCCGTGTTCGCCGAGGTCGTCGCCGAGACCGGCGCGGAGTTCGTGCATCCCTACAACGATCCCCGCGTCATCGCCGGGCAGGCGACCTGCGCCCGCGAGCTGATCGCGCAGGTCCCGGATCTCGACGCGGTGATTGCCCCGATCGGCGGCGGCGGCATGGTGTCGGGCACCTGCCTGACGCTGGCCGGGCTCGCCCCGCACATCGCCGTCTACGCGGCGGAGCCCGAGCAGGCCGACGACGCCCATCGCAGCCTGAAGGCCGGGCGGATCATCGCCGACGACGCGCCGGTGACGGTCGCGGACGGGCTCAAGGTGCCGCTGAAGGACCTCACCTGGCACTTCGTCCGCCACCACGTCGCGGATATCCTCACGGTCTCCGAGGCCGAGATCGTCGCGGCGATGCAGCTGATCTGGAAGCGGCTGAAGATCGTCATGGAGCCGTCCAGCGCCGTCGCCCTGGCGGCAGTGCTGAAGAACCGCCCCGTCTTCGCGAACAAGCGGGTGGGCGTGATCATCACGGGCGGGAACGTCGATCTCGACGCGCTGCCCTGGCAATAACGGGAGGCCCACGATGCACATGAACGCCCGATCCGCCGATCTCGAAGTCGGCTTCGACGTCCCCGCGCTGCCCGGTATGCGCGAGGACGAGATCCAGACGCCCTGCCTGATCGTCGATCTCGACGCGCTGGAAGGCAACATCCGCAAGATGGGCGACTACGCCAAGGCGCACGGGATGCGCCACCGCGCCCACGGCAAGATGCACAAGTCCGTCGACATCCTGAAGCTTCAGCAGAGCCTCGGCGGCGCCTGCGGGGTCTGCTGCCAGAAGGTCTCGGAGGCGGAAGTCTTCGCCCGCGCGGGCATCAAGGATATCCTGGTCTCGAACCAGGTGCGCGACCCGGGCAAGATCGACCGGCTGGCGCGGCTGCCGCTGCACGGCGCCCGCATCATCGTCTGCCTCGACGACGTGGCGAACGTCGCCGACCTCTCGGCGGCGGCGCAGCGGCACGGCACGCAGCTCGACTGCTTCGTCGAGATCGATTGCGGCGCCGGCCGCTGCGGCGTGCGGACGACCCCCGAGGTGGTGGCGATCGCCGAGGCCGTCGCGGCCGCGCCGAACCTGCGCTTCGCGGGCCTCCAGGCCTACCAGGGCGCCATGCAGCACATCGACGGCTACGAGGAGCGGCGGGCCAAGCTCGACGCCGCCATCGCCCAGGTGCGCGACGCCGTCGCGGCGCTGAACCGGGAGGGCCTCGAGCCGGAACTCGTCAGCGGCGGCGGCACCGGCAGCTACTATTTCGAGGCCGGATCCGGCGTCTACAACGAGCTGCAATGCGGTAGCTACGCGTTCATGGATGCCGATTACGGGCGTATCCGCGACCGGGACGGCAACCGCATCGATGCGGGCGAGTGGAAGAACGCCCTGTTCATCCTCACCAGCGTGATGAGCCACGCCAAGGCCGACAAGGCGATCTGCGACGCGGGCCTGAAGGTGCAGTCGGTCGATTCCGGCCTGCCCTTCGTCTTCGGCCGCGACGACGTGAAATACATCAAGTGCTCGGACGAGCACGGGGTGATCGAGGATCCCGAGGGCCGGCTGAAGGTTAACGACCGTCTGCGCCTCGTCCCCGGCCACTGCGATCCGACCTGCAACGTCCACGACTGGTATGTCGGCGTCCGCGACGGCCGGGTCGAGACGCTCTGGCCGGTCTCGGCCCGCGGCAAGGCCTACTGACGCACCCTGCACACCGTCCGTCATCGCGAGCGCGGCGCAGCGATCCGGGGACGCGCCTCGACGGGGCCCGCTGCCCTGGGTCGCTTCGCGACGCTCGCGATGACGAGGGCGACATGCCGGCTCACGAATTGAGGACACATCCGCGATGATCATCGTTCCCGAGCACGCGATCGACGGGCTGTTGACCGAGGCGGAGTGCTTTACCGCCGTCGAACAGGTCTTCGCCTCCATGGCGCGGCGGCGAGCCGGCAACTTCCCGGTCGTCCGGGAAGCCATCGGCCACGCCGACGCGCTCTACGGCTTCAAGTCGGGCTTCGACCGGGACAGCCTCGCGCTCGGCCTCAAGGCCGGCGGCTTCTGGCCCGGCAACGCCGCGAAGGGCCTGACCAACCACCAGTCGACGGTGTTCCTGTTCGACGCCGATACCGGCCGCTGCCGAGCCGTCGTCGGGGGGAACCTCCTCACCGCGCTGCGCACGGCCGCGGCCTGCGCCATCTCCGTCCGGCACCTTGCCCGCAAAGATGCGCGGGTGCTGGGCATGATCGGCGCGGGCCACCAGTCGGCGTTCCAGCTGCGCGCCGCGCTGGCGCAGCGGCCGTTCGATCGGGTCCTCGCGTGGAACCTGCATCCCGGCATGTTCGGCCGGATGGAGGCGGTGGCGCGGGAGCACGGCGTGCCGTTCGAGGCGGTCGACCTCGACCGGCTCGGGTCCGAGGCCGATGTCGTCGTGACGATCACGTCCTCGTTCGCGCCGATCCTGAAGGCCGCGCAGGTCCGGCCGGGCACGCACCTCGCCTGCATGGGGACGGACACGCGCGGCAAGCAGGAGGTGGAGGCCGAACTGCTCGCGGGCGCGACGGTCTTCACCGACGAGGTCGCGCAGTCGGTCAGCATCGGCGAGGCGCAGCACGCCGTCGCGCGGGGGCTCCTCGCCGCGGATGCCATCGTGGAGATCGGGGCGGTGATCAACGGCGATCACCCCGGCCGCGTCTCGGAGTCCGAGATCACCCTGTTCGACGGCACCGGGGTCGGGCTGCAGGACCTCGCGGTCGCCGCGGTGGCCGTCGACCGCGCGGTGGCCAAGGGGCTGGCGACGGAGGTGGATTTCTGACGGTCTCGACCCGAAGGTAATACATCTTTCGTCCGAATGCTGCGGTCGACGCATTCCTCGCCGTCATCACGAGCAAAGCGAAGTGACCCAGGGTCGCGCGACCTTTACAGGCGCTGCGCTGCTCTGGGTTGCTTCGCTCCGCTCGGAAAGACGGTCGCACATGAGTTATCAATCGAAGAAATTACAAGGGGTCATTAACCCGGCTCCATCTCTGCGTGCCAGGATCTTCTCAAATCTCCAGAGGACATCGACGCTGATCGGGACGCGCGCCCGATCCTGGAGCAGCGTCGCCGAACCCGATGTCTGGATCCGCGAGCCCCTCCGCGGAGGATGAGTAGGGCGGCCTACGCCTCGCCGCGCACCAGGGCCGCCGCGAGGGCGTTGTGGCGGGCGGTCAGCGCCCCGGTGTCGAGGGTCGTCAGGCGGCCCTCGCGGACCACGATCCGCCCGTTGATGACGCTCCAGGCCACCGTCTGCGGCGCGCAGAAGGTGAGGGCGGCGACGGGGTCGTGCAGCGCCCCCGCCATGCCGAGGCCGCGCAGGTCGAAGGCGACGATGTCGGCCGCCATGCCGGGGGCCAGCGCGCCGATATCGTCCCGGTTCAGCACCTTCGCGCCGCCCAGCGTCGCGATCTCCAGCGCCTCCCGCGCATTCATGGCCGCCGGCCCGAAGCCGACGCGGGCGAGCAGCATGGCCTGCCGCGCCTCGCCCAGCATGTGCGACCCGTCGTTGGAGGCCGAGCCGTCGACGCCGAGCCCGACCGGCACGCCCGCGCACCGCATCTGCCGGACGGGCGCGATGCCCGAGGCGAGGCGCATGTTGGAGCAGGGGCAGTGCGCCACCCCGGTCCCGGTCCGGCCGAACAGCGCGATGCCGGCGCGGTCGAGCTTGACGCAGTGGGCGTGCCACACGTCGGGGCCCGTCCAGCCCAGGTCGGCGGCGTACTCCGCCGGCGTCATCCCGAATTTTTCCAGGCTGTAGCGGACGTCGTCGTCGTTCTCCGCGAGGTGGGTGTGGAGCGAGACGCCGTAGTGCCGGGCCAGCTCGGCGGCATCGCGCATCAGGCCGCGGCTCACCGAGAACGGTGAGCAGGGCGCCACCACGATCCGGCGCATGGCGAAGCGCTCCGGATCGTGCCAGGCCTCGATCAGACGGCGCGTGTCTTCGAGGATCGCCGTCTCGTCCTCGACGACCGAGTCCGGCGGGAGTCCGCCCGCGCTCTCCCCGACGCTCATCGCGCCGCGGGCGGCGTGGAAGCGCATGCCGATCTCCTCGGCACCCTCGATGGAATCGTCGAGCCGGCAACCGTTCGGGTAGATGTAGAGGTGGTCGCTCGACGTGGTGCAGCCCGAGAGGATCAGCTCCGCCATCGCGGTCTGCGTCGAGACGCGGACCATCTCGGGCGTGAGCCGGGCCCAGATCGGGTAGAGCGCCTTCAGCCAGCCGAACAGCTCGGCGTCCTGCGCGGCCGGCACCGCGCGGGTGAGCGTCTGGTACATGTGGTGGTGGGTGTTCACGAGGCCCGGCATCACCGCGTGGCCGCGCATGTCGAGGACGGTGTCGGCCCGCTGCGGCACCTCGGCGGCGGGGCCGACGGCGACGATGCGGTTGTCCTCCACGTAGACCGCGCCGCCGGGAATCTCCCGGCGCTGCGCGTCCATCGTCACCAGGATGTCGGCGTTCGTCAGCAGCAGGGAGGTCATCGCGTCTCTCCGGGTACGCCCTGGAGGCCGCGCCGGACGGGCCGCGACGCCTCCCCACGGCCAGATGCCGCCCTCTGGCAGCAGGAACGCCGTGCCGGGCGCACCGTCTCGGGGCCGTCAGCGGGCCGCAGCATACGGCAGCCGCCACCGGCCACCTTGGCGATTTTTCGCAAACTGCTTCCGAAATCCCGGCATGGCATTCGCGGCCAGCCATGCAAGGTTTGAGAGCCAGCCAAGTCGGCAGCGCATGACCCCGGAGCGGCCGCCGAGAGCCCGCTCCCCCGCCCCCGGGCGTGCCGCCACGGCCCGCCCTGCGACTGGCCCCACACCCGCTCCTGGCGGCCCGGACCCGGAAGAGGTCCGGCCACCGCTGCCGGGTCCCCGACGACACCATCACGGGACGACGCCTCGACAGGTCCCGGCTGGCGGAGGACACGCCCATGACGTCTCACGACAGGACAACGCGCGAGGTGGACGCGGTCGACGCGATCCCGCCCCTTCCCAAGCTCCTCGCCTACGGCATGCAGCACGTGCTCGTGATGAGCGCGGGGGCTGTCGCGCCGCCGCTCATCCTCGGCGCGGCGATGAATCTACCGACCGAGACGGTCGCCTACCTGATCAACTGCGACCTGCTGGTGACGGGCATCGCGATCCTGATCCAGTCCCTCGGCCTGGGGGTCTTCGGCATCCGCCTGCCGGTCATCATGGGCGTCAGCTTCGCGGCGGTCGGCCCGATGGTGGCGATGGCGCAGGATCCGACGATCGGCCTGCCGGGCATCTTCGGCGCGACCATCGGGGCGGGTGTGTTCGGCCTGCTGCTCCGGCCGTTCTTCTCCAGGCTCGCGAGCTTCTTCCCGCCGCTGGTCACCGGCACGGTCATCCTGATCATCGGCGTCACGCTGCTGCCGGTCGGGATCAACTGGGCGGGCGGCGGCTTCGGGGCTGCCGATTTCGGCGCCCCGGTCCATCTCGGCGTCGCGGCCTTCGTGCTGGCGGTGATCCTGGTGGTCAGCCGCTTCGCCACCGGCTTCGTCGCCAACGTCGCCGTGCTGATCGGCCTCGTCGCGGGCCTGTGCCTCGCCTGGCCGCTCGGCCTGTTCCGCCTCGACGGGCTGGCCGAGCGCCCGCTCATCGCCCTCGTCACGCCGTTCCACTTCGGCTGGCCGACCTTCCACCTGACGGCCGTGGCGGCGATGTGCATCGTCATGATGGTCACGCTGGTCGAGTCGACCGGCATGTTCCTGGCGGTGGGCGACATCGTCGGGCGCCCGGTGGACAAGCGGACCCTGACCCGCGGCCGGATGGCGGACTCGCTCTCGACGCTGATCGCGGGCTGCCTCAACACCTTCCCGCACACCTCGTTCTCCCAGAACGTCGGCCTCGTGAACATGACGCGGGTGCGCAGCCGCTACGTCACGGTCGCGGCGGGCTTCATCATCCTGGGCGTCAGCCTCCTGCCCAAGGTCGCCTTCGCGGTGGCGTCGATCCCGCCGGCCGTGCTCGGCGGCGCCGGCATCGTGATCTTCGGCATGGTCGCGGCGGCGGGGCTCAAGATCGTGGGCGGCGCCGATCTCGGGGATCGCCGGAACCAGATCGTCGTCGCGGTCAGCATCGGCCTGAGCCTGATCCCGATGGCGGCGCCGAAGCTCTTCGCCGCCACGGCGCCGGACTGGGCCGGGCCGATCCTGCACAGCGGGATCACCCTCGGCGCCATCGGGGCGATCGTCCTCAACCTGCTGCTGAACTCGGACCGTCTCGGTGCCGGGGCCGGGCACCGCGTCGCCGACGCGGAGCCCGCCTTCCCGCACGCGGCCGTCCTGGACCGGGCCTGAGGGGAGAAGCCATGTCGGCCGAGACCATCAAGGCGCTCTCGCGGCGCCACTTCCTGAAGGCCGGCGCGGCGGCGGGCGTCGCCGTGAAGGTCTCCTTCCTGGCGCCCCCGGCCCGGGCGCAGCTCGCCGAGACCGGCCTGTCCGCCGGCTCCCCGTGGGCCGCGCCGGGCCGGCCCCGCTACCGCCTCGACGCCGTCGCCAAGGTCACGGGCGCCAAGACCTTCTCCCGCGACTACCGGGCCCGCGACCTCGCCGGCTGGCCCGACGGCCAAGCCCACGCCTTCCTCGTCGCGGCGACCCGCGCCGACCGCCGCTTCACCGGCCTCGACCTGTCGCGGCTCCCGGCCGCCCTGCGGCCGGACCGGATCGTCCGGCACGAGGACCTGGTGGCGGACGGGGTCTCGGTCCCGCACGCCGACTTCTTCGGCGACTGGTTCCTCGTGCCGCAGGGCGAGACGCCGCGCCTGCTCGGGCAGCCGGTGGCGATCCTGATCTACGCCGACTTCCCGCGCTTCGCCGCGGCCAAGCGCGCCCTGCGCTTCGCCGACGACGTCGTGCAGTACGGCGCCGAGACCGGTCCCAGGCCGCCGGCCCATTACGGCGCCTCGCGCTGGGTGCGGATCGAGGGCGACGCGCCGGACGCGCCCGACCGGTTCTCGCCGTTCGCGCAGTCCCCGATCTTCGCCGGCTTCTCCGGCGACGAGCCCGCCTGGCCGAAGGCCGGCGACGACGGCCCCTTCGCCCGGGGCATGGCGGCGGCGGCCGCCATCGCCGCCGAGATCGACGGCGCCGGCGCGGACGCCCTGGTGATGCGGCGGACCTACCGGTCGCAGTCGACGGACGCCTCGGCCATGGAGGCCGACAACGGCAACGTCTGGTACGATCCGGATACCGGCACGCTGCGCCTGATGATGGCGACGCAGTCGCCCTACGACGTGGCCGAGGCCGCCGCCGCGCTGGTCTCGAAATCCCGGTTCCCGCTCAGGGAGGTCGATCTCAAGGTCGGCTACACGGTCGGGTACGGGACGAAGGACCACCACATCTTCCCGTTCCTCTGCGTCGTGGCCGCGCTCTACGCGGGCGGCCGGCCGGTGCGCCTCGCCAACGACCGGTTCGAGCAGTTCCAGAACGGGCTGAAGCGCCACGCCTTCCGCATGGACAACGTCCTGCTGGTGGACCGGGCCAGCGGCCGGTTCCGGGCCATGACCGGGCGCTTCGCCTGCGACGGCGGCGGGCGCCCCAACTACTCCGTCGCGGTCTCCTTCGTCGGCGCCACCGCGGCGCAGTCGATCTACTACCTGCCGAAGAGCGACTTCCAGGCGATCGCCCTGGCCTCGCGGGCCGTGGAGGCCGGATCGACCCGGGGCTTCGGCACGCTCCAGACCATGTCGGCCACCGAGATGATGGTCGACGAGGCGGCGGCGCTCCTGGACATCGACGCGATCGACCTGCGCCTGCGCAACGTGCTCCGCTCGGGCCAGCGCAACAGCCAGGGCGCGGTCCCGGCCGGGGCGCTGCGCAACGCGGAGATCCTGACGAAGGCCGCCGCGCACCCGCTCTGGCGGGACCGGGCGGCGCGCAAGGCCACCTACGAGGCCGCCCATCCCGGCCACCGCTACGGCGTCGGCTTCGCGCAGGTGCACAAGGATTACGGCACGGGCGCCGAGGCGGCGGTCGCGTCGCTGGAGCTCGACCCGCGGGGCCGCCTGAGCCTGCGCCACGTCGCCCACGAGATGGGCCCGGGCGTCACCACCTCGCAGGCGGTCATGGTGGCCGAGATCCTCGGCCGGGTGCCTTCGGAGACCGCGTTCGGCGTGGTGCGCTGGCCCGAGATGCCGCTGGAGACCTCCGACCAGCCCTACACGACGCCCCAGGAAGAGGAGGACCGCCGGGCGCAGAACCCCCGCTGGACGCCGCGCTTCACCTCGCCGATGAGCGCGACCAACTCCGCCTACTACCTCGGCCACGCCACCCGGACGGCCGCGCGGTTCCTCGTCGACCACGCCGTCTGGCCCGCCGCCCGCGCGCTCTGGGCGCGGGGCGGCGGCGGCGGGGCGCTGGCCTCCTACCACGTGGTCGCCCGCGACGAGCTGCGGCTGGTGGACGGCCGGGTGCTGGGCGGCGGCCTGCCGCCGCTGTCCCTGGAGGCGGTGGCCGCCGAGGCGCACCGGCTCGGGCTGCCGGTGGGCGTGACCCTCCACACCTTCAACCGCTGGCAATGGGCCGAGGCCGAGTTCGACCTGCCCGCAACGGGCCGGACGCGCCTGCCGATCGACGCCCTGGCGGTGCGCTACGGCGCCGGGGCCCCGCCCGAGCGCCGCGCCCTGATGGCGGATGCGGGCTGGCACTTCGTGCCCCGGGCGGCGGTCTTCTACCCTCCGACCCAGCGCAACAATGTCGGCACGACCTACTACGCGCCGATGGCCACCCTGGCGGAGGTCGCGGTCGACACCGCCAGCGGCGACGTGACGATCCTGTCCCACCACTCGATCCTCGAGTGCGGCCGCCAGATCGTGCCCGAGCTGGTCTCCGGCCAGGTGCAGGGCGGCCTCGCCATGGGGATCGGCCACGCCCTCAAGGAGGTGCTGCCCCTCTACGAGGACGGCCCCGGCGACGGCACGTGGAACTGGAACCGCTACGAGCTTCCCCGCGCCCGCGACGTGGCCCCGTGGAACCAGACGGTGGAGATCCTGCCGCCGCTCTCCGAGACCGACCCGCCCAAGGGCATCGCCGAGGTCGTGATGATCGCCGTCGTCCCGGCGCTGGCCAACGCCGTCGCGCACGCGATCGGCCACCGCTTCCACGAACTCCCCATCCGGCCCGAGCGCATCCGCGAGGCACTGGCATGAGCGCCGCCATCGAGATCAAGGACCTCTCGCTCCGCGTGAACGGCGCGGCGGTCGGTCCGATCCCCGTCCCCGTGGGCACGAGCCTGCTCGACGTCCTGCACGAGTGGCTGGGCCTCACCGGCAGCCGCATGGGCTGCGGGCAGGGCATCTGCCACGCCTGCACGGTGATGCTGGAGGAGGCGGCCGGCCCGCGGGAGATGCGCGCCTGCATCACCGGCGCCCACTGGTTCGAGGGGCGGAGCATCCGCACCGTCGAGGGCCATGCCCGCACCGCGCCGGACGGCACCGTCGTGCTCTCGCCGGTCCAGCAGGCCTTCATCGAGAAATTCGCCTTCCAGTGCGGCTACTGCACGCCGGGCTTCGTCACCGGGGCGAGCGTGCTGATCGAGCGCCTGCGCCGCGAGCCGATCCGCCGCGACGAGGTCGAGCGGGTCGTCACCGAGGCGCTCGACCGCCACATCTGCCGCTGCACGGGCTACGTCCGCTACCATCAGGCGGTGCGCGACCTCGTGCTGGCGACCCCCGGTCTGGTGACCGCCTGAGGCGCGCCGTGCGGATCCCGTCCCTCACCACCCCCGCGCGGCGCGTCGGCGCCGGGCTCGCCGCCGCCCTCGCGGTGGCCGTCTCGGCGGCCGGCCTCGTCGCCTCCGGCGCCCTGGAGCGCAGCGTCGTCGCGCGCGACGTCGAGACCCCGCTGAGCGCGGAGGCCGTGCGCGGCCTCGCCCCCCGCGGCGCCAAGGTCGCCGCCGCGGCCGACTGCTTCGCCTGCCACACGGCCCGGGGCGGCCCCCCCTGGGCGGGGGGACTGCCCCTGGAGACGCCCTTCGGCACGATCCACGCCACCAACATCTCGCCGAGCCCGCAGGGCATCGGCGGCTGGAGCCGCGCCGACTTCCACCGGGCCCTGCGCGACGGGATCGCGCCGGGCGGCCGCCACCTCTACCCGGCGATGCCCTACACGTCGTATCGCGGCCTGACGCCGGAGGATGTCGACGCCCTCTACGCCTACCTGATGACCCGCGCGCCGGTCGCAGTGGAGAACAGGGCCAATACCCTCGCCTTCCCGTTCGACCAGCGCTGGACCCTGGCGGCCTGGAACCTCCTGAGCCTGCCGGCCACGGTCGCCGCGCCCGATCCGGGCCGCTCCCCCCTGTGGAACCGGGGCCGCTACGTCGCCGACGCCCTCGGCCATTGCGGCGAGTGCCACACGCCGCGCAACGCGCTCCAGGCCATGCGCCCGGACGCCGTCTATCGCGGCGCCACGATCGAGGGCGTCGAGGCGCCCGACATCACGCCCGCGGGCCTCGCGCGGATGGGCTTCACCCCGCACGGGCTCGTCGGGTTCATGCGCACGGGCCTCTCGGCCCAGGGCGGCGCGACGCACCAGATGTTCGACGTCGTGCATTTCTCGACGCAGCACATGGACGAGGCCGACCTCACGGCGCTCTCCGCCTACCTGTTCGACCGCGACGCCCTGCCGGCCGAGCCCGAGACGCCGGTCGCCGTCCCCCCCGCGGCGATCCCCGCGGCGGTCGCGGCCCGGGGTCGGGCCAGCTACGCCGGCCTCTGCGCCGGCTGCCACGGCGGGGCGGGGGAGGGGATCCCCCACGTCTCCGTGCCGCTGCGGACGAACGCCGCGATGCGGGTCGCGGGCGCGGGCGGCCTCCTGCGGGCGATCCTCGTCGGGCTCCCGGCGCAGCGCTTCCCGGGCAACGAGCGGATGGAGGCCATGCCGCCCTTCGCCGCCCTGATCGACGACGCGGCGCTCGCCGACCTCGCGACCTGGATGCGGGCCGAGTGGGGCGGGCAGGGTCAGGCGGTCACGCCGGACGAGGTCGCGCGCCAGCGCGCGGGTTTGCGGGCCGACGCTTCGCACTGAAGGCGGCCGGGAGGAGGGGGCGGACATGACCATGGCTTGTCGGATCGCGGCCGCGCTGCTGCCGCTCGGGATGACGTGCGCGGCGGGGGCGCAGGACCTCGGGACGGCCTCCTCGGCGCCGGTGGCGCCCGAGGCCACGACGGTGGTGGAGGACGGCCCGTTCTTCCTCTTCGCCGACACCCAGATCAGCTACCGCTACCAGTTCCCTACCGTCTCGCCCGGAATCCAGATCCAGCGCCCCGACGGCAGCTTCGTCTCCCGCGCGGCGCCCAAGCACATCCTGAACATCTCCCACGCCGATGCCTGGGCCTACGGGACGAACTTCTTCTCCCTCGACATCCTCAAGTCCGGGTCCCAGTTCCCGGCCGGCACCACCAACGCGCCGGGCTCCGTCGCCGCCCCGTTCTTCGCCGATTACGGCAACACCGAAGCCTACGGGCTGTATCGCGGCACGCTGAGCCTCAACGCGCTCACGGGCACGAAGGCCTTCACCGTTCCCGGCCTCGTCAAGGAGGTGTCCCTCGCCTTCGGCTTCGACGCCAACGCCCAGAACGACGCCTTCGGCTCGAAGAAGCGCGACATCGTCGGCGGCCTGAACTTCGCCTTCGACGTGCCGGCGGGCTTTCTCAACCTCTCCGTGCAAGCCTACAAGGAGTGGAACCGGAACGGGTTCAATCTCCAGCCGGACCGCGACCAGAGCTTCGACACGGTCCCGGAATTCGAGCTGGTCTACAACTTTCCCCTGACCTTCACGGGGCTGCCGCTCAGCCTCGTCGGCTTCAACAACATCGTGCTGCCGAAGGGGCGGGGCGTGAGCAACCCGGCCGCCTTCGCCTTCAACCCGCCCCGCGGGCTCGAAGTCCTGTCGCGCACCAACCTCGTGCTCGATCTCGGCAAGCTCGTCTACGATCGGCCCAACCGGGTCGATGTCTTCGTCGGGTTCCAGTACTGGCACAACAAGTTCGGGAACGTCGAGACCGCGACCTTCAAGGGCACCGAGGAGAAGAGCTTCCTCGCCGGCGTCGCGTTCCACGTCTTCTGATGCCGTTTCGGTCGATCAGATCGGTTCCGCCGTCGTTGCGAGCGGAGCGAAGCCATCCAGCCGGCACCACGTTCCCCGATGTCCTGCAGCCCTGGGTTGCTTCGCTGCGCTCGCAATGACGGAGCGGGCTGCACCGACCGAAGCGTCACGCCGCGGGGGATGATCGGGTCGGACGCCGAGTTCACATTGTCGGGACAGTCCGTTGACAGGTCCGAAACGCTCCTGACGATCCCCGCCCATGATCTCTCTGGAAAGCATCCGCATCTTCCTGCGCTCGGCGGAGACGGGGAGCTTCTCGGCCGCCGGCCGCTCGCTGCGGCTGTCACCGTCGGTGGTGAGCTACCGGATCCAGACCCTGGAGGAGCATCTCGGCTGCCTCCTGCTCACCCGGACGACGCGGCGCATGAGCCTCACGGAGGCCGGCCGGATCTTCTACGACCGCTGCCTCGACATCACCGCGGCGGTCGAGCAGGCGGAGAAGAGCGTCGAGACCGCGGGCGCGGTGCCGCGCGGGGTGCTGAAGGTGACGGCGCCGCTCGGCCTCGGCCGCCGGGTCGTCGCGCCGCTCGTGCCGCGCTTCCGCGACCGCCACGGCGAGACCGATGTCCGGCTGCGCCTGTCGGAGCACCTCCTCGACCTCGTGCAGGAGGCGGTCGACGTCGCGATCCGCCTGTCGCAGATGCGCGATTCCACCTTCACCCTGCGGAAGGTCGCGGAGATCGAGCGGGTCCTGTGCGCGGCGCCGGCCTACCTGGCCGAGCACCCCGCGCCCGCCGAGCCGGCGGACCTGCTGCAGCACGATTGCCTGCTGCTGCGCTATCCCGGCGCCGAGCAGTTCCGCTGGACCCTGGTCGACGGCCAGGAGACCGTGACCCTGCCGGTCTCGGGGCACATCGACGCCGACGACGGCGACACGCTCACCGCCTGGACGCTGGCCGGCGAGGGCATCGTCCTGAAGCCGCTGTTCGAGGTCGCGGCGCACCTCGCCGAGGGCCGGCTCGTCCCGGTCCTGGAGCACACCCCGCCGACCAGCGTGACGCTCGGCCTGCTCTACCCGTCCCGCAAGATGCTGTCGGCCCGGACCAAGACCTTCGTCGACATGACGCACGAGGCCCTGCGCCAGCACGTGAGCGAGCAGCTCGCCCTGGTCGGCGGCCGGGCGGTCTGACGGGCGCGCGTCAGTCCGCGACGAGGGCCTCCAGGCGCAGGGCGGCGATCCGTCCGACCTGCCGCAGGGCCTCGGCCCGCTCGGTCTCCGGCGGGTTGCCGAGCCGCTGCTCCAGGCGGGCGAGGATCGCGTCGCGGTCGAGGCCCCGGACCGCGATGATGAACGGGAAGCCGAAGCGCTCGGCGTAGGCCCGGTTGAGGTCCTGCAGCCGCGCCACCGCGGGGGAGGGGCAGCCCAGCAATCCGCTTCCCGCCTGCTCGCGGCTGGAATGCGCGGTGAGCTCGCCGCGCTGGGCGGCCCGCCCGGCGAGTTCGGGATGCGCCCGCAGCAGGGCGAGCTGGCGGACCCGGTCGGCGCCGGCCACCGTCGCCTCCATCGCCGCGTGCAGGTCCGCGCGCCCCGCGAAGGGCCCGCGGTCGAAGGCCGCCTCGGGGACCCAGGGGGAGTGCTCGTAGACCTCGGCGAGGAGGTCCACGAAGGCGTCGCGCGCGAGCGCGTTGAGCGCGGCGATGGTGATCACGGACCTGTCCTCTCCGGGGTCGGTCCCGCCGCCGGGGCGCCAGGAGGATGGTGGGCCGCCCAGTGCCGGGCGATGTCGATCCGCCGGGTCACCCAGACGTCGGGACGGGCCAGGACGTGGTCGAGGAACCGGGCGAGGGCCGGCAGGCGCGCCGGGCGCCCGACGAGGCGGCAATGCAGCCCGATCGACAGCATCTTCGGGGCGCCCGCCCCCTCCTCGTAGAGGCAGTCGAAGGCGTCGCGCAGGTGCGCGAAGAACTGCTCGCCCGACGGGAAGCCGCCGGGGATCGAGAAGCGCATGTCGTTGGTGTCGAGGGTGTAGGGCACCACGAGGTGGTCCCGGCCGGCGACGCGGACCCAGTAGGGCAGGTCGTCGGCGTAGCTGTCCGAATCGTAGAGGAAGCCGCCCTGCTCGACCACGAGCCGCCGGGTGTTCGGGCTGTCGCGGCCGGTGTACCAGCCGAGCGGCGTCTCGCCGGTCAGGCTCCGGATCGTCTCGACCGCGCGGGCGAGGTGCTCCCGCTCGATCGCCTCCGGGACGTCCTGGTAGGGCAGCCAGCGCCAGCCGTGGCCGGCGATCTCGTGGCCGTCGCGGAGAAAGGCCTCGACGGCGGCCGGATTGCGGGCGAGCGCCTTCGCGACGCCGAAGACCGTGAGGGGCACGCCGCGCTCGCGGAACAGGCGCAGGATCCGCCAGACGCCCGCGCGCGCGCCGTACTCGTAGAGGCTCTCCATGCTCATGTGCCGCGCGGGGAAGGGCGTGGCCCCGGCGATCTCGGAGAGGAAGATCTCGGCGTGGGGGTCGCCGTCGAGGACGGAGCGCTCGCCGCCCTCCTCGTAGTTCAGCACGAACTGGACGGCGACGCGGGCGCCGCCGGGCCAGCGGGCGTCGGGCGGCGCCGCGCCGTAGCCGACGAAGTCGCGCGGGGGGCCGTCTGTATCCGGTGCGGTCACGGGCGGGATCCTGCGTTGGCGCGAATAGACGGGGTCCGACGGTTATCGCGCGGCGAGCCAGCGGGCGAGCGCCGCGCGCTCCTCGGGCTGCATGTCGGTGATGTTGTTCGGCGGCATCGCGTGCGTCAGGACGGCCTGCAGGCGGATGGCCGGCGCGAAGCGCGCGACGTGCTCGGGGCTGTCGAGGAGCACGCCCTTGGGCGGGCTCGTCAGGCCCGGCCACAGGGGCTCGGCGGCGTGGCACATGGCGCAGCGCGTCCCGACCACGGCCATCACGGCGTCGTCGACCGCGGGGCCCTCGAGCGCGCCCGCCCCGGCCGCCGCGAGGCTGATCGCCGGGGCCGGAGCCGGGGCCGCCTCGGCGGCGGTCGACAGGCCGATCTGCTCGCGGGCGCCCGGCGACGAGGCGACGCTGATCGCGACCGCCACCGCCACGCAGGCCGTCGCGACGCCCCAGGTCCACCAGCGGTCGCCCCCGCCGGCATTGCGCACGTTGAAGTAGTGGCGGACGACGCCGCCCGCGATCACCACGAGACCGACGATGGTCCAGCTGTAGGGCGAGGACCACGCCATCGGGTAGTGGCCGGACAGCATGAAGAACAGCACCGGCAGCGTCAGGTAGTTGTTGTGGGACGAGCGGTTCTTCGCCTGCTTGCCCCAGGCGGGGTTCGGGACCCGGCCCGCGACCAGCTCGGCGATCGCCTTGCGCTGGTTCGGCATGATGACGAGGAACACGTTGCCGGTCATCCAGGTCGCGATCACCGCGCCCGTGTGCAGCATCGCGGCCCGGCCGGAGAAGACCTGCTGGAAGCCGTACGCGAAGGCGACGACCGTGAGGAACACGGCGGTCGCGAGCAGCGGCGGCCGGTTGGCCAGGGGCGAGCGGTTGAGCCCGTCATAGATCAGCCAGCCGAGGGCGAGGGCGCCGAGGCCGATGGCCGCCCCGGTCATCGGCGTGATCACGCGGACCGCCGGATCGATCAGGTAGAGGTCGGCCTGACCGTAATAGACCCAGCACAGCAGCGAGAAGCCCGACAGCCAGGTCGCGTAGGATTGCCATTTGTGCCAGATCAGATGCTCCGGCATCCGGTCGGGCGCGACGAGATACTTGCGCACCTGGTAGAAGCCGCCGCCGTGCACCTCCCAGGCCTCGCCGCCCTTGCCGGTCGGGATTGCCGGAATGGCGCGCAAGCTGGCGTCGAGATGCATGAAGTAGAACGACGCGCCGATCCAGGCGATCGCGGCGACGACGTGGGTCCATCGAATGAGGAACCCGCCCCATTCGTGCAGGATCGGATACATGGGACGGATCCTCCGCGATCTGTCGTGGGGCCGGGTTCGGCCTCGATGTCGGCTCGTGGTTCGGCCCGAGCCGCGACCCCGGGTGTGCCCCGAACCGCGGCCGGCAGCGACCCGCCGCGGCGCCAAGGACCTTCAAAATCATTCGGGAAATGCCGGACGCTTTTCGGGTTGTCCGAGCCCCCCGCCCCGTGCTCGTCTCCACCGTCTCCTTCGGCCCGACAGACCTTCGCCCGCCTCGGGCCGCGGGCGCGGGCCTTTCCGTCCGGGAGGACGCCGATGGGCCATCTTTCGACACACGTCCTCGACACGGCCGCCGGCAAGCCGGCGGCCGGGGTCACCGTCGAGCTCCGGCGCCTGGCCGGGGACGGCAGCGGGGACGGCACCGGGGAGACCGTCGCGTCGGCCACGACCAACGGCGACGGGCGGACCGACGCCCCCCTGCTCGCGGGCGACGCCCTGACGCCCGGGACCTACGAGCTCGTCTTCGCCGTCGGCGCGTATTTCGCCGGGACGGGTGCCGGCGCCGAGCGGCCGTTCCTCGACCGCGTGCCGGTGCGCTTCTGCGTCTCGGACCCGGACGCCAAGTATCACGTCCCGCTGCTCATCACGCCGTGGAGCTACGCGACCTACCGCGGAAGCTGAGACCGCGACTCCGGGCGGGACGGCGTCGGAGCGCCGGAACTCAGCTTTCCGGCCGCGCCCCGGCGGCGCGACCGGTCGCCTCCCGGGGCGAGTGGCCGAACAGCGCCTTGTAGGCCCGGCTGAACGCCGCCTCCGACTCGTATCCGACGCGCAGGCCGATCTCGCCGACGCGGGCGTCGCCCGCGGCGAGCATGTCCCGCGCGAGGTTCAGGCGCCACTCGTTCTGGTAGCGCAGGGGTGAGCGACCGACGAGCGCGTTGAACCGCTCGCAGAAGCTCGACCGCGACATGCCGGCGACGTCCGACAGGGCCTCCACGCTCCAGCGCTGCAGCGGCCTCTCGTGCATGACCTTGAGGGCGCGGGCGATGCGGGGATCGGCCAGGCCGGCCAGCCACCCCGACGTCCGGCCGAGATGAACCCAGGTCCGCAGCGTGCGTATGACCGCGAGGTCGATGATGCGCGAGATCATCAGGGCCGCGCCGGGTTCGGCGTCGGTCGTCTCGACCAGCAGGAAGTGCACGAGGCCGTCGAGCCATCCGGCGCCCTCCTCGCGCCGGATGCAGATCTGCTTCGGCAGGAGCGCGATCATGCTGCGGAGCGTGTAGGGATCGAACCAGAACCGGCAGGCGACGACGTCCGCGCCCTCGGCGGCGACCAATCGCCCGGTTCCGAGGCCGTGGGGCAGGAACAGCAGGTCGCCGGCACCGAGAGCGAGAGGCTCCCCATCGCCTTCGAGGCGTAGGGCGCCCGCGATCACCACGAGGACGTGGCCGGCGCCGGCATCCAGATCCAGGCGCTCGCCCGGCGCGACCGGCCGGGACTCGACGCGGTCCCCGGTGAGGCGGATCTGCGCGAGCACGTGGGACAGCAGGTCGCCGGACGCGGCGCTGCGCGGCCCGCCCTCCGGAAGATCGGTCAAGTTTTCCAGCGTTTCCGACATGGCTGGCGCCGGCTCCCGATCCTAAACGTGGGCCCATCGAAGCCCGTATTCGCTCGGCGCATCCGGATCTACGAAGCTATAAATCGGCATCTATCATGTCCATCTGCATTGTTCACGAATAAATCCGGTCCGTCGAGCCGCGCTCAGTACACGAAGGAGCCGACGATGAGAACCGACCCGCAGCGCGATCGCGGTCCTGCTTTGCCCTGGCTCACCGCCTACTACTTCGTGCGTGCCGGCGTCGCCACGGCCTGGGTAGCCGCCGCGCTCGGCTTCGGGAGAGGCATGCCGGCGGTCGCCGCGACGCTCCTGGTCGCCTATCCCGCCTGGGACGCGCTCGCCAACCTGGCCGACACCCGGCGCAACGGCGGCCTCGCGGGCAGTCCCAGCCAGGCCCTCAACGCGGCGATCAGCGCGGCGACCGCGCTCGCGGTCGCGGTCGCCCTCGGACGGGGCCCGAACGCGGTGCTCGCGGTGTTCGGCGCCTGGGCCATCCTCTCGGGACTGCTCCAGCTTCTCACCGGCGCGCGCCGCTGGCGGGCCGGCGCCCAGTGGGCCATGGTCCTGAGCGGCGCGCAATCGGCGCTCGCCGGCGGCTTCTTCATCCGGCAGGCGGCCGGCGCCGCGGTCCCCGGGATCGTGGATGTCGCGCCCTACGCGGCGTTCGGCGCCTTCTACTTCCTCGTCTCCGCGGCCTGGCTGACGGTGACGCGCCTGCGGGACGCGTCGCGGGCCCGCGCCGCCTAGGCGGCAGCGCGGCCGGGCGGATCCGACCTCGATCATCGCCCCGGCCCCTCCGGACATCCGCACCGTCGTCCCCTCCCGACCGCCGTCGGACAGCAGAGGCCATGGTCCATGGGCGCGCGAACGAGCGTGAAGCCGCGGAGGAACGCGGTCGAGGCCTACCTCCACGTCCTGCACGCGCTGATGCTGCGCGACATGCGCACCCGCTTCGGCGCGTCGATGTGGGGCTACGGGGTCGTCGTTCTCTGGCCGTGCGTGCACGTCTTCGTGCTGATCACGATCTACACGGTTCAGAAGCTGCCCGCGCCGCTCGGCGACGACAGGGCCCTGTTCTTCGCCACGGGCGCCGTGCCCGTGCTCGTCTTCCAGTACATCTCGCGTGAAGTCATGAAGTCCGTGATCGTCAACCGGCCGCTGACCTACTACCCGCAGGTCAGGCTGTTCGACCTGGTGTTCTCCCGCGTGCTCGTCGAGATCGTCACCGGCTTCCTGGCCCTGCTGGTCGTGAGCGGTGTCCTGGTCGCGCTCGGCACGGACCCGGTCCCGGCGGACCCGCTGACGGCGGTGGGCGGCTATCTCGCCGCGATCGCGCTCGGGATCGGGATCGGCACGATCAACGTCGCGATCATCGGCTTCTTCCCCGGATGGCTGATCGGCTACGCCCTGTTCAGCATCGTCCTCTACGTGTCCAGCGGCGTCCTCTTCCTGCCGAGCTACTTGCCGGAACGGCTGTACTACTGGGCCAAGTTCAATCCGGCCCTGCAGGTCGCGGAATGGATGAGGTCGGCCTACTACCCGGCTGCCGGACTGCAGGTCGACCATCTCTACGTCGTCGTGTTCGGCCTGACCGCGGCGTGTGTCGGCCTGGGCCTGGTCGTGCGCGGCGGCGGCCAGCTGCGAGGCTGAGCGCGGACGCGTCCGATCGGCCCGGGCGCGGAGGATGCGGCTCAGCCCGATCGCGCGTCCGACGACGGCGACGTCGCGCCGCCGCGGTGGGCGATCAGGTCGATCTCGACCAGGGCGTCGTAGGCGAGCCCCGTCGTGCCCACGCAGGTGCGGGCCGGCAGCCGGTCGGGCGGGAAGAAGGATCTGTAGGTGACGTTGAAGGCGGCGTAGTCGCGCTTGAACTCGGTCAGGAACGCGCGCGCGACGACGACGTTCTCGAGGCCCAGGCCGAGGCCGGCCAGGACCGTCGCGAGATTGGCCATCACGTTGCGGGTCTGCGCCTCGATCCCGTCGGGCAGGACGCCGGGCCCGTCCGGCGTGTCGGGCATCTGACCCGTGACGAAGACGAAGCCGTCGACCTCGACCGCGTGGCTGAAGGGGGCGACCGGCTGCGGCCCTCCGGAGACCATGTGGAACAGCATGGCCGACGAGGCTGACTGGGGTTGCGGCACCGCGATCTCCCTTTCGACGGGCGCGACCCGCCCGATCTCCGTGATCCAGGTCCGCGACCGTAGGGTCACGATCAGGCCGGGGATAGTGTCGGATGCGGCGGTCCGATCCGGTCCGCGCCATGCCCGGTGGAGAGGGTCAGAAGAAGCGCCGGATCTCCTCCGCGATCGCGTCGCCGTCCGTCTCCAGGGCGAAGTGCCCGGTGTCGAGGAAGGTGACGCGCGCCTCCGGGATGTCGCGCCGGAACGCCTCGGCGCCGGGCGGGATGAAGAACGCGTCGTTGCGCCCCCAGACGGCGAGGAGCTTCGGGCGGCGCGCGCGGAAGAAGGCCTGGATCAGCGGGTAACGCTCGAGATTGCGCTTGTAGTCGAGCTTGAGCGTGACCTGCCGGTCGGCATTGCCCGGCCGCGCCAGGATGGCCGCGTCGAGCGTGTAGGCCTCGGGCTCGATGCGGGACGGGTCGGGCACACCCTGGACGTAGGCGGCCCTGACGCCGTCGAGGGTCATGCGGGCGCGGATCGCCGCGACGGCGGCCGCGTTCGGCGCGGCCCAGTAGGCCCGCAGCGGCGCCCAGGCCGCGTCGCCGAGCCCGTCGAGATAGGCGTTGCCGTTCTGGGACACGATGCCGGCGACGCGGTCGGGATGGGCGAGCGCCAGATCCCATCCGACCGGCGCCCCGTAATCGAACGTGTAGAGGATGTAGCGGTCGAGGCCGAGCGCGCCGACGAACGCCTCCGTCGTGCGCGACAGCGACGCGAAGTCGTAGACGTAGGCGCGATCCTCCGGGACATGCGTGAACCCGAAGGCGGGCAGGTCCGGCGCGATCAGGCGGAAGCGATCGGCCAGCTTGGGCATGAGGTGCCGGAAGTAGAAGGACGAGTTGGCGAAGCCGTGCAGCAGCAGGATGACCGGGGCGTCGGGGCGACCGGCCTCCCGGTAGAAGACGTCCACGCCGTCGGCCCGGACCGTGCCGTGGCGGACCTCTCCGGCCCGCGCGGGGTGGACCTCCGCCCGCACGGTGCCCGACGCCGCCGCGCCCGTCGCCAGCACGCCGCCGGCGAGCACACGCCGCCGCGTCGCGCGGGCCGGTCCGCGCCCCGTCATCTCGTCTCCGTGCGTGTGTCGCATCATGGCGCGCCTCATCCTGGCGGGACGGCATGCGTCGGGATCGTCACCGCCGGGTCGGACGGCGCGACCGCAGTGCGGGACGGCGATCGGCCCGACCGGGCCGCGGCCCGGACGCGCGAACCCGACGGCGCGACCATGATGCAGGGACGCGGCGCGCTCCGGAACAGCGAGTCGTCGCAATTCACCATTCCCTGCCGTGAAACGGTCGACGGCCGCCGCGGCGGCGACCGCGGGCTTCCCGAAGGCCCGAAGCGCCGCCTCGGCGCTAGAGGCCGAGGTTGCGGCCCGGATGCGCGTCGGCGAGCTTGGCCCGGCGGACGTAGCCCCGCATCGTCTTGAGATCCCGGTGGCGGGAATGCGCCATGATCTCCTCGTCGCGCGATCCGCGCCTGTACGCCTCGGTGATGAAGCCCGCGCGGAACCCGTGGGCGGAGATCCGCTCGCGCGGTCCGGCGACGAGGCCGGCTTCCGCCGCGCGCTTCTGAACGATGCGGCCCACCGAGTCCGGATGCAGCCCGTCGTCCATCACGGTGCCGTCCGCTCGGACGGCCCGGAAGACGTAGCCGTCGGCCGGCGCCGCCTGCAGCCAGCGCCGGAGCGCGGCGACCGGACAGGTCGCGGGGCTCCCGCCCGCCAGGACGGTCACGACCGTGCCCTCGCCGTCCTGATCACCTTTCGAATGCGGCAGGAAGACATCGACGGCGCCGTCCCGGAACGCGAGATCTTCGTGGCGGATCCGCGCGACCTCGGAGCGCCGGAACGCGCCGGCGAAGCTCAACAGGAACAGGGCGCGGTCCCGGAGCGCGGCCACCGTCCCTTCGCAGGCGGCGACGATCCGGAGCGTTTCGGGCACGCCGAGCGCGGCGGCCTGCTTCTTCGGCCTGCCGTAGCGCCGGAACATCCCGCGCAGCGCCGCCCGGACGGCCGGATGGGCCGGGACCCACGGCAACCCCTGGAGCTTGTGCGCCTGACCGATCGTGACGAGCCGACGCTCGATCGTCGCGCGCTTGTGGGTCTCGGCCATGGAGGTGAGGTAGCTCGCCACCTGCTCGGGACCCGCGGGGAGGGGCGCGAGATCGTGGCCGCCGCACCAGCGCGCGTAGTGCTGCCAGTCGGCGCGGTAGGCCCGACGGGAATTCTCCGAGAGCGCCGCGTCGGCGAAGGCGCGGGCGCGGGCGGCAAGCGTGGCGGGCAGCGTCATGGCTCTCTCCCTCGGTCGCGCCTGAGCGTGACGCTACGTCTGATAAGGAAAGGTTATCAGACGCTGGCCGATGCGGCGCGGCCCAGGCCTCCCCGCTACGTGGAGGAGGGTGAGCTGCGTGCCTCGCGAACGGTCCACGCGCGGACGGGACGTTCCCGCTCCGCGACAGGTCGGGAACGGCGCGCGATCGCGCGGACCTGCGGCCCGGCATCACCCGCCGCGGCGAGTCGGAGCGTCCGGCGGAACCGTGTGATCGGGTCGCGGGTGGCGCTCCCTCGCCTCCGCATCCGGGCAGACGGTCCGCCAACGGTCCGAGCCAGCCGCCCGGCCCGCCGGCAATGCTTCTCCGGTTCGTCCGGATGGTCACCCTCCGGCAGCGTCGCTGCGCCCCGGTCGTGACGTTGGAACACCGCCGCGGGAGGTGTCCGCGATTGCGGTCACGCGCTCGACGAAAGTTCATCCAGTGGTTGTGAAGCACGCCGCGGAACTTTAATCCCGGACGAGCGCGGTTTTTATTGATCGCGCTCCGATACCGAGCGCGCAACCTCAAATCACTATTGGATATCCTCGGCAAGAAGACCGCGATCATTAACCTGTATTTAGTTTTGCACCCGCATCTTGGCTCAACTCTATCCGCATTGAGCAGCCTGCGGAGCTCTCTGCGATCCTGAACACTGGAGGGGATGTCATGGGTCGGCTTCGCAATTTGCGATTGGGCACCAAGATCGCGATACCGGCCGCCCTACTGCTCGCGACCGCCGTCGGCATCGTCTTCTTCGCGCGGTCGGCGATCGATGAGCTCGAGAAGAACACCCAGCAGATCGTCGACGTGGCCGCCGTTCGCGCCGTCACAGCGCTGCAGATGGCGCTGGCCATGAGCAACGCGACGATCTCCGAGAAGAACATCATCATACAGACCGATGCGGCCACGATGGCTGCCGAGCGTCAGCACTTCCAGCGCGAGCGGACGCTCGCCTACGAGGCGATCGACCGCCTCATCGCCCTCGCGGACACCCCGGCTCGGCATTCGGCGAACGAAGCCATCAAGGTCGATATGGGCGCGTATTTCGCGGCGGCCGACCGCGCCATCGCCCTGGGCATGAAGAACGATGCCGAAGGGGCCCGGACGATCTCGGTCGACGAGGGCCGCCCCGCGCGGGCCAAAGTGCTGGAAGGCGTCCAGATGCGGACCGAGACGAACGCCAGGGAGCTCAGAGCCTCCAGGGACCACGCCGTCGCCGTCGCCGAGCAGATCAAGCTGACGCTCACGGTCATCGCCGCGTCGGGCCTTCTCGTCGCATTCGGGATCCTCGGCGGGATCGTGCTGTTCGGGATCAACCGGCCGCTGGCCAGCCTCGTCGGCGTGCTGCAGCGGATGGCCAGGGGCGAGGTCGACGCCGAGATCGAGGAGGCCGCCCGCGGCGACGAGATCGGTGCCGTCGGCAAGGCGGTCGAGGGCATCAAGGCCATGGTGGCCCAGAAGGCCGCCGAGCAGGCCGAGATCCGGCGCATTGCCGACGCGGCGGCGGCCGTCGAACGCAAGCGGACGATGGTCGAACTCGCCGACGGTTTCGAGCGCGCGGTCGGCGGGATCATCGGCATGGTCTCGTCTTCGGCCACCGAGCTCCAGGCCACGGCGCAGACGATGACGGCGACGGCCACCGAGACGGCCAGCCGGTCGACCACCGTGGCGGCCGCGGCCGAGGAGGCCGCCAGCAACGTCAACACGGTCGCCGCCGCCGCCGAGGAACTCGGCTCCTCGGTTCAGGAGATCGGCCGGCAGGTCGACGGCTCCGCCGACATGGCGCGGGTGGCGGTCAACGAGGCCGACCAGACCGGCGCGCTGGTGCAGGAACTGAGCGCGTCGGTCGCGCGCATCGGCGACGTCGTCGGCATGATCTCGACCATCGCGGGACAGACCAACCTGCTCGCCCTGAATGCCACCATCGAGGCGGCCCGCGCGGGTGCCGCCGGCCGCGGCTTCGCGGTCGTGGCAACGGAGGTGAAGGCTCTGGCCGAGCAGACCGCCAAGGCCACCGAGGAGATCACCGGGCAGATCGCCCGGGTTCAGGCCTCCACCGGTCAGGCCGTATCGGCCATCGGGTCGATCACCGTGCGGATCCAGGAGATCAGCCACGTGGCCACCTCGATCGCCGCGGCCGTGGAGCAGCAGGGCGCGGCGACGCAGGAGATCGTCCGGAACGTCAGCCAGGCCGCGATGGGCACCGGCGAAGTGACCAGCAACATCGCCGGGGTGGCCGGCGCGGCCGAGGAGACGGGCGCGGCGGCGAGCCAGGTTCTGGGAGCGGCTTCCGAGCTGTCGCGCCAATCCGAGCATCTCGCTGCCGAGGTGGGGCGCTTCATGGCCACCGTCCGAGCCGCCTGATCCGGGGGCGACCCGCGAGCCCCGTCCGGCTCATCGCCGGACGGGGCCGTTTCAGGGCCGAGTTCCGCGAAGGCGGCTCTCGTCCGCCCTGAACCTTCTTCCCGCATCCGGCGTTGAAGACTTCAATCCATGATTGAGGTCCCGATGAAACACCGTACTCTCTTGCGTACTCTCTCGGCCGCTGCGCCGCTCGCGGCCGTCCTCGCCGGGACAGCCTACGCGCAGGCGCCGGCCACCGCGCCGGGCGCGCCGCCGACCTCCTCGGGCGTCGTCACGCCTCAATCGGGCGCGACCGGCGCGCCGGGCGCGGTGACGGGGTCGCCGACCGGGCAAGCCGCCGACACGCGTTCCAACAGCTCCTCAGCCGCGGGCAACGCCAACCAGCCGGAGCGCCCGGCGCCGCAGGGCGGCAGCGGTGGCAGCAGCCGATAGCCGTCGACGATCCGCCGGCACGGCCCCGGTCACGGCCCCGTTGCCGGCGGCCTCTCCCTGAACCGCTCGCACCGCGCGGCGGCTGCGACACCGGCCATCGCGCTCGGGTCGCGCCGTCGCCGCGCGTCAGTCCTCGGCCGAGCCGGGCCAGGCCGGACCGTGACGCTCCTCGAGTTCGGCTCGGCCGGCTTCGGTGATGCGGTACTCGACGGTCTTCGTGTCCGGATCCGTCCGACCCGTCGCGAGAACCAGTCCCAGGACTTCCATGCGCCGCATGTAGCCGCTGACCTGATAGAAGCGGGCGCCGGTCTGCGCGAGGGTGCGGAGCCGGTAGAGGCTGCCGGGCGGGAGCTTGTACATCGCCCGCCACCGTATCGGTTGTCGGCCCGGACGTCAGTGGGGACAGGTCGGTTCGGCCGGCAGCCCCGCGGAGGCTGGACCGCCGCGCGATGCGCGCGGGTCGTTCACGCGAGGCGGGACGACGCGGCGGATCGGGCCGCGAGCGCCGTCAGGACCGTCCGCCCGTAAGCGGTGGTCGCGAGGCTCGCGCGGAGCTCGCGGTAGAGGTCGTCCCTCCCGAGGCGACAGTCGAGATCGGGGCGCGCCGCGAACCCGTCGAGTTCCTCGAGGATGAGCGCGGCGAAGTCGGCGGGCTCCAGCAGGCCCGCGGCGGCATCGAGGACGCCGTACTCCTCCAGGAATCCGCCACTCAGGGTGATCAGGCCATCCCTGTACCGGATCAGCGCGAAATAGACGCCGAACCGGATCATGGCCCGGTCGCGCCAGCCCGCCTCGGCGATGTAGGTCCTCATCATCACGTCGGTGGAGTAGACCTCGTGCTCCCCGTCGCGCTGGGCGAGGTAGTCGCGGAAGACGTCGTGGGCCGTCGGATCGAGGTGGATCAGCGCCTGCATGGCCGGTGCCAGCGCACCCTGATCGTCCTCGGGCCCCCAGATCTGGCGATACAGCTTCCTGGCCTCCACCACCCCCGGCTGGACCGCGAGATAAGTCATGAGGAGTGCGCGCAGCGCCGGAACCACGGCAACGCGCTCGCGGGCGATGCGCGCGAAGAAGGCCGATTCCGTCATCGCCCGCCCGCCGACCTCGAAGGTCAACGCGAGCACGTCGCCCCGCAGGAGTCCCCCCAGATCCGCTCGGATCCGGCCGGTGAGCGCGTCCAGGGCTTCGGCGATGGCGGCGGCCGAGAACGCCGCGACGGTGACCACCGGCTGCGAGCGCGCCAGGAAGCGCCGGACCGCCGACGCGCTCGGGCCTGCCGACGGCCGGGGCCGATAGCCGTCCTCCTCCGGGGTGATCGTCCGGGCGGGCGCCGCGTCGGCGCACCGAGCGCGCGGGATGTAGACGGAGTCGCTGAAGAAGCGGATCTCGACCCGCTCCGCATCCGCCACGTCGGCGAAGGCGGAGACGGCCTTCGCGCCGTCGTAGCGCGCGAAGGAGAAGACGGGCGAGCGCGTGCCGTCCAGGCCGATGCGCTGGAAGTCCGTGGTCCGATCCCAGAAATACCCCGACTTGATCCAGAACGCCCGCTCGTCGGGCTCCCAGGCCACCTCGGTGATCGCGCGCGGAGGCTCGGAGCCGGGCCGCGCGACGAGCGTCGCCGCGCGGGCGACGGGCCCGGTCGTCCAGAGTTCGACGGCCTGTCCGAGGCGGGGAGGGCCGGCGTCACCCGTATCGGCCGCTGCCTCCGGTGGGCCCCCGCGCGGGACGGAGTGCGGCGTGACGGCGTAGCGGCCGCTGGGGCTGAACCAGTAGGGCCTCACCGCGTCCGGCAGCGGGTCGTAGCGCAGCGTCGCGCCGGCCCGTTCGAGCCGACACAGCCCGTAGGCCGACCCGCCCGGCCCGCACCGGAAGCCGATGAAGGCCAGTCGCCCTCCGGGATCCTCGAACAGGTCGCCGTGAATGGTCAGGATGGTCGGCCCGTCCGGGCGCGGCGGATAGGCTTCCTCGGGCGACAGGGACCCGACAGGGCCATCGGCATGCCAGACGAGCCCGCGCCCGTGCTGCAGGATCTCGAGATCCGACGCCCGCAGGACGACGATGTCGTCGAAGTACTGCTCGTCGTTCTTCGGTCCATGGCTCCGATAGACCGCGATCCGGTCGGCATCGCGGGTGACGAACAGCTTGTGATTGAAGGGTCCCTCGCCCGGCAGGCGGCGCCGCACGCGATCCCGGCCCGCCCGCCAGTCGATCAGGCAGAGTTCCCCGTCATCGGACAGGCAGACCAGTCCCGCAGCGCCGACCAGGGCGGCGGCCCGGATCGAGTCCTGCGGAAAAGGCAGGATCATGCGCCACCGCCCGCCGTCTTCGACGGCCGCGACCGTGTTGTATCGCTGCTCAGTGCCGGTGATCGCCAAACGGGGCATGCACGATCCTCGTCAGCGCCGGAAGGTTCGGTCGACGGGCACGCCGCCCTCTGGGGACGCCCGATGGCCGCGGAGAGGGGAGGGCGCTGTGACCCGTATCTCCCCGTGCCTCGCACGGATCGAGGGGCGGGCGGTCGAGCCGGTCCTGCACCGTTGTCGAGATCCTGCCGACGCGTCCCGGACGCTTTCCCAAAGACTTCATCCATCTCGCGCAGCGCGCCGGCAGCATCCGTGCCGTCGGCTCCGGGTCCGGCCGGTGTTGCGCCGGAAGAGCACGGGGCTTGTCCATGTCTAGCGCCCTCGTATGGTACCCCGCGCTGCAGCGAACGTCACGGCGCGGCGATGAGCTAGTCCTCTGGACAGGGCCACCGGCTCCGACGATGCCATCGGACAGGTTTGGGCACCGTGGCTCTGTTCTGCTGGCTGCGGTTCGCATGACAGAGGGAGCGCCACCATGAGGCAACGCCGGCGCGCAGCCGTACGGCCGCAGGGCGCGTGTGACAGGAATGAGGACGGGTTCGGCGCATTCCCGGACGCGATCGTGACGGCTCTGGCGCTCCGCGCAACCGACGGCGGCCCCCGGATCGCCCGAGGCACACGCCTTCGACCATGCGGACAAGGGCTGGCGCTCGACCCGGCGTCGACGAAGACGGGCACATGTCGGGCGACGACAGGCCGCCCGACAGCGCCGGGGGCTTCCACGGCTTCCCGGCCTGGCACGCAGCATCATCGAGCACGCGCCACCGGCCGGATACACGCACGGAACAGAATCCACCCATCATGCAGCAACTCCATGGACGAAGCGTGAGGACATCGAAGGCCATGCGCCGTGAGATCACTTTTCTTACCGTGGCAATTCTAGGGTCTTGTCTTGGAGTCCCTGCGATGGCGCAGGAGATGCGCTGGCAGAAGCGGGAAGGGGACGGTCGCGTCCATCTTGCCTACGAGATTCCGGACAGCGGCGCGCAGAGCCTCGCGCTCACCTGCGACACGCGGGGCGGACAGCTGAGTGTCGACTACTACGACGACAGAGACCGCGCTCGGGACGGCACCCGGGCCGAGGTCGAGTTCGCCTCGGAGGGCGGCACGCTCTCGCTGCCGATGCGGGCGAAACAGCTGGAACTCGACGACCAGATCGTGCTCCAGACCACGACAACGTTGACGCAAGACTGGGTGCGGATCCTGTCCGGCAAGACCCTTCGCGTGACGCTCTCTGGCGACACGCAGCGGATCCCTCTGGCCGGCGCCCGGAGCGGTCTCGCCGCCCTGGTCGCGGGCTGCAGCCGTCCTTCGCGATGACTTCGTGATGACTCGGGGCAGCATATCGTAGTATAAGTGCCGATGATGCAGAATTAATCGCCGCATTCCAGAATTTTTGCTATGCGAATTACATCATCGCAAATCAATTGAGTCGGATTGACCTGACCGGTATTTTGGGCCGAGCTGACTGAGCGACTGACTTGCCGGTCAAGCGATTTGCCATGGCGCTCCGTCCCTCACGATCACGTTGAGGATTGTGAAGGGCGATGTTCGGCCCCGCCTCTGGTCGCCCTCATGCTACTCACCAAATTTATAGTACGACCATCGCCTGACCGCGAGTACCACTCCACCTTCCGGATCGCCGATGCTGCCACGGGCGGTGCAGGTCTGCTTGGTATAGGCTTTGCTGACTTCAGCTACCCCAGCGTGATCGCAGCGCGCCCTCAACAGCGTCTGCGGAGCACGCATTTGACTGAAAGCAAAACTCGGGTGATGTGAAGAAGGGTCCAACTTCCGAGGGCCCCATGCAGACCAAAGAACCCGACTACCTGCCCATCGAAGTTCCCCTGCTCAGGCACGTGATACGCGAGGCCGCTCTAGGAATTTTGTCGCAGGACGGCACCGATATATCCCCTGAACCATCCGTGCGCGTCTGTCAGGCCATACGCTGCGGTTTCGTCGTCACGCACCGGATCGCGGAGCCCGGCACCCTTCGTCGTCGCCAAGGCTTTTGGAACACGCAGACGCTTTGGAACCAGGCTAGCGCATTGCAACAAACGCTCGAGGTCCAAGCCGGTGAGGACCTAATCGTTCTGGGATGGAGAGGCGACGGGCAGATCGTGCACGACCGACTCCATAGGGGGCCCTGGGAGTACCGATTGGTCAACGAAGCGCGTATGTCCCCCATAAACCGTCGAACGGCCCGATTGCCTCACATCATGCCACTGGGCAGAGCTGGTCTATCTTGGCCAGCCGGACGTGTCGCCGATGTCAGAAGCGGACAGCTCCGGAACGAGGTAATTTTCGACGTCCACGGTACGCGGGGATGCGTACGCGACATCGCACCCGCTGGTTCAACAATGTCCGACCTCATTGAACGGATCCGCTCGACTGATGCGATGCACTTATGGCCAAGCCGTTACGAAGGTATAGATCAATTAGATCGAACGAGCTTTACACTACGCGCTCGAAGCCACGTCGCGACCTTGGAGTCACGTCCGGCGGCACCTGTCAAGACCATAAGATACTGGGTCGAAGCTGGCGCAGTAAGATATGCAGCACAATTACTTCTTCGTCTGGATCGAGAAGCAAGTCGACTTTGAAATATATCTAGATATAAATTACTTTCTTCCGTTTCGTTCAAGAGTGAAAGTGTAGACGGAAGCGCGTTTAAGATGGCGGAATAGGCAGGGAAGGGCGCCTGATGCCCCTCCCAAGATCATTCTGCAACATGGGCTCCGTGCAAAGCATAGCTTTCGCACTTTCGTAGGCACATCGGGCACAAATTTCCGGCCAATTCCACCACATGACCCTGCCTTTGGTCCGGCTCCAAGCATGATGGAAGGACGAATTTCGAATTCGCATAAGATATCTTATGGAACGTGACGCATAGGATCGACTGTTTCGGCTAAGATCTATTAACCATCCGATCCCATAGCCTATGAAGGGCAGGGACCCTTTCATCATGATCATAGTCGGCGATCGGTCAGAGAGCAAAACTTGGTGTCAGCATGTTCTTTGCACCAACCTGCCCTCACGTCACCACACTGCTTTGAATGCGCACCATATAGAAGTAAGTCATATACAAAGGTGTGTGGGAATATCTACGCGTAGCCGAAATCAGGCAGTTTGGATGCATAAGATATTCCAACAATGGGGCCACTTGGAATATTATGTACACCTGCTCTGCTAGCGATTGGTTTTAAGATTCCAGAAAATGGAATCAGCCCAAGCCCATTTGTCATCGGGAGATATCACGATGAGTTGCAATGAATGCAAACTTCCGTCAGTTATCTCTGGGTGACCGTAAACGTAGCCGCGCAGCAATTTGGTGTCTTTCGGCGACACCCAACAAGCAGAGATGATAGGTGCATGGGCAAGATCTTTCATAGTTGGGCGCTGACCCACGGCAATTTCTCGCATTAACCGGATAATCGAGATCCATTTGGCGCAACCAGACTCCGGCCTTAAGGATCCATAGGGGTCCAAATCAGGCGCGCTGAAATCGACGCGCCGCCAGAGACAAATGTCGCGGCCTCGTACGCCGTATCGAAACATATTATTGTTACCACAAGCAACAGCCTGTTGTCTCCGATCGACCGCATAGCGCCTCTCTGCAATAATTCGTCTCTTTTTCGAGCTACCCATAGCGGCTTATCCCCCCCGTTCAGGACTTGAGATCCGGGTAGAAGCATAGTTGTTCGTCCCCGCATTGACGCCAAAGCGTGCGCTCCTCGAAACCTCATTTCATGCCGGCTCCAAGACATACCTTCGGCATCGACTCCGCGCGGCAACCCGGCGCGGCGAGCATTGATGGGTACCAGCACCGGAGGTGTTGATGCGAATAGACCAGGCGTGAGCATGCTGAAGAAGGGCCTGACGTCTTCCATGACGCTGTCAGCTACTGCTAAACTGTGATCACAGCGAGTGAAACGGTCTGCATCGTGACCGTTCGCAATTCTTGCACTTCCGCAATGCGTTATTTCATCTACGAAGCGTCGCTGTAAGATTAACCTTATAGTCTCGTTCATTACACGTGGTCCGGTTACAGCCAATACATCCCAAACAAAATCAAGGTCATCATCTCCAGCGTGCGCAGCTAACCTTTCCTGTAACATGCCTCCTTCGCCCACGATCGCTCTGGGCTTTGATTCATCGTCGCCAAGGCCCAACAGGATATAAACTCCCGGCCCGAGCAGTGCCGGCAGTTCAAGAAGCGTATCTATGGACCAGATTGGGCTATAGAAAACTGTTGCGTCCGCCCCAATGAATTCAATCGAAATGATACCGTCGTCGCGATTCCCCTCTAAAATTCCACGAAATGGTCGAACTCTTCTGTAACTCATTACGAACCCCCGAAGCAAGTTGCCCATCAAGCGGCACGTACTAGGTGGCGTCGCCTCTAGAATTTACCTTGTCAGCTAAAAGCAATGCAGCCAAAGACAGCGGGCATTTTCGTGTGACTGCATAATTGCAGACGCGAAGATTTGAATGTTCGCGACAAGATGTGTGCCAAAACGAATCAAGCAGAAGCTCTTATTGATCGCTTAAAGCGCAGCAAGAGGCATTTGTTTGTAGAGGCATGTCCGAGGTGCTGAGTTGATTGTGCCTACAACCAGCATAAGGGGCCAAGCGAAACTTGGCCTATGCTCTAAGGCTTCGATGACACATCAAGTGCGTGTATTGGCCTACAGCCAGCGCATCGAGCGTCACCTAGTTGGCAACGCCGTTCGAGCGGCCCAAATCCGGGCACACAATGACTCAGGCTCTCGCCCGCGAATCACTGAAGAGAACAAGACTACAGCTTTCCTCGAAGATATCAAGCGGGATCATCGCTCATTTCGTGTGGTATGACATAGATCACGGAGGCTTAGCCTGTTAAGGCGCCAACAGCTTCGTAGCGGCGGTTGGCGCTGATCTGGTTGCGGGTGTGGTGCTTAGGATCGGCCACAAAGACCGCTTTTCGAGGCGTTGGCGCAGCTCCGTTTAGAGCGAGAGCCCGATCTGTTCGCCTACGTCGGACAGCACGCGGCCTGCCCCTGGCGGCTCGTTCTGATCACGCGATTACAGTTTTCCGAGAACCTGTCCGCCCCCGTGCGGCCGATGCGAGGTGAGCTCGCATCAACTGGGAGTACTTGCTCGGCCTCGACTTGACCGACGCCGGCTTCGATGCCTCGGTTCTGAGTGATTTCAGCCCCCGTGTGGTGGCTAGCGGCACCGAAGCCTTGCTGTACGACACCCTGCTCACGGGCGGTCCGCAGCCTCAACCCCCTCGGCTGCGCCATCGAGGCCTTACCGGCTCCCCTGAACGCTCTGGCGCTCTCCAGACCGGACCAGCTGCGGCTTCGTACCGATCCGAGCTGGATGAAGCGCTACGTCCATCCCATCAACGACTTCCGTATCCAGCACGGCCAGATGGGGCGCCGCGAGTGCGCTGAAGCGGTTGGGAGGACGGGCATCATCTTCTTGCAGCTGTCGACATGCCAAAGCTGCGCCGAACGGGCTGCGCAATGTCCCCGCCGTAATGGCCTACCGCAGCGCTTGGCTGCAGAACTTCCACGTCGCCGAACCATCCGCCGGCGGATCGGAGGCCAAGGACATCCCGCCGGCTTTGGCGATGATCGCTTCACCCCACGATCGGGACGTGCACTACGCCAGGAAGCGCGCGACCACCGGGATAGGCAACAAAGTTTGCCTGACCGAGACCTGCGGTGACGTCTGGCCGCCGCTGATCGTCGACGTCGCGACAGCACCAGCCCCGGTCGTGGACCGGGCGGTGCCTACCTCGTTGCATGCGGCACTGACGTTGGAGGACCTACCGCCGGCGTGCGGCTCGTCGATGCTGGCTATATTTTATGCTGATGGCCTCGTGGCCGCCGCTCGCAATCAAGCGGTCGCCGCGGTCGAACCGGTGCCGAAGGATAACAAGTGGCAGGCGCGCACCCCGGGTGCCTTATCGAAGCCTTCCACATCGACTGGTATCGGCAGGCCGCGTCCTCGCACTGAGCAGTCGCGGATCTTGGGGTAAACGGTGGGTTCCGCTTCGTCATGGCCTCACCATCGCAAGAGATGGGGGCATCCGATTGACGACGACAAACCCGCACCGTCGGAGAGGTCCGGGACGCCGCCAATGTAAATTTACACGATGAGGGGCTGGAAGAGGATTAGTTAACCCAATCAGCGACTTATAAGGGAATTGGCGATTTTTTGGGCGGGAAAAAAGATGTAGACTCGCCCAGCCAAACCCGTGATTTCGTGTCAAGTTAGGCGAAATCGCGTTATTTAGCAATGACTCAGGGGCGGCTCGGCCGCCCCTTTTGCCGTCGACGGCATCCGAAGCATGATGGTCTCGTCCTTTGGGATCGCCATCGATGCAGCCCCCTTCCCTCCCCTCCCCCGCCCCGGTCTGGCGTGGCAGATCTAGACACGGCCGCACCGAGATCCTGCTCGGGAACGGAGAACGCATGCCGATCGTGCTCAGGCCCGACGGCGTCCCGGCGCTCCTCCCCTGGCTCTGGCTGGATCTGGAACTGCGCGACCGAGGCCTGCAGGCTGGAACGCTCAGAGCCTACGCGGGAGTCTCCTGCCTACTGGAGGACTGGTTCGCCCTCAGAGGGGTCGATTGCACGGCTAGTGCGGTGACGCGGACGGAGGATTCACAGAGTCGGTGAGACGTGCGAGTCTGGGCCATGGCCCAGACGGTATGCGTGCTCCTTCCTCCGACC
>NZ_FNWP01000047.1:0-21359 GCF_900108435.1 Methylobacterium sp. 275MFSha3.1 | reverse complement strand
TCTTCTCCTCCGCCGAGAACTGCCGGCGCGTGGCGCGGCGGATGTCCTTGATCACGGCTTCTGCCGGCTTCCGCGCCGGCCCGGACGTCTGTTTCATCTTCGCTCCTGGGCTACGATGAACCAGCCATCCTCCGTTCGTGAAGACCCTCAATCTGTCTCAGGAGTGCTGACGGCGGACAGCATAGGGCACCAGCGCTGCCCGCTCGGCCTCGAACCGCTCCCAGACGGTGCGTTCCCGCTCCTCGGGATGTGAATGGGCCTTGGCGAAGGCGATCACCCCGTCGAGCAGCAGGGCATTCAGTTCGTCGTAGCTCTTCACCCGGATGCGCGGCGTGAACAGGCGCTCGCGTACCAGCCCGACCTGGTTCTCGACCTGACCCTTCTCCCACCCTGATGAGGGCGTGCAGGCCACCGGCTCGACGAGGTAGTGCGAGCACATCTGCAGGAAGCGGCGGTTGTAGGCGCGCTCGCGCCCGACGAAGATCGTCTCCACCGCGGTCTTCATGTTGTCGTAGATCCCGCGCTGGCAGGTGCCGCGGAAGAAGGCGAACGCCCGGTCGTGGGCGTCGAAGACCATCTCCTGGCTCTCGCGCGGGTAGGCCCGCACGAACAACATGCGCGAGTGGCAGAGCCGGACGTGGGCGACCTTGACCGTCGTGGTCGTGCCGCCGATCAGCACGATCTCGTGGCTCCAGTCGAACTGATAGGCCTCGCCGGGGGCGAAGACGAGCGGCACGAAGGCGGGGGCGGTGACGGCCGTGCGCGTACGCTTCCAGTTCTTGGCGTAGCGGCGCACTGCGTCGTAGCCGCCCTCATACCCGAGCCCGCGCAGGGCCTCGAAGATCCGGATCAGGGTCAGACGCTCGCGAGGCGGTTTGCCAGCGTTCGCCGCCAGCATTCGATCGAGGTGATCCCGCCAGGGGCCGAGCTTGGGCAAGGGCTGCACCTCGCGCTCGTAGGCGAAGGCGGTCGCACCCGAACGGATGACCTTGCGGACCGTGTTGCGAGAGACGTGCAGGTCGCGGACGATGTCCTTGATCGCGCGGCCGCGGGTGAAGAACTCGCGCCGAATGCGCGCAATCGTGTCCACGCCCTTCATCCCCCACCACCCGTTCGGTGTAGTCCCGAAGGGCAGTCTGCGAGAGCAAGCTTCAGGGGGTCAGAATTGGGGCTCTTCCGCAGGTTCGGTGCTGACGGTGGGAGGGGCTCGGTCTGGTTTGTCGGGCGGTTTCTGCTCCGCCTCACGCGGCGTGAAGGACGCGCTGCCGGAGCAGGTCGAGGCCGGCGCGGCCGTACATGGAGCGCTTGATCAGCTTCAGGCGGTTTACCTGCCCCTCGACCGCCCCGTTGCTCCACGGCTCGCCGATGGCCGCGTGGACAGCGGCCTCGTCCTGCCGCAGCCCGGCGACGAAGCCACCGAGTTCACTCGCGGCGGCCGCCTCCAGCCACGGCGTCAATGCGGCCGGATCGCGGGCGCGCAGGATTGCCCCGAAGCCGCGTACCTGCTCGGCCGCGGCCTGCAGCCTGGGCGCAAGAGCACACAGCGCTGCGATGAAGCGGCGATCCGCGGGCGGAAGGCTGGCCGGATCGCTTATCAGGCACCGCGCGATGCGGCGTGTCGACGGGATGCGGGCCGAGGGCGGTCGAGTTGGAAGGCCCCGGCGCCGTCGCTTCGCCCAGCGCTGGACGATCTCGTAGCCGCCCTCGAAGCCGATGGCGCGAAGCTCGCGATACAGGCCCGCCGCGTTGTGCTGACCCTCCTGCCAGCGCGCCTCGACAAAGCGCAGATGAGCATCGAGCCGGCTCGGGGCCGGCGCCCGGCGATAGGGCACGAACGCTCCCACGCGCAGCCAGCGTCGTACGCTGTTGCGGGAGGCGCCGAGCGTGCGCGCGATCGTCTTGATCGCCACGCCCTCACCGTGCAGGCGTAGCGCCGCCTCGCAGCGCTGTCGTCGCCGGCCGCCCCCGTGCCCATTATCCTGCTCCGGAGGCAGGTCAGCAGGAGCGAGCGCGACCATGGCGGCTGGAGCGTCTTGGAACGCTGCCTGGCGGGCGGCCTCCCGGATTTCTGCCTGATGCCGCTCGACGCGTGAACGCAGCGCCTCGGAAGCGTTGACGAGAAGGTGCCAGCGGTCCGCGACCTGGACCGCCTGCGGCGCGCCGAGCCGCGCAGCCTCGGCGTACGGCCCCGCTCGATCCCGGCTGACGACGGCGATGCCGGGATGCGCAGCAAGCCAATCCCGCACGGGCTCGCAGGCGCGGCCGGGCAGGAGATCAAGGACGCGACCCCGTTCCAGATCGCAGACGATCGTGCCGTAGCGCCGGCCCCGCCGCCAAGCCCAGTCGTCGATCCCGACCACACGCGCGGACGCGCACCCTGCGCTCTTGCAACGGCGGATCAGCCGCAGGACGGTGTCGCCGCTGACCGGCATGGCAAGCCGTCGCGACAAGCGGGCGCCGGCCTCGCCGCCGAGCGCCATGCCGATATCGGTCTGCGCCTCCGCCAAGCGATCGCTGCGCTGTGACCTCGCACGGGCGAGGCCGGGAACAGGCTCGGCAAAGATGCGGCCCGGACAATGGCTGCAGCGGAAGCGGCGCACCTTCACCCGCCACGTGACCGAGCGATCCTGCCAGGGCAGGTCCTTCAGGGTTCGCCAGTACGAGCTATGCACCCGGGCCGACCATCGCCCACACTGCGGGCAGGCTGCGCGGGCTGCGGTCGTCCTGGCCGTGATCGTCAGCGCATCGGCGTTCAGCGCAAGCTCGTCGACCTGCACACCTTCTGAAACCGAGGGCAATAACGGGTTCGAGATCCGCATCGCGCTCTCCCTCCGCCACCCCAGGGATCAACGCTTCACAAGGCGCTCAGCACCGAACCTGCGGAAGAACCAGAATTGGACGCCGATCCCCCGCCTCAGGGGGTCAAAGTTGGACTCTGGCGCACTTTCGCTGATCATCCGGAGGTGAGGCCGATCAGGCGAGCTTGCAACAGGTCGATCTTGCCGCGGCCGTACATCTGGCGCTTCACCAGCTTGAGTTTGGTGATCTGCCCCTCTGTCTGGCCGTTCGACCATGGCAACGTGATCGCTGCCAGAACCGCAGCTCGGTCCTGACCGACTCCGCGGGCGAACGAGGCGACGAGGCCTGCGCCAGTCCGCGAGAGCCACCCTTCGAGCCTGTCCGGCGCCATCGCCCGGACCATCGTCTGGAAAGCGCCCACCACCTCGCGCGCCTCGACCAGCGCCGGCACGCCGTCCTCGACGGCAGCCACGGTCAGCGTCTCCGCCTTGGCCAAGCGGTCGCGACCTGTCGTCAGCCATCGCGCCAGGGTTCGTGCCGACGGCACACGCTGCAGCCGTTCGATCTTGGCCTGCTCGGCGCGTCGACGCCGCGTAGCCCATTCCCCGACCACGCGCAGCGATCCTCGGAAGCCCTGTCCTTGTGCCCTGCGCCAAAGTTCGGTCGCGTTGCGGCTGCCAGCATCCCACTGGGCATCAAGCCAGGGCAGATAGGCGTCGAGCGAACTCTGGCGGACCCGGAAGACGTCGGTACGCTCCCCACGCAGGACCGCACGCACCACTTTGCGGCTGTGGCCAAGACGTTGGCAGATCCGGCGGATCGGAACGCCTGCCTCGGCGAGCGCGCGGATGGCCGCGTCCGCCTCCTCCCGTCGTAGGTAACCCTCGTACTGGATGCGCTCGGCTGCAGTGAGCAGCGCTGGATCGATCGTGGCTGCGCCGACGACCTCACGAACCTGTCGCATCGACCTGCGCACGGCATCGAGGAAGCCACGGCTGGCGTTCTCCATGAGGTGCCACCGGTCGGCGACCTGGATAGCCTGCGGCAGAGCACGGGCGATGGTCTCGCCATACCCACCCCCGCGGTCGCGGGCGACGATCTGGATCGAGCCGTTCATCTTCAGCCATGTCTGTGCGGTGGCCTGCTCGCGGTCGGGCAGGAGCGCTACGATGCGGCGGCGTTCGAGATCGCAGACGAGGGTGCCGTAACGGTGGTTGCGCCGCCAGGCGAAGTCGTCGATGCCGATGACGCTGAGTGGATCAGAGTGTGTCGTCGCCCGACGGCGGATCACGCGCAGGAGCGTGTCGCGGCTGACGGGCAGCATCAGGCGCTGGGCGAGGCCTGCACCGGGCCGACCACCGAGTGCGAGCCCAAGGTGATGGACGATCTGCTCCAGCCGCGAGGTGCGTCGCGCGAAGGTAGGCAGGACGTCCTCGGAGAAGCGCTCGGCGAAGATCCGCCGCCCGCAGGCCGCGGCATCACACCAGAAGCGTCTCACCATGACTTGGAGTTCGACGCGCCGACCACTGAGCGGCAGGTCGGCGGCACGGCGCTGGTAGCGGCTTTGGATGCGACGTGAAGAGGTCCGGCAGTCTGGGCACGTCGCCGTCGTAGATCCGGACCTCACGACCAGACTGATCCGATTGGTGCCGACATCGAGGTGATCGACGACGAGTCCGGCAGGTACAAGGCTCGACGGCGTGAAGCGAGGGCTCATGCTGCGGCTCCATCGTGGATATCCGCAACTTCAACGCCGCCGACATCAGCGAGAGTGAGTCAGAGCCAAAGTTGCACGCCGAAACACACTCAGCGTCTGGCGCGGCATCTCGGGTCGCCGTTATGTCGTCGTGGTCTACGAACTCGATCAGCCCGATCTCGTCGCTGATCACTCGGCTGTCGTCCTCGCGGTGCGCCGCGACGCTGAAGGGCAATCCAACCTCGTCGCGACCCGCGCTTGCGAGGCCGGCGACCCCGGCTACCTGGGCTGGCTCGCCGCCTGCGCGCAGCGGGGCGCCGTTGAGCTGCACGCCTATCGCCTCGCAGAAACCGCAGCGGACCGCGCGGCGGTCACCGCAGACCTGGCGGTTTTAACGGTCAAGCCGACCACGGAGGCGCCGCAATGACGCGCCGGGAGTTCAGCAAACCGGTCCAGCGCGCCGCGCTTGCGCGCGCCGACGGCCGCTGCGAGGGAGTGTCAACGAACGGCAGCCGCTGCCCATGCACCCTGCAGGTCGGACGTTTCCACTACGACCACATCATCCCGGCGGCGCTGACCGAGGACGCCTCGCTCGAGAATTGTCAGGTTCTCTGCCGACCATGCCACGCCGCCAAGACGGTGCTTGATATCAGTGTCATCGCGCGTGTGCGCCGCCAGCGCGATCGCCACGCCGGCGTCATCGACCCGCACCGACGGCCGCTGCCGGGCAGCCGCGCCAGTCCGTTCAAACGGCTGATCGGCGGTGGTCTCGTCCGCCGCGACACAGGTGAGCGTCTGCGATGAGGCCGAGCGCAAGCGATACGGCGTCACCGACTACAGGCGCTCCGTGAGCCTCTGACTGGATTGGCCCCTCGCCAGGCCGGTGACCTTATCGGGGCGCACGTGAGCCAAGCTGGGTCAGGTGGCCCAGCATCACACTGCCAGATCCGCGGCAGCCTCTAGAGCGAGGACCTCGGCGACCTCGGCCGCGAGCGCCTCCGCAACCTGTTCACGCCCCTCTACCGTATAGTGGACGATATCGGTGAAGATCTCGCGCTGTTCATCCTCGAAGAAGCGGCCCATGTCTCGCACGGCAAAGCCCGGCCTGATCAGCGGACTTCCGGCGAGATCGCGCAAGACCCGCTCGAACCGGCCGTACTGCTGCTCGAGGTACTTCAGGAAGTGCTCGGAAGCCGCCTTCTGCTCAGCACCGACCAAGTCCGTTTTGCGGATTACGGACGGTTGAAGAATGAACCGAATCGGCGCGTCCACGCCCCGTGACAAGCGGGCAAGCCGCTTGGCTGACAACTCGAACTGGCGCACGACCTCCCATTCCCACGGCTCGCTTTGCCATTGCAGGAGCGTCCGCAGGTTATGCAACCGATTGAAGATCTCTTCCTGCATATTCTCGTAGGAGAATTCCGCCGCCTCCATGACAGACGGATTGGGGTCGAACAGATATTCAGCGATGCATTCCGTCACGAAGTGGTTGAACGGGACGCCCGGGCGCGGATCGAAGCTCCAGGGCTGGAAGATGTCGGTCGCTCCGCCGACCACCAGGATGACGTCCGGTTGGAGTTCAGCGAGCCGCATCGTGATCAGGGTCGTCATCTGATTCAGGCACGCGGATATCGCCCCGAAATTGTAGACGCGCGCGCCCGGGCCGTGCGTCCGCCTCAGCGCCGCCTCCAGCAGCCCTGGGACTGTGTCGGCGATCGTGTGACCTTCGACCATCGTGCTGTCGCCGACTACGAACACCCGCAACGTCTCCGAGGCGGGCCGCGCATCTGCGTGCACCGCGTTGCGGTACCCGAGCGCGTCGTAGCTCCACCCATTCTTTGCGACCTGCTTGCCGGGCTTCCCGGCGAACTGGGTATAGGGCGCGGGGTAGCGGCTATCCGGGCTGAAGTACGGAAACATATCGAGAAAGCGCTTACGGCGCGCGCTCCGTTCTTCGTCCGTCTCACGCTCGGCCATGCTCATCGCTCCTTGAAGCTCTCAGTCGATATGCCGGTGCCGGTCGGCGTACCTCTGGCCATGCGGGTCGACCGACGCCATAGGACAGAGCATTCATCAGGATGCCACGTGCCGCCCCCCGACGGATCGGGGAAGATCGCCCAGTCCGGCCACGAAGATTCCGCCTAGCGCAGCTGAGCTTCCGTTGCGACCCCAGCTGGAGCTCCCTCGCCATCCTCGTGAAACGATCGCCGACGCCTTTTACAACCTTCGCCGGCCGGTACGGCGTCTGATAGGCTCGCGAAGCTTGCAAGCCGCGGTTTCGCAAAGGGCAGCGCGCCCACACCCGTTCGTTCCGCCATGGAGGCGCCCGGCGAGATGCCGGAGGGATGCCGCCGGCCGGTGGACGGGCTCGTGGTTAGGCGGTACCCTGACCTTATGTCGAGCGAACAGATCGAGAGGGCCATCGCAACCCTGCGTGCTGCCGGACACCTCATCGAGGCCATCCCGGGAATCGCGGGCGTGTACCGGGTCGATGAACGCGGTGCCCGGACGGACGAAGAGCTGCTCGCGATGGTCGCCCAACTAGAGCCGCCGGGAGGCCCGGAGCCAGCGGATGAGGCCGCTCGAAGGCTCTGAGCGGTTCGACTACGCCTCCTGGCAATGGCGTTTGCGACCTGGTGCAGACGCCCTAAGGCATCGCGGCCGTTTGTCACCTCTGATTGCTCGGGGGTGCTTCGCGGTCGCGGGGCAGCGATTTTTTGTACCTAAGCCCTCTCGCATCCGAGGATGCTGGGCCGGCTCGGGGAGAGCTAGCGTCCCCTGATCAAGGCCCACGCGCCCCTGAATTTTCATCAGACCAGACCAGACCTGATCGATGACCGCCTACCTCACCCCACCTGAACCTAGACAGATTCGCGTGATTTGGCCTATTCGGAGCAGAATTGCACCCGCCGGATACGATTGGCGGTCGTGAGAGATGGCCAGTTCTCGCCTACGCCCGCACGAGAATTGCTGATCGAGTCGGATCTGCCCGACTTTCGCGCGAGTGAGAATTAGGTTCCGAGATGCTGGAAGCTTTGCTGCAAATGGGCCATGCCGGCCACGAGGTGGAGAGCGTTCTCCACGTTGGTGCGAACGAGGGTCAGGAGCGGAACGACTACGCGGCGAGCGGCGCCAGCCCGGTCCTGTACGTCGAGCCGGTCGACAGCGCCTTCGCGATCCTTCAGGCCAACCTCACCGACATGCCGTTCCACAAGGCCATCCGGGCGGTCTGCGCCGAGCGGCCGGGCGAGGAGGTGCTGTTCAACGTCGCCAGCAACAGCGGCCAGTCCTCAAGCTTGTTTGCCTTGGGCGCGCATGCCGAGCACCACCCGGACATCGTCTACACGGGTGTGCAGCGCATGGTCACGACCACGGTCGACCAGATCGTCGCCGAGCACTGCGCCGGGCGGGTGCCGAACCTGCTGGTGATCGACGCGCAGGGTGCGGACCTGCGGGTCCTGCAGGGCGCGCGCCAGAGCCTGCCTGCGGTGGACGGCGTTTACATCGAGGTCAGCGAGCAGCCCCTCTACGAGGGCGGCTGTACGTACCGTGAGATCACCGACTTCCTGGCGACCTTCGGTCTGTCCCCGCGATGGCTATCGATGGATCGCTGGGGACATGGAGAGGCATTCTACTCCCGGCCACAACGTGAGGCGGAGCACCTGCCGGCGTACGACGGTAACCTCGCGCTGAACCGGCCGGCAACGCAGAGCAGTTTCGGCGAGTGGTCGTACTTCCACACCGCCAAGGGTCCCGGGGGCGCCGTCAACGGCGAGATCACGGGCCAGTTCGGGTTCCATACCGACTTCGAGGACGGGCCATGGTGGCAGCTCGACCTGGAAGCCATCCATCCCCTGAACGAGGTGCGGATCTTCAACCGCATGGATTCCGGCCGTGAGCGCTCGCGCACGCTGCAGGTGCTGCTCTCTCGGGACGGCGAGACATGGGAACTCGTGCACGACCAAGCCGGGCAGACCTTTGGCGGCGCGACCACGAAGCCGTTGCGGGTGATGCTCAAGGGGGTCCCAGCGCGCTACGTGCGTCTCCAGCTCACAGAGCACGCTGCGTTCCACCTCGATCAGGTTCAGGTGTTCTAAGCGCGTCCGTCCGCAAAAACGATGGGCCGACTGCGCGGTAAGCCGACGGCTGCCGCGCAGCCCACCGCCTGCGCTTCGAGCAGACAGAGCCCCGGCCGGGTCTCCCACAGTCTTGCTCACTCGTCCAAGTTCAACACCTTCCGCACTTCGGTCAGCAGGATGTGGTGCTGTACGGCCGCCGGGCCCTCATCCGGGATGGTTCGGGCAGCTTCGGCGATCAACGCCCGGAACTTGCGCCGCTGCAGCCCACGCCAGCCTATGCTCGCGAGCAAAGCGGTCAGCGTGATCTGTGTGGCTTCCGCACGGGCGTTGGCTTCAGCCAGCGCCCCATCGCGCGCATCGAGCAAGGCAGACTTGGCCTCCGCCAGCTCCGCGCGTAAGCCTGCGATCTCCTCTTTCAGCGCGGCCTCTCGCGCCAGCGCCGCACGGCATTCTTGAAGGACTTCATCCCGAGCTCGGGTCATGGAGCGCGCCACTGATCGGGCCGCCTCGCGCTCCGCGACGAGGCCATCCTCGCGCGCGAAGGTGCCCTTATACCGCGCCTGCAACTCCGCGATCATCGCGAGCAGGTGCAGCTCTTGCGCGTGCGCGACCTCCCTTCCAAACAAAATCATCTCCAAGCGTCTCTAACGCTTCCATTCCGAGCCGAGACAGGCGCCTCGGACCAGGAAAAACCTGCTCCACCAACGCTCTTCAAAATGCAACACGCCTGCGCCTGGCCTGTCCGGGCGACCTCGGTCCGTCCAATCCACCATCGCGGCCGTGCCAGTCGCAGCTACCCACGCTTCCGAAGACACCGCCTTTCACGCGCGCCCGGCCGTGAACATTTTATGACGCGCTCGATCTTCTCCGCCACGGAGGCAGCCAGCGTTAGCCAATGCGGTTACATCCGAGCGCGGCCAGGAGAACCGGCTCCATGACCGCGTAACCTGCAGGGGTAAGATGGAGCCCATCCTCACTGTATTCCGGTTTCAGGCTGCCGGAAGGCGTCGCCAAGACCGCGTGATAATCGACGTAAATTGCGCCCGTGTTCGCTGCGTGATTACAGAGCCAGCCATTCATGGCTGCGATCTCATCCCGAGGATCGATGCCGCCCCAGACCAACCAATCGGCGGGCGTAAGCGATCCCACCCAGGTCCGCAGGCCGAGTGCCCGGGCCTCGGCGAGCATGGCGGCGATATTGCCCCGCGGATCCATATCCTCGCCGTGGGCGGCACGGTGGGCGATGTCGTTGATCCCGCACAGGACATGTACGCCTGCAGGCCCCGTCTCTGCGATCGCAGGCGCGAGCCGAGCTCGAACTTGACCGGACATCTCGCCACCGATGCCGCAATTTACAAACCCGTGCTCGACGAACAGCGTCGTACGATGCATGCCCCAAAGAGCTGTGATCGAGTCTCCCATGAACAGGATCGATTTACGTGGCTCTGTGCCGGCCGTGGTCGCGAGGGTGGGCTGAGCGCGGGCCGATCTTCGCTCCAACGAAGCCCGGATCATGTGGAGCAGGTTCATGCGCGCTTCGTTCGGAGCCCGGGCCTCTTGGATACGGCATTGTACGCCGACGGGTCTGATCGTGCCACGCCGTCGAGCTTGGACAGCATCCACGAGTTGGGGTCGGCGGCATAAGGAGCTTTGGAATGGCCGCACAAGTCCCCAGTTTTGGCCACCAGTTCGCAAGCCAAGAGCCGTGCCAAAAGCCGCCCCGATACGAGCTTTTCGACTCGACCGAGGGCGCGGATTCGATCGTCCTTGGGCTGCGGCCGTGCAGCCTCGAGGAGCTTCCGTCCGCTCTCGCGCAGGAAATTGAGTTCGCTGCAACACGCCGTGGGCATGCCGCGAAGCTTCCCACTGGGTCCAAATAGGATTCCATTTCAGTACAGCGGCAATCACGGGTTGTGTCCCCTGGCGTGGTGTAGCTTCGGCGTGGCCACCACGATCACCGGCCGGGGTCGGATTGATCAGGCTGCCAGGTTGGGCAGGCTGACGAGGGGATCATCGCCGATCGGGGCGATGCTTTCCAGGGTGATGTAGCGGGAGCGCTGGACGGCCCACTCGTCGTTCTGTTCCAGCAGGATCGCGCCCACAAGGCGTGTGATAGCCGCCTCGTTGGGGAAGAATCTCACCGTTCAGGCGTTCCAGCGGGTTCGTGGAGTGCAGCTTGACCCGATGCTGGGTGGGGAAGCCCATGTAGGCCAGCACGTCCGGCTCAGCCTCGTCCATCAAGGCGGCGAGCTTGGGGACCTTCGGCCGGAGCTGATCGGCCACGCGCCGCCACTGCTGACGGGCCGCCTCGGCGTCGTGCCTCGAGCGAACGCCGTGGCGATGAAGGCGGAGACGACACGCCGCCCGCTGCGCCCGGCATGGGCGAGCACGTTGCGCATGAAGTGGACGCGGCAACGCTGCCAGGTCGCGTTCATCACCTTGGCCACCGACGCCTTGATGCCCTCGTGGGCGTCCGAGATCACCAGCTTGACCCCGCGCAAGCCCCGGCGCGCCAGTTTGCGGAGAGAGTCCGTCCAGAACGTCTCGGCTTCGGAGGGGCCGACATCCATGCCAAGCACCTCGCGACGGCCGTCAGTGTTCACACCGACCGCCACGATCACGGCGACAGAGACGATGCGTCCGTCCTGGCGCACCTTCACGTAGGTCGCATCAATCCAGAGGTAGGGCCACTCGCCCTCGAGCGGACGCTCCAGGAACGCGCCGACCCGCTCGTCGATCTCCTGGCAGAGCCGGCTGACTTGGCTCTTCGACACGCCCGTACCACCCATGGCTTGGACGAGGTCATCAACCGAGCGGGTCGAGATGCCCTGGATGTAGGCCTCCTGGATCACAGCCGTGAGCGCCTTCTCAGCCATGCGTCGCGGCTCCAGGAAGCCCGGAAAGTAGCTGCCCTTGCGCAGCTTCGGAATGCGCAGCTCGACCGTGCCGGCCCGCGTCTGCCAATCCCGGTTACGGTAGCCGTTGCGCTGGACCAGCCATTCTGCGCTCTTCTCGCCATGGGCCGCGCCGGTCAGGCCACCAACCTCCAGCTCCATCAGGCGTTCGGCCGCAAAGCCGATCATCTCGCGCAGGAGATCTGTGTCGGCGCTCTTCTCCATCAGCCCGCGCAGGGCCATCATCTCGTCGGTCATCGGGGGTCTCTCGGGTTCGAGGTTGGTGCTCGCAACCCGACCCTACCCGGCAACCGCCGATGACCACCCCGCGAGAGAGCCCGCCTGCTACAGCGCTGTGAAGGGCGCGCAGGCGGGCTCTCCCGCTACCGGTGAGCTACACCACCTCCAGGGACACGACCCAATCACGCACCGAACCGACCGGCGATGCGGAGTAGCTTGCGCGAGAGACCGGACTCCACACTTCGCTTGGCGCTGAGCGGCTTGACGCCCAGCGCATTCGCCAACCAAGCTGTGACAGCTTAAGGACACGCATTGGGCCGAAACGGTAAACGGGGACGGCCCAACGACCGCGGACCAGGTAAACGAGAAGAGACGAAAGATGGGAGGCAAAATGGCGCAAGAACTTTCCGTAGATCTTTTCGCGAAAGCATACCGATCGCAGCTGGGAATTCAGTTTTTAGTCAAAGAATGCGAATTGAAGGATGCGGTTATAAAGAAATTAGAAAGTGAAATTTCTGAATTGCGATTGCGCAAGAAAATCTTAGAAGAAGATAACGCGCAACTCAAGAATGCAGCACTATCTATTCAGCAATTCCAGTCAGAGTCCCAAGCGTCGGAAGAGCGCATGAAAACACTCGATTGCGTATTAAATGCTGTCATGAAGAGCATACGACCGCTCGGACTTGATAAGAAGAAATTTAATCGAGAAGTAATCAATATCAGCCAATGTATTCCAAATGATGGCACTCAAGCGGCCCGCCATTCGCTGCTGCACACTGCGGTAACAAAGGTTTTGAAGGGTGAAATCTAACAAAACTTCGATATATTGGCGCCATAATAGATGCCTCAAGCGTCAATAAACCTCTTTTATAAATAATTATGAGCGCAAGATAATCGCAACAACACAAACTTCCCCCTTGAAATTACGATCCAACGGATAGATTCGATCAGGAGACCAATCAGGGAATGGAAACCGAGCTGTTAACCACTTTCATGTCTCTTCTCGGGATCAGAGAAAAGCTGGAAACGAGGCCTCACCTGTACTCAGACGAGCTCAGCTTTCTTTCGTTCGCTGCGAAACATGCTGCATACTCGAATTCACAAGTTCTTCAAGACCTGTGGGTGCTCTACGAAACCGGGGAGAAACGTGAAGGCTACTTCGTTGAATTTGGCATTTGCGACGGCAGAACATTAAGCAACACACTTCTCTTGGAGAAAATGTTCGGTTGGCAAGGAGCGGTCGCCGAACCGGGCAGGATCTGGCACAAGAAGCTCTACGCCAACCGCTCGTGTTATATATCAAATAAGTGTATCTACAAAGAGGGCGGCCTTTCTCTAAGCTTCCATGAAACGGATGTCACGGAGCTATCGACACTCGATAGCTTCACAGATGTGGATTTCCAGTCTTCACATAGAACAGGCGGCGCACGTTACGACGTAGAAACCATATCGCTGAGCGACTTCCTAGCGGCGGCCAAAGCTCCCAGAAATATAGATTACATGAGCGTCGACATCGAAGGGGGCGAGTTCGATGTATTAAATAGTTTTGATTTCTCAGAGTACAATATAAAGCTCTTGAGCATAGAACACAATTATTCCGATAAGCGCCAAGACATATACGATGCTCTGAGCCGATGGGGTTATCGGAGGAAATTTACAAATTTTTCAATGTTCGACGATTGGTACGTTAAATATGGTGACGCAGCGTAACCGGCTGAAGAGACGGAGAATTGACGCATGGCCACCAAAAATGTCATTCCCATCGTCGACACGATAATCGAGATATTTGCACTTATGGGCGACGGCAGCGCCCTTGGATTACAGCTTAAGGAAATCGCAAGACGCATCCACTTGGTCCGGCACGAGGTCGAGTGGACCGCGGATCTTGCTCTGGCTGCGAGCAAAATGCGGGCTATGGCAGCGATGTACGCGACGAAATACGTCCCTGATAATGGATGCAACGTGTCCCGCGCGCGCAATGAAGCTCATCTTGATAAACTTCGAGCAGCTTTTATCGAGTTCCGAGCTCATGTCGAACGTCAGGAAAGCATCAATCAGCAACAGTGCACCATGGCAAATTAGAGCCGAACTTGGGGGCTGCCTTGCCGATTATCCATCCACGTTGGCTTCACCGAGCGTCCACAGAACAGCGTAGTCCTTGTTGAGGATCGCGAGTTGGCGAGTCGCCGCGCGCAGCATGTTGCGCCATATCGGAAGTGGCCGGAATCCCAGAGAGATACCGAGGGACTTCTCGACGGCACGAACAGCTGCTTCGGTGCAGTCCTTGGCGATGTGAGCGTGGCCGTCGCTATAGCGTCGCTTCAGGGAGCCGTCGCGCGAATGGTAGCTCCTCGGAATCGCGACGAATGTGTAGCCGGCCTGATGCGCCCGTGCCGCCAGAGCTTTATCGAGCAGGAACCACGCCACAAGCCGTTCGGCCAGCGTGCCGACGTTAGGCAGTATAGGATTCGGTACCAACGGATCGATAGGTGGAACAATGCCCATCACACAGATCTTCGGTCGATGTGGGAAATAGTTTATTGCTTCAGTGAGGGCTGTGATGTAGCGCGTCGCTAGATCATCGGCTTCAGCCTGAAGGGACAAACCTTTTGAAGTAGCGATACGTAACATGTGGCAGCGAACATCGACCTCGCCGAAGACGAAAATAATGACATCATCAGGCTCCGGCTGAATCTGCCGGAGCATGTCAGCGGCTCCATCGCGACCGACGCGATGCATAGTGCGTCCAGGAATGCAATGGAGAACGGTGTTCTCGGTTCTCGCGAAAAGATAATTACCGTGGCTATCGCCAAATATATGCGCGCGCATGCTTTCACACCCACAAAACATGGAGCTCGTAAAAGATCCTGCGCGCCGAAAATGTGATAAAAACACAACACGGCGGCAAATATGCAAAACTGTAGTGGTGAAGGAGTGGTTCTGTGCATTTTTTACCGCGATCTGAGATGATCTGGCCGACTGATGCCGTGGCCCGAGTTCGGCGCGTCTATCATCGGCGACCGGGCTCAAACCTTTCAGCGCGAGTACGGGTAGGGATTTACCTCCGCCAGAATGCTCTCGCGGCGAAGAAGACCAAGATGCTTGCAAGGTTGCAGCCCTAGCGCCGCGGGAACTGCCCTCCTTGGACCGAACAGGCGGCATCGGTCGCGAAGTCGTAGGTGCATGCCGGTCGATGAGGCCAGGTGAGTCAATCCGACCGCCTCGCTGGGGCAGGGGGATCCTGCGCAGCGTTCACCGCCGACGTCGCTGGCCCACAACCCAGAAGATCCCTCCGTCGAGCAAGGCCAGCATCCCGGCTCTCCCGTGTCGTTCGTCGCCTACCATTACGGCCTCTCGCCCAGCCTGCTGTTCTCGCCTTGCAGTCACCCGCAAGAGGCAGCGTTATTGGAGCTCAGGCGAGAGCAGAAGCTCGAGATCGGCTTGCGTCATGGCGAGGGTCGGCGTGCCGTCCTGGTCGAAGAGCGACTGCGCCAACGCGCTCTTGCGCTCCTTGAGGATCTCCATCTTCTCCTCGATCGTTCCACTCGCCACGAGCTTGTGCACGAACACCGGCTTGGTCTGTCCGATCCGGTAGGCCCGATCGACCGCTTGGTCCTCTACCGCAGGGTTCCACCACGGATCGTAGAGGATCACGGTGTCGGCCGCGATCAGGTTGAGACCTGTCCCTCCGGCCTTCAGGCTGACGAGGAAGATGCTGACAGAGCCTCCCTCGAACAGCCGGATTGCCGCCTCTCGATCCCGGGTCGCTCCTGTCAGGAGCGCGTAGCGGATCGCCCGCTTCGTGAGCCGCTCCTCGATCAGGCGGAGCATCGAGGTAAATTGCGAGAAGACGAGGATGCGCCGCTCCTCCGCGAGCAGCTCGACCAGCATCTCCTCCAAGCGGTCGAGCTTGGCCGACCCGGCACCGGCCAACCGCGTCGCCGGCTTGCACGCCGCGTTCCGCTTCGGCGGAAGAGCCTTGTCGTCCGCGCTGGCCTGTTTCAGGAGGCGCGGATCGCAGCAGGCTTGGCGCAGCTTCAGCAGGGCGTCGAGGATGATGATCCGGCTGCGCGCCCAGCCGCGCTCGGCGATCGCCGCGCTGACGCGCGCATGCATCGAGAGCCGGATCGCCTCGTAGACGTCACGCTGCGGACCCTGAAGGTCGATGCGCTCGACGATCTCGGTCTTCGGCGGCAGCTCGCGGGCGACCTCCTCCTTGGTCCGGCGCAGCAGGAACGGCCTCACACGGCGGGCCAGCAGCCGGCTGCGCTCACGGTCGCCGTGCTTTTCGATCGGGTTGCGCCAGACCCGAGCGAAGCTCCTGCGGTCACCGAGCAGGCCGGGACACGCGAAGGCGAACAGCGACCACAGCTCGTCGAGATTGTTCTCCAACGGGGTTCCGGTCAGGCAGAGGCGATGGCGGGCCTCAATCCCGAGCAGCAGCTTCGTCGTCGCGGCATCCGGATTCTTGATCGTCTGCGCCTCGTCGAGGAGCAGCAGCGGCCACGTGCGCGCCGCCAGCACGGCGTGATCGCGGGCGATCAGCGGGTAGGTCGTCAGCACGAGGTCGCTGTCGGGGATCGCGCCGAAACGATCGGCGCGATCGTGGCCGTGGAGCGTCAGAACGCGCAGATCGGGCGCGAACCGCTCCGCCTCACGGCGCCAGTTCGCCATCAGGCTGGTCGGGGCGACCACGAGAGCCGGACCGTCGAGCCGGCCCTGCGCCTTCTCGATCGCCAGCAGGGCGAGAGCCTGGACCGTTTTGCCGAGCCCCATGTCGTCCGCGAGCACGCCGCCGAAGCCGACCTCGCCCAGGAAGGCCAGCCATGACACGCCCTCTTGCTGGTAGGGCCGCAGTGTCGCGCGGAAGTCGGGCGGCAGGACGACCGACGGGATACCACCGGCCGCGCCGAGCCGGCGCCCCATCTCACGCACGCGCTCACCGCCACGCCAGATCGTATCGGGTATGGTCGCCTCGAAGTCCGCAAGCCCGGCAGCATCCGCGCGGCTGAGGCGCAGGCAACCCTCGCCTGCCCCATTGCCGAGCGCGAGCTCGCGGATCGCGGCCACGATCGGTTTTAGCCGCGCTGCCGGGAAGGCGAGGATGCGTCCGTCTCTCAGGGGCAGGTAGGCGGCCTCGTCGTCCTCCGCCGTGTCGACCATCGCGAGATCGAAGCCCGGTGCGGCGATCATCGCGACGATCGGGCCGATCAGGTCGATGCGCTCGCCGTCGACCATGACGCCGAGATGGAGTTCAAGCCAGTCGATGCCTGATCCCTCGCGGACCTCCGCCTCGAAGCGCTCGCCCGCCCGCACCAGCCGGCCCGGGAAATCGTCGGAGACCTCGATCTCCCAACCCTCCGCATGAAGCTGGGGCAGGGTGTGAAACTGCGCGTCGAGCCAAGCGAGGTCGTCGCCTTCCGGGACGAAGTCGCGCGCGTGCGCGTCGGGGACCCGGGCGCGTCGTTCAGGCAAGGGGACGAAGTCGTTAGCCAGCAGGTGAGCGACGGCGCGTCGCTCTGCATCCCCGTCGCGATGCAGCTCGATCAAGCGTCCGGCTACGAGCCGCATCACCACGGGGTGAGCTTCGCCGAGCGGAATGGTCACGGGACCGTAGCGGAACGAGAGGCGCCCCAGTCCGACCCGTTCGGGCACGGGCGGCGCGCCGTACCCATAGTAGCTGTAGGGGGAGGCCCTCTCCGGCGGCAGATCGGCGGCGAATAGGCTCAGGACCGGGATCGGCAGGACGCCGGCCAAGCGTTCCCGCCTCGGTTCCGGGGCCGCCAGGGCAGCCAGATGGGGGGCGCGCTGGGCCAAGGCGGCGTTGAACGCCGCCACCGCCGCGCCGGGCACCGCTGGAGCGGCCAGCAACGTCGCCGCAATGCGCGGCGGGTGACCCGTCTCGACGGTCCCGACAAGACCCTGCTCGGGATCGACGTAGACCGGAGGCGTGGCGGCGAGTGCGATGGCCCCGCCATCGAGTTCGAGCTGCGGTGCCAAAGCGGCCTCGCCGGCTGGCTGCCAAACGATCCGGCCCGAACGTGGCGGTCCGGCCGCGAGCGCCGGCCCGTCGAGGCCGAGCCAGCGCGCCCGCCCGGTGGTGAGAACGTCCGCAAGGATCGCGGCGCCCCCGTCGCAAGCGAGGCTGACGCCGCCACTCCCGTACCCCCCGTAGCTGCCATAGTCGCGTCGGAGCAAGGTCGCCGCACGCAGGATCCGCAGATCCGAAGGCCGCAGGAACTTGGCGGGAAGCCCCGACAACGCCGAGCTCGGATCGTAAGGGCGGCTATTGCCTGAGAAGCGGCCGTCCTTGAGCAACCGCGCCGAGATGGGTCGGAGGCCGAGCCGGGGAACACCCTGGCCAAACGGGATCGGGCTGAGAACGTAGACGAGGCGCTGCGCGATGCTGGCGGGATAGCTCTCCTCGGCTGTGGCCTGGGCTCGGTCGAGCTCGTCCAGCCACGCAGCCAAGCCCGGCATTGGGATCACACTTTGGTTAGGCGATGTGGCGGAGCGCTGCACCGGCGCAGTGAGGAGCCGCGCGACGCGCTGCTCAGACGAGGGATCAGCAAAGCTCTGCGTCGAACGAAGACCGTGGAGGAGCACGGCCGCGACATGCTTGCAGTTGAAGCCAACAGAGCAGGTGCATTCTCCCGCGATGCTGAAGCCGCGGCGTACGCCCTCTCCGATCTCGATCGTCTGCTCGTAGGGTCGGCGCGCTGTGCCGCGGACCTGCCCGAACACGATCTTACCATCCTCTTCAAGAGCCAGAACCCGGCCCTCCCGCGCATACTCCAGCGCGGCCTCGAAGGCTTTCCGCCCAACTCCTGCGAGAATGTCCTGTTCGCTGTAACGCTCCATAGGTTTACCGCGGAGCTCCCTCAAAGGGCCGGCATCGACAGCAATCGACGGGAAGGAGGCTCCCTTGTCAATCAGCTACGCACCAAGTGCAGAGTTACCCGCGCAGCCATCTTCCCTAGCGCCCCACGGCCATATTTACATTGCATGACCAACCGAGGAACATGCCATTGGCCATCAGCATGCGCGATTTGCAAAGACTATCAGCGGGGACGATCGAGACCTCGTCCCATGCGGTAAGCGACCTCGCCATCGTCCGCCACCATTCACTGCCCGTATCCGTATCTGAACGCCAAGTCCGCCTCTTCGTGCGGTGTCCGCAGGCCTGCGATCTCCCCGCGGAGCTCGGCCACAGTCTCCTCGAGCGCAGTCCTACCCCGTTCGGACTCTGTCCAAGCCTCGTGCAGGATCGCGACCTGTTTGTTGGCCTCGGACAAGTCCAGATGGAGCTCGTTCAAGTCGTCGGCCACCGCCGCCTCGGCAACGCGCCAACCGCTCTCATACCCGTCCGCAAACCCCTGCTTTTTGGCAGCAGCCACAATGACACCGCGGTCACGCTCTGCCCGATCCCGGGCGAGCACGGCCTGGTCGCGGGCAAGCACGGCCTCGTCGCGCGCGTCATGGACGGCGCGCAGGGCGAGGATTTCACCTCGTTTCAGGCGTGCACGACCGACCAATAGGCGACTATGTCCACACGGTGCGCCGACCTCCGCATGATACTGATCCTGAATGGCCCGCATGGCCTTGCCCCAGGCCCGGCGCCCGTTCCGAGCGGCCTCTGTGGGCGACAGGCCAGCCGCACATCCTCGCGCCTCCTCGGCCAATCTTTCCGCGTAGCCGGGATGCAGCGCTTTCGCTCTCATGGCCGGCTCAGTCGGCACGATCAGGGCGTGGAGGTGCGGATATGCCTCGTCGTGATGCGCAACAATCGTGCACAGCGCCCCGTGCGGCTCGGCCAGCTGCCGCAGGAAGGCGGCAGCCAGTTTTTGCCATGTCTTATAGGCGGCCTGCGCCGTGGCGTTATCAAGCTCGGCCATCTGAACCGGATACGATGCGACTGCACCGAGTAGGATCTTCTGGTGCGCTCGGATCTTGCGTGCGCGACCGGAACTCGTTGTCTCCCGCGCCGCCTCGGCGAGCCGCGCGGTTTGGTCTCGTAGCTCGGCCAGCGGCGGCCCGGAGATCGGGATCGGCGGCAGGGGGGTTGCCACGTGACGGCATGCGTCGGGATCACGAGCAGCCTCGGCGAGTATGAAGCGCGCGTCACGAGAGCCGGCCTGGGCGTAGCACTCGAGATGAAAAAAATTTGCTCGGGTCACACCAACCTCCTGGTGATCCGAGGATGGCAAGAACCTTTGCAAGAGCCAAGTGACGGTTGGGGAACCAGGCCCAATCGCAAGCTCACTGCTATAGTCTGACCGACTATAGCAGAGGGCCAGCTAGATCATGGGCCCCGATCTATCAGAGCACCTGCCAAAGAATCAGCGTGCAACCGGATAGCATCGCAGGCCATTCCGCACAAATCTGATGAGGCCTTCGTCGCCCCTTGTCTCTTGCGATGCTTCTCCTGATCCTGCTGAGCAGACCGGAGGCGGCTATGGCCAGACAGCACGACGACCGCAGCGACGACCACTTGCTTGGCGACGCGGTCGATATCCACCTGTTCGCTCGCCGGGAAGCCGAAGCGGCCATAGATAATGTCTTCGCACCGCACGATGCCTTGCCGGGTGCGGTCCTCCCGGTGCGAGGCGAGCATGCCTCGGCCCGTGAGGCATATGCGAGCGCAGCGGAGAAAGCGTACATCACGACCTGCGATGGCGAGACGCGCAAGACCGCCAGAACGCAGCTCGTCATCGCGACGACGGAGAGGTTCGCTCCGAACGATCCCACCGTTCTAGCCTCGTGGATCGCGAACCATCTCGCCCTCCTGGATGAGCGTTATGGCGAAGGCGTCGTCCTCGCCGCAGCGGTCGAGCGGCGTCCCGACGCGGCGATCATCCGTGCAATCCTGCTGCCATCGGATGTCGGCCTCCACGCAAAAAGGCAGTTCGACCCGGATTACCGCGTCAAAATCTCGAAGCAGCGCACGAAGCAGCAGGTGACGGTAATAGGTACCGTGACGCCGGGAGAGCCTGCGCAGGTAAAGCCGACAAGGCGGAAATCGATCCGAGTTCGTCTGTCCATTGCCAAGCAGCCGAAGCCGGCCGCTATCGCGACTGACATACTCGTGCCGCACGTGATCGCCGCATCGGAGAAGGCCTCAGATGCTTCGCTTCCCGTGACAAGCGTTTTGATAGACGGCTCTCCTGCCAACACGACGTCACTCGGGACGAGCGGCGCCCAGTCGGGCGGTCTCGGCTCTGTGCCGCGGTCCGACTATGCCACGTGCTGCAACGATCGCCGCAACGATGCAGATCAGCCGTCTCGCCGCACCGAGGCGCTGTACCGCCTGCGGATTGTGAGACACCGACCTGAAGCCTACGCGGCGATGGCCGCGGGTGGAAGCTGCGCGGCGCGGATATCGGCCGGTGGCCGGAACCCGTGTCGCTCGATCAGCCACGTCTCATTGTAGAGATCCCGGAACGCCAGCAGCGCGTGTCGCAGATCCTCGACCGTCTCGAAGTGCTCGACCCACAACAGGTTCTCCTTGAGGGTGCGGATGAAGCGCTCGGCGCAGCCATTCCCCTCCGGGGCGCGCACGAAGGCGGGCGAGCTCGCGATGCCCAGGAACGCGAGCTCCGCCTGGAAGGCGTCCGCCATGTACTGGCTGCCGTGATCGTGCCGGACGCTCAG
>NZ_FNWP01000049.1:0-19238 GCF_900108435.1 Methylobacterium sp. 275MFSha3.1 | reverse complement strand
CTTGGCGAACAGCCGCTGCCAGATCCCGCGCTGAGACCATCTGTTGTAGCGGTTGTAGACCGTCGTGTGCGGACCGTAAGCGGAGGGCGTGTCCTGCCAGCGGCAGCCGACCTTCAGCACATGCAGAATGCCGCTGATCACTCGCCTGTCGTCGACCCGGGGCTTGCCCGGTTGGCCGTGCGGCAGGTGCGGCTCGATCCGCCCCCAGGCTTCATCGGAGAGCCAGAACAACCGTGCCATCGCGAACCTCCTGCGCTGGAAACCCCAATCTCAGGACGAAAACACGAGCAACAGCAGTTGGTTGTATGAGTTCCCTACCTAGGGTTTGGACTCGATCAGCACCAGAAGGCGATGACGGCAGCCAAGGCGACGGCTGAGGCGTAGTTGCGGGCGAGCTTGTCGTACCGGGTGGCGATGCGGCGGAAGTCCTTGAGGCGGTTGAACGTCACCTCGATGCGCTAGCGCTCCCGGTAGCGCCGCTTGTCGTGGCGGATCCTTTATCAAGCGACATCCGGAACTGACCTCTTCGCGTCATGAGGATCTGACCCCCATGCTAATTTCTCACGCCTGGACGGGTGTGGGTTGGGGGACCGCAGCCGCCTTTTGCAGGAGGCCGCTGCGACGCTTCTCACGAAGCCGGTAGCTGTCGCCGCGGATGGTGACGACGTGGCTGTGGTGCAGCAGCCGATCGAGGATTGCGGTGGCCACCACCGCATCGCCGAACACACTTCCCCACTCGCCCACGGCCCGGTTTGAGGTCACCAGCATCGCGCCCCGCTCGTAGCGGCGGCTGACGAGCTGGAAGAACAGATGCGCGGCATCCGGCTCGAACGGCAGATAGCCGAGCTCGTCGATGATCAGCAGTTTCGGCTTGGCGTAGTGCGTCAGTCGCTCCTCCAACCGGCCCTCAGCATGCGCCTTGGCCAGCTGCGCCACGAGCGTCGTGGCTGGGGTGAACAGCACGCCATAGCCGGCCACGATCGCCGCGCGCCCGATCGCCACCGCCAAGTGCGTCTTGCCCACACCGGGCGGCCCGAGGAACAGCACCGCCTCGCCATTGGCGATGAAGCGGCCGGTGGCAAGTTCACGGATCTGCGCCTTGTCCAGCGAGGGTTGGGCGCCGAAGTCGAAGCCGGTCAGGTCCCGCACGAAGGGGAAGCGAGCCAGACCAAAGGCCATGTCGATGCGGCGCTGGTCACGCCGAGCGACCTCGCGCTCGCAGAACAGGGTCAGCGCCTCACGGATCGTCAGCTCGCCCCGGCCAGCCTCGTCGATCAGGCTATCGAGCTGATCGCGCATGGCCGTCAGCTTCAGGCGATCGAGCAGCAGGGTGAGGTGGTCATGGTCCATCAGAAGCCTCCCCCGGCGACCGCCTCGTACTCGGCCAGCGGCCGCAACAGCGCCGGCGGCATGATGGGCGACGGGTCGAGCCGGTGAGCCGGTCGCTCTCGGCTACCCACAAGCCCGGCCAGATGGGCATCGTCGACGACACGGCCGTGGCGCCCCTTCAACGCGGCGTGCACGGCGACCTCGCGTCCGCCGTGGTGGACGCGCACCACCGCTCCGCTCACGGTGACGCGAACCCGCTCGCCGATCAGCCGCCACGGCACCGAGTAGGCGTTGCCGTCGACGCTGACCGCGCAGTCTGCCCCGACCCGGCGCACGAGATCGCGCGCGGCGGAGAACGGCGGCACGCCCGCCAGGGGCTGCAGCGCCCGGGCCTCGTCCCGGGCGAACCGCGCGCCCGGCGCCTCACCGGTCGTGCCGTGCGCGCGCCGGTCGGCCACATCCCGCGTCCAGGCATCGAGATGCGCCTCCAGGGCGGCAAAGCTCGCGAAGCGGTGGCCGGCCACAGCGTTCCTCTTGACGTAGCCAACGCCGCGCTCGTCCTTGCCCTTCGTGCGCGCCCGGTACGGGGCGCAGGCCCGGACCCGGAAGCCCCAATGCCGGGAGAAGGCATGCAAACGCGGATGCAGGATGACCTCGCGGCTGACCGGGTCATGGTGCAGGACCAGGGCGCGGGCATTGTCGAGCAGCACCTCACGCGGCACGCCGCCGAACGCCTGGAAGGCGCTCTCCAATCCGGCGAACCAGTCCTCCTGCCGCTCGTGGCCGAAGGCGCGTACGTGCAGTCGACGCGAGTAACCGAGCGTCGCAACGAACAGCGAGACCCGGGTTGGCACACCGCCGATCTCGATCCGCCGCTCGCCGAAGTCGATCTGCATCTGCTCGCCTGGCCGCGTCTCGAACCGCACGCTCGCCCGCGCGGCGATCACCAGATCCCGCCGCAACGGCGCCACAGCCCGTTCCACGGTGCGCAGGCTGACGTGGATTTCCTTCTCGTTGGCGAGGGCCTGGCGCACGACGTCGGCGTTGCCGGCATGCTGCCGGAACCGTTCGGCCAACCAGTCCGTCAAGCCGTCGAGCCGCTTCGATCGTGAGGGCGTTTTAGAGGGACGCCAATCACCCTGACGGAGCCAGTGCTTGACCGTGTTCTTCGAACAGCCGAGCTCGGTCGCGATCCGCTTGGCACCCCAGCCCAGCGCCTTCAGCCGCACCATCGCCGATACGTCGTCCGGCGTCTTCATCTCGGCCCTCCGCGGATCGTCCGTCCGCTGAAGAGCCTGATCTTCGTTCCTGATCATCTCGACCTCCTCGCTCATCGAGGGGGTCAGATCCTCATGGCGTCAGGGGGGCAGTTTGCCATGTCGCCCGACATCCTTCTCTTGCGGCCGCGCTTGCCCGGGATGATCGGCATGATGCCGCTCTCGCGGAGGTCAGCGCGCAGCCAATCGGCGTCGTAGCCTTTGTCGGCGCTCAGGCGGCGGATCCGGCCCGGCGCTTCGGCCAGGACGGCCGGAGCGGCGGTGACATCGCTGGCGTTGCCGGGCGTCAGCAGGAGCACGCCGGGCCGGCCGAGGACGTCGGTGAGCGCATGGACCTTGGTTGTCTGGCCGCCGCGCGACGGGCCGATGGCCTGGGCCTGCGCCCCCCTTTCCCGCCGTGCGCCAAGCGATGTGCTCGCACGTAGGTGCTGTCGATGGCAGCCGCCTTGCCCAACCAGCCGGCCTTGGCCAGGGCGGCCAACATCGCCGTCCAGAAGCCACGCCGGGACCAGCGGTTGAAGCGGTTGTAGACGGTCGTGCGAGGCCCATACGCGGCGGGGCAGTCACGCCAGCGGCAGCCCGAGGTGAGCACGTGCAGGATGCCGGAGATGATCTGCCGGTCGTCCTTCCGCTCCGGTCCGGGCTGATCCTTGGGCATGAACGGGGCCATCACCGCCCACCGCTCGTCCGAGAGCCAGAACAGGTCCGCCATCGCCGCCTCCACGCTGCAAACGGCGGCCCTGAATCACAAAACCACAAACACTGCAACACCTTGGTTCGGTTCACACCCTAGGCATCCACGAACGGCTGCAGGTGCAGCCGGAGCTCGTCATGGCTGGCGTAATGGTAGCGCTTGACCGTGGCGTCCTTGATGGTTCGGTTCATCCGGTCGACTTGACCATTCGTCCACGGGCAGCGCGGCCTGGTCAGGCGATGCTCGATCTTCGTCTGCTCGCAGGCCCAATCAAACGCGTGCCAGCGGTAGATGCGGGGCCAATCCTGGGTCGCCCAGTAGGCGGCCGCCTTGGCTTCGGCCTCCTCGTCCATCGGATGATTGTCGGCGAACCGGATGCCATTATCCGTCAGCACCGTGTGGATCGTGTACGGTGCGGCGGCGACCAGATCGTGGAGAAAGGCTGCCGCGATCCGCTGTGTTGCCTTCTCATGCAGTTGAACGAAGGCAAACTTGCTCGTGCGGTCGATGGCCACGAACAGGTGTAGCTTGCCCTGTTCGGTGCTGACCTGCGCGATGTCGATGTGGAAGTAGCCGATTGGGTAGGCCTTGAAGCGCGAGCGCTTGAATTTGTCGCCGTCAACATCCGGTAGGCGGCTGATGCCGTGACGCTGCAGGCAGCGATGCGGCGACGAGCGGGTCAGATGCGGCAGGTTCGGCTGCAGCGCGTAGAGGCTGTCGTCGAGCGGCAGCAAGGTATGCCGCCGGAAGGCGACGATCACCGCCTCATCCTCTTTGAAATGAACTGGCGGAGAGGGGGATTCGAACCCACGACCGACACGATGGACGAACCCCTTTTGACCGCTGAGCTGTGCTTTTGCCCTCAAGCTGCAAGCTGCTTCCGCGACGTGCTTGCTGCGAGTAGGCTTGAGGCGAGCTCAGATTTATCTCACAATCTCAATCACATAGGTGTTCGCATTTATGTTCAAGCTGGCGCGCCAATCTTCTCAATGACTTAGCAAGGGTTAGTCCCGTTCCTGAGGTTGCTGGTGTCACCAAGGTGTCACCGCCGCGATCCTCAAGCGCGCCGCTTCCCTGCCTTCTGCTCGCTTTTGCCCTTCTCGCTTCTATGACGCTTCCAGGCCACGATCAGGTCGCGACCTCGAGGGCCGAACTGGCCCCGACCGGCACGCTCCGGGTCGGTCTCGTCGAGGCGCCGTCCGCCGGTCTGATTTTCGTCGCCCGCGCCGCCGATGGAGGACTCGACGGCGTGACGGCCGATCTGAGCACGGATCTCGCCCGGCAGGCCGACCTACCGCTGGCCGTCACGCTGTTCCCGAACTCGGGCGCTGCGGCCGACGCCCTGCAGGCCGCGGTGATCGATGTCAGCTTCATGCCGGTCGACGCGACCCGGCGGCAGGTGATCGATTTCGGGCCGGGCTACTACGACCTGGAGAGCACCTATCTGGTCAGCGCCGGGTCGGGCATCACCGACGTGGCGCAGGTGGACCGACCGGGTCTCCGGGTCGTGGCGATCGAGGGCACGACGACGTTCCGCGCCTCCGCCCGCACGCTGACCCGGACGCAGCCCCGCCCCGTCCCGTCCGTGGCCGAGGCGGTCGCGCGTATGCGCGCCGGGCAGGTGGACGCCTTCGCCCTCTCGCGTGACACGCTGCGGCCGGTGGTCCCGCAGGTCCCTGGCTCACGGATCGTCAGCGGCGGCTTCCAGCAGACGCAAGTCGCCGTCGCCGTCCCGAAGGGCCGACCTGCCGCCCTCGCCTGCGTCACCGCGTGGATGGATGAGGCGAAGCGCACGGGCGTCGTCCGGCGGATCTTCGATGCCCGCGGCTTCTACGACGACGCGGTCGCGCGCTAACGGATCAATCTACGTCAGAGCAATTCGCAGCGCTGAAGGACTCGCAGAAGAGGCGCTGAGGGCGATGTGCAGGTGACGGCCCGAGTCAGTGCCCTATCTCGGCCGGACATTAGCCAATCAAAAGGGCATATGTCTCACTTCCCAACAACCCGCTACGCCGACCGCACGAGCCATCAGGTCAGAACGGAGATCCGCGAGGCGACTTCGAGCGAGGTTTGGGAGGAGATCGAGGAAGAACGCCAAGCCTTGGACGAACGGACCGAGCGGTTACGGGCGCAACGCCTCGCGCAAGAAAGCGAGGAGGCATGACACACTCCTGCCAAGGCTGTGTTCGGTATCGCGCGGATCCAGTGGGGGGCGATGATACGTTTCCCGACTGCGCCCCAAGGCGCTGGTCCCGAAAACAAGGAAGACGATTCGCCGATGGCAAATGACGACACTCTCGCGAAGGCGCTTGCCAACGTGAGGCAGCAGCGCGCGACCCTTGAGGCTGATTTTGAACGGGTCGGCGCCGAGCTGACGAAGCTCCGCCTTGCCGAGCGGTCGCTCGCATCGATCGTGGAGGGCACGCCTATGGTCGAGCCTGCAGACGATTTGCCGACACGCCGTCGCGCTCCGGCTGGCGAGGATCGGCCTCGTGGTAGCCGTGGCCCCCGGGGACCGCGTGCCAACTCTGCGAAGGGGCGGCTAAAGGCGCTCCTTGAGGAGGCTGGCTCTGAAGGCTTGACGCACGCCGAGCTCAGCGAGCGCCTCACGGACGTGGCCGCCAACACCCTGAACACGTACCTCAGCGTGATGGCCAACAGCGGCGAGCTGGAGCGGCACGGAGACAAGTACCGGGCCGGTGCTCAGGCGGTGAGCGCAGCGGCCGAAGGCGCGGTTGAGGACGATCGGACTGAAGACGATCAGGAAGACAGCGAGAGGGGTGAGGCTGCCGAGTAGGCCCACAAGTCCTACGCTGCCCTGTCGACGAGTTGCGCCTGCAGGACAGCGAAGGCTATGCGAGCTCGGGGACCTGTAGCTCAATGGTTAGAGCCGACCGCTCATAACGGTCTGGTTGCAGGTTCGAGTCCTGCCGAGCCCACTATCTCGGAGCAGCCGGCGTCATCTTCATCCAGGAGAACGGCGAGGGACCTGGCGTCAGGCTTCGTAGGACCGATCCAGGCGAGCACCGGAGTCCAGCATGACGAGGCTTCCGATTGGATTGCGGCCTCGAAGGCTGAGCCGTGAGCAGGCCGCAAAATACTGCGGCTGCGATTCGGTTGCGGCATTCGACGATTGGCTCCGCCGGGGCATCGTGCCGAAGGCGACGCGCGGCACAACCCGCTGGGACTGCAAGGCGATTGATCGCGCGCTTGATCGCCACTCTGGATTGTTGTCCTATCCTGAATGATCGTTCGAGGAGTGGGCCGTGGCGCATGCGAGTTAGGCTTAGAGCCCGTCCGGTAAGGGTCTGAAGCGGGGTTGAGTGGCCGGGATGGCGATGCTTCCAGGAGGGTGCTGAAGCCTGACTTGGAAGCGCCATGTGGACCCCGACCACCCGGCGGCAGCATAGCCGCGTGAGCCTTCGCTAAGAAACCGACCTGACCGACGCCGAGTGGGCGGTGATCGCGCCACTGATGCCGAGGCCGGCGCCCTGTGGTCGGCCTCCGCTCTGGACGACACGGGAGGTCCAGAACGCCATCTTCTACGTTCTGAGAGGTGGGATCTCTTGGCGGATGATCCCCAAGGATCTACCGCCGCGTTCGACCACGTTCGGCTACTTCAGCCGCTGGCGCGACACCGGCCTGTTCGGCCGGATCAACCACCTGGTCATGCTTGATCGCGAGCGTGTCGGACGGTAGGCCTCGCCGTCCGCTGCAGTGCCCGACAGCCAGACCGTCAAAACGACGGAGAGCGGCGGGCCGTGCGGCTACGACGCTGGCAAGAAGGTCAAAGGCCGCAAGCGCCAAGCGCTGGTCGATACGGACGGGCGTGCGCTCGTCCTCGATCCGCAACCTGCCGACGTGCAGGACCGGGACGGAGCCGTTCCGGTGCTACGCCTGTCGCGCCGGACCTTCCCGTTCATCGCCAAGGCCTTCGCCGACGCCGGCTGTGCCGGCGACAAGCCAACGAGCGCGACGATCATCGCCGTCGAGATCGTGCGCAAGCCGCCGGATCAGGTTGGCTTTGCTGTTCATCCCCGTCGGTGGGTCCTTGAGAGGTTCTTCGCCTGGATCAGCCGCAACCGGCGCCTCTGGATGGATCCGGAAGCGACCCTCGCCTCCGCACGAGCCTTCCTCTACGCCGCAGCCGTCATGATCCTCGTCAGGTGCCTCGCCCGATCAGCCTGACTTCTCGGACGGACTCTAAGAGCGCCTAACAGAACGGGCACGGATCGGGCGGGCGGGCGTTGGTGGTGATGGCTCGCCCGCTTCTGCCCGATGATCTCTGGACCGAGATTGCGCCGCTTCTGCCGCCGCCCCGCCCACGTCCAAAAGGCGGCAGACGGCCGATCGAGAACCGAGCCGCGTTGACCGGCATTCTGTTCGTGCTGCGCTCAGGCGTTCCGTGGGAGATGCTGCCAGCGGAGATGGGCTGCGGCTGCGGGATGAGTTGCTGGCGCCGCTTACGGGACTGGCAGGCGGCCGGCGTGTGGGCGCGCCTGCATCAGGTGCTCTTGGAGCGCCTGCACGGGGCGGGTCAGATCGACTGGAGCCGAGCGAGCCTGGACAGCGCCTCTGTCCCGGCCAAAAAAGGGGCTCTGCCACCGGCCCGAACCCGACGGACCGGGGCAAGGCGGGCACGAAGCGCCACCTCGTCACCGACGCGCGCGGTACGCCGCTCGGCGTCTGCCTGAGTGGGGCCAACCGGCACGATAGCGTTATGATGGCACCGACCCTCGATGCCATCCCACCCGTGCGCAACGGTCGGCGGGGCCGGCCGCGACACCGCCCGGACAAACTGCACGCCGACAAAGCCTACGACGCCAGACCGCGCCGACATGAGTGTCGAGCGCGTGGGATTGTGCCGCGCATCGCACGCCGCGGCATCGAGAGCAGCGAGAGGCTGGGCCGGCACCGGTGGGTGGTGGAGCGCACGCACGCTTGGTTCAACCGCTTCCGTCGGCTGCCAGTGCGCTACGAGCGACGTGCAGACATCTACGAAGCCTTCACCAGCCTCGCTGCCAGCCTCATCACACTCAACCAGATCAAACGGTTCTGTTAGGCGCTCTAAGACAAAGACCGCCGGCGCGCTGCAGGATCCGCTAGAACAGGACACAACTGCGGAAGCCCTGATCTCGCCCTTGCCTGACGATGCCGAGGGCCGCGAGTTCGCGACGAAGCTGCTTGCCGCCCGGCAGGAGAACGCTCAGCGACAGTGCGAGGGGCAGCCTTGCGTATGGATGTCCATGTCCGTCGATCTGCGCGATATCCCTGCTCGATCAGAAAGGCCTGCGACTACAGAAGCCCATTCCCCGAAGGCTCCCTGAACGCACCGAGGCGTCGAAAGCTGTCGCTGGCATGGCAAGCTATTGGATTTATTTTCACCGATCAGGACGACCGCCATCACAGGCCGATAGCGCCGGGTCGCGCAAGGCGACCGTGAGCAACGGCGTGCTGTGCCTCCTCGGCCCTGAGCTGATCGCCGACGAGTGGGAGGCGCGGTTCGTCACGGAGCACTGAGGCGGCCATCAACTTCTTGCAGGAGCTGCGTTATACCCAGAGCTTCACAGCCATAGCGTGAAGTTCGAGGAGTGTGGCGCCGAAGGCATAGTTCGCCGCCGACGTAGTTGGCATGTTTTCCGAGTGATTGTAGCTCGGTAATGTAGAAAACATGACGTTGCGTACCCTAATTTCCATACTTGTCCTGCTCAGCGCAACTTCGGCTGGTCACGCTCAGAACGTCGTAGTTCCACCCGTCTCAACCGCTCCGCTGTTCACCGGTCCCTGTGGAACCGCCTTCCCAGGATACTTCGTGCCCAACCTCAGCTCTGATTGCTTTGGCAACGCATCCACGTCCAGCATTGTGGCACCGCCCACAACGGATCAGCAGATCGCGGCGACAAATCAGCAGCTCAGCGCGGTCACGGCGCAGGCCAACGCCAATTCAGCTGCACTGACCCTGATTGCGGCGCGTCTCGATCGTCTGTCGAACCGCTTCAACGAAGGGATCGCTCTAGCGGGCGCGATCAACGTTCTGCCACCAAATCCAGGCGACCGTTTTGCCATTTCCTTTGGTGGCGCTGGCTACGGCGGGGCAGGAGCTGGATCTATCTCTGTCTCAACTCGGATCAATGAGAATACAATTGCCTATCTTGGGTACGCGCGCGGGCCAACGCAGAATTTCGTGAAGGGCGGCGTCGGATTTTCCTTCCGATAGAACGACCACTGGCGCTGCCCGTCGACTCCCGGGCAGCTTACCAAAGCTGTCGCAGTTCGCAGGCTACAAGGCGGCGGGTCGTGGCGGGTATAGGCCACCCTCATCAACACGGCTGGAGTCATGCCGGCAGCCGGTCGACCCCCTCAATCTCTTCCTCTGAGGAGATCAGTTGCGATGGGTATCTCAGCCGCAGACCAACAATGATGAGAATGAGGATGTGGACCAAGAGGATAAGTCCCACGCCAACGATGCTGATATGTCCAACGAGGCGTCCGAAAAACCCGCCCGTCACGCTGTCTTCCCAGGAGGCAAACGTCATGCCGATGGCTGCTACCAGGAGAAGAGCTGGCACCTTGAACCACCAGGGCATCGGCTCGGCCTGCCGGCGTTCAATCGGTCGAGCCCCGGTGCGAGCCTGCGTGGCAGCCTGCTTTGCTAGCAGTCTCTCGATCTCGCCCTGAAACTCTCGCTGGGTCGAGCTGCTTTGATCTGCTCCAACATCCGCCGCCTCAACCTGCTCAGCTAGCCGCGACGGAGGGGCTTCACCCAGTTCAGCAACCAGTGGTCCGGGGATGGCAGCCTCCGCGGCGACCATCAGCCGTGCCTCATGTCGGCGCATGAACAGCCACAGCGCGACAGCCCCTAGCAGAACAAAAGCCAGCAGCCCGAGGCCGACCGGGCCCATGACGTTCTCGATCGAGCGGCCGCACAGGTAGGCGCCGAAGCCCATGATCGACGCCCAGGCCACCCCGCCGAGCGCGTTGAAGGCGAAGAAGCGACGAGCATCGAGCTTGTTCACGCCGGCGAGCACGGCCGCGTAGGCGCGCAGCATCGCGGTGAACCGACCAAAGAACACGATCTTCCCACCGTGCTGTCGAAACAGGTACTGGCCGAGCTTGAGCCGTCCGTGATCAAGGCCGATCAAGTGGCCCTTTCGCAGGAGCAGCGGCAGGCCCCAGCGGCGACCGACCCAGTAGCCGGCGTTGTCGCCCAGGATGGCGGCGGTGGCCGCGATTGCGACCACGACAGCGATGTTGATGTTGCCGGTGCTGCCGGCATAGGCCGCTGAGGTCAGCAGGACCGTCTCGCCTGGGAGGGGCAGCCCAGCGCTCTCCAGCGTGATGATGATGAAGATGGCGAAGTAGCCATAATGCGCGATCAGGTCGGCGATCGGCAGGTTGTGCAGAAAGGCCATCCGGCATCCTTCGGTTCGGTCAGCGCGAAGGGCTTAGCTTTCGGAACGTGGCGGGATCGAGACGCGGAACTGTGTCGGGTTCACATAAGGATCGGCATCGACACCCTGATGAGCGATGCCGCTAGAAGCACACATAGCCGGGCGTCGCACCGAGGGCGGCTCAGATGCCGGAAGGCCAGTGGCTAAACCTTCCGCTCCCTGTGGGCCCCTTGAAGGCGTTGATGCCGCAAAAGCTCTCGCCGGCATGGCTAGCTATCGTATCCGTCTGCCCCAGCCGCACCATGAGCGTCCCGGGTCGGGAGACGAGGTGATGGGACTGTCAGAGCCGCAACTGTCCAAGCTTAACCATTCATTTACCACGTTGCGAAATCCTGCAACCGGAAGTTGAGGATGACGAAGCGATGGTTGGTATTGCTCTAGGTTGTTGTGCGAGCTTGATCGTGGCCGCGATGCTGGCGATCGTGCTTCAAGCTGAGACCGTCTTTCCCGTGCTTGAGTGGGACGACGCTGAAAGGTCCTGAACGGCTGAACGGCAGAAACGACGTTCATAGAAGCTGGAAGGCCAAGAGCAGCCGAGCCTTAGGAACCCGCCTCCGCTGTGTGCCTTGAAGGCGTTGACGCGCTTACCTTCCCGCATCGTCACGCACCCACCGCTAGGGTCGACGGCTTCAACCCAAGGGTCTCGCTCCCTACGACTCGGAAGCGTGTCGAGGAAGCGATTGCAGGCGGCAGCGAGTGTGTTGCCAGAGTTGGTCGGCATGACGGTTAGCAACTCGCGCATCAATCCGGCCACGACCGCGTCGTGCCCGACCAAGGCGAAGCCACATTGAACCGGCCTATGCCTTAAGATAGAAACGACATTCTCGGCGATGGCGCGGGCTGCGTTCTCATCGTTGCTGCAAATCAACTGCACCTATAGGAACCCGCTCCCCGAATGCCCTTTGAAGGCGTTGGCGCGTCGAATGTACCCGACTACCGTCCGCAGATCCCGATGGCCTGACTGGTCCATGATCCTGCCAGATGTGAATGGCAGCACCCCGACCGCCTTCCTGGAGAACATCCGCACCGACGTGGATCGGCTGGCGGCACAGGTGATGGCGCCCCAGCAGGCTTCCCATATCCTTGTTGGCATGCTCAATCTCGCGTCCGCCATGATGGAGGAGCTTCGGACCATCCGGGAAGTGGCGGATCATGTCGGCAGCATCGCATACGCCCAGGCGTGGTGGCCGTGCTACCGAGAGCTTCCTGGCCGCGCCTCGTGTGCGTCGGCAGTTCTATGGCATTGCGGGCGATGATGCCACAGTTGCCGCTGTCCCGTATGCCGAGCGGGTCGAGCATGGACCCGAACTGGATGCGCTGCGCGAGCGCCTGATCCTACGCGCTGACCTGTCGATCGAGCCGACACGCTTCGGCGCCGTGCGGGCGTGGATGGATCGCTGCGACGGCATCCGTGTGGCTGGCTGGGCCCAGGACGCCGAGCACCCCGACGCTCCGGTGTGCCTCGACGTCGTCGTGGACGGCGTGGTTGTAGCGATGACGCTGGCCGAGGAGTACCGGGCCGACATCGCGGCCGCGGGTATCGGAGACGGTCGCCACGGCTTCGACGTCGACCTCGACGAGACCTTGTCGGCGGGCATCCCGCACACCGTCGAAGTGCGTCGCTCGGCCGACGGCCTGCGCGTCTGCGCCATGGAGGCGGATGCCGCAGGGTCCTGTACTGCTCTGCTGGCCGCCTGAGCCAGCCTGTGGCGCTCCTCGGGCATGTCGGCACCTTGACCCATCGGCAGATCGCCGGCTGGGGCTGGGAGACGGACGCGCCGGACATGCCGCTATGGGTGCTGATCGCGATCGACCGGAAGGTGATCGGTCGCTGCAGGGCCGACCAGTTCCGTGAAGATCTGGCGGTGGAGGGGATCGGGACCGGCTGGCACGGCTTCAGCCTCGATCTCCCGGCCGGCATTCTTCTGCCAAAGGAAGGCTACGAGATCAGCGTTCGTCGCGAGGGCGACGGCCAGCACCTGCCCGGGTCGCCCTACGTCCTGGAGCCTGCGATCCGGATCGTGCCGGATTTGTAGGCGGCCGGCACGAGCCTCATCGATCTGTTAGATTGCTCGGGGTTAGCGAGTCGCCTCACCAAGTTCTGATGTCGTCATGGCGAGCGGTCTCATCCAGTTCCGGCACACTTGCCATCCCGTCCGAGACGAACCGCGCCCATAGGATCGCCACCACCGTGGTCGTGAGCGGCACCGATAGGCCGATGATGACTTGCGCGATCATGCCCAGGCCACCGGCGCGCGGTAGAAAGTGATGCCGGTCTCACCGACGATTTCCACCACCCAGGTCCGCGTCGCGCTGCAGCTTGCGGTCGCTGTTTTGCGGCAAGCCTGAGCCAGTCGATCGGCGAACTGCATCGCTTCGACGAAGACACGCGTCTCCAAAACTGTAGGCGCACGCCAAACTGTATCATTTTGCGATTTAATTTGTATCGTAAACATCAGTATCAGTCTGGTAGGCCGTCAGAAAAGACAACGCGTTAGACGATACATATTTCAGGTCGCATCTGCAGTATCCTATCCGCAACACTCGGCCGCTGATTGGCTAGCTAATTTGAATGAGGCGGAGAGACGACAGGCCAGGGCGCTGAGATGAGTATCTGCGAGGCCTCTAGTCCGCGGCCAGCGACCGCAGGTCATCGCGCTTCGTCCGCAGCTCGGTGAGATGCCGTTCGTACATCTCGATGGTGGATTGCCCACGGCTTCTCAGCTCTGCCGACAAGTTAGGGTCGATCAGCGCCAGCCTCGCGACTCGTAGTGCCTCCTCCAGGATAGCGATGTCGCGCTCGGTTCGATCAAGCTCGGCCATCGTCGCTCCAACGTTGACTTAACCGTGTGGCCCGGCCGACATGCCATGTCCGGCTGGCGCGCGCCTTGCGCGAGTCGTCAGAACAACCAGAAGTACCGACTGCCGCAGTAGGACCCTGAAAAGCCAACAGCCCCGTCCCGGCAAGGACGAGGCTGTCGAAATCGAGATGGCCTGTGAGGCCGGTTCCATTCCTTGCAAGCCATGAAGCGCCCTCGGGCGTCAAGTCAGAACTCCGGTTCTGGCGCCGATACCGACTTATCTTGAACGGAGCACACAGCGTGCGCCGCCGAACGTCCCCCTGTGGCTCTGTGGATAAGGGCCAGGACACGTGTTTGCAGACGAAATCCGCCGCGCGATCAAGGCGGCCGACCGACTCACCCTGCCGAAGGTGACGGCGCTGCTCTGACGCGCCTACGGGGAGGGGCAGATCACGGAGGCCGAGGCGCTGTCAGAGCTGATTGAAGCCCGACAGGCACGGACCCCGAACTCAAGAGGAACTGACGTCCCAGAGCGGACAGCGCGTCCCAAACTTGGGGCGGACCAACCGCGAACGAACCGGATCGGCTCAGCACCTCGCGGATCGTCAGGTCGCCCCGGCCGGCCTCGTCGATCAGGCTATCGAGCTGATCGCGCATGGCCGTCAGCTTCAGGCGGTCGAGCAGCAGGGTGAGGTGGTCATGGTCCTCGGCCATCAGAAGCCTCCCCCGGCGACCGCCTCGTACTCGGCCAGCGGCCGCAACAGCGCCGGCGGCATGATGGGCGATGGGTCGAGTCGGTGAGCCGGTCGCTCTTAGCTACCCACAAGCCCGGACAGATGGGCATCGTCGACGACACGGCCGTGGCGCCCCTTCAACGCGGCGTGCACGGCGACCTCACATCCGCCGTGGTGGGCGCGCACCACCGCTCCGCTCACGGTGACGCGAACCCGCTCGTCGATCAGCCGCCACGGCACCGAGTAGGCGTTGCCGTCGACGCCGACCGCGTAGTCTGCCCCGACCCGGCGCACGAGATCGCGCGCGGCGGAGAAGGCGGCACGCCCGCCAGAGGCTGCAGCGCCCGGCTCTCATCCCGGGTAAACCGCGCGCCCGGCGCCTCACCGGTCGTGCCGTGCGCGCGCCGGTCAGCCACATCCCGCGTCCAGGCATCGAGATGCGCCTCCAGGGCGGCAAAGCCCGCGAAGCGGTGGCCGGCTAACCGAGCGCCGCGACGAACAGCGAGACCCGGGTTGGCACACCGCCGATCTCGATCCGCCGCTCGCCGAAGTCGATCTGCATCTGCTCGCCTGGCCGCGTCTCCGGCGTTGACAGCGAAAGAATACGGAACAAGCCTGAGGCGGGGACGTGCATCAACCGGCGGCCGCCGACGCGCGCGAGATCGCGGTGGAGCGGTGTGGATGGCGTTCAAGAATGCGAGGCGCTACCAGCACTTCCGCCGCCCAATCCTAGGCGGTCAGTGCGGGATGAAGGTCGGTGTCCAATCACAACCCGCGTGCACCTCGACCGCCGCTGCCGGTTCATCTGCGCAATCCGCGCCGCGCCTACGACGTCGACGGCCACGAGATCGCGCCGATGACGCTGCAGCAGGCCATAGACAAGGGCGTGACGGCGCTGCGGGTGACGTGCGACTGCGGGCACGTCAATGAACTGTCGATCTACGCCGGGCGCTGGCCGTCCACGAGTTTCGTGCCCGACGTGGGCATGACGCTTCGGTGCAGTGCTTGCTCGACATCTGACCTATGGACGGAGCCGGCTTGGCCCGTGCCCAAGTCTCATGCAGCGTTAGATCGTGCCGCCAGCGCCCAGACCGACGCCTTCGGATCGGACCCATCATCGTTTGGTCGCGGAACAACCAGTCGAACACTATCCAAGCCGGCTAAACGGCGGCCACCTGCCAGTCGTTGATCATCAGGGCGCCGGCATATTCGACCTGCAGGAAGCCGTGCTCTGGATGGACGCCGAAGAGCTGCTCCGCGGTTCAGCCGAGGCGGTGCGTCATGACGCCGTGCTCGTCGATGAAGGCCAGAGCGCTCGCCCCCATCGCTGCCCAACGGGTCGGGGCCAGATACCGGCATGGCGAGGCGTGCTCGGATAGGCGCTCGATCTGGTCGCGCCAGGAGGCGACTGCGGGAGGGATTTCGGACATGGCCGGCGGGGTACGGCCGAATGGTTGCCGTTCTGCTAACCCCGCTCGGCCCCGCCCCGAGCTGCTCACGAGGCGAGAGAAAGCTATTGATCTTGCCATCGCGTGAGCCGAGCCAATAAACCGACTCGGCTCAACAGCTTAATTGTCAGGACTGTGTTTTAAGATAGGCGATCACATCATCGATCTTCTTGTCATCCGTAAATCCTTGAAAAATCATCTTGTTGCCAGGCACCTTAGTCTTTGGGTTTTTCAGCCACTCGTGTAGGTTAGCCTCGTCCCAAATGATGCCAGAATTCTTGAGGGCGGCGGAGAAGTTGTAGCCCTCGTAGGTGCCCGCCTTGCGACCAACCACCCCCTTCAGATCGGGCCCTACGCCGTTCTTCTGAAAGTTGTGGCACGCCTTGCAAGGGGCAAACGCCTTTTCGCCAGCAGCCGCATCACCCTCAGCATGCGCTGCGACCGGCATCAAGAGAGCGACAACGACGCCAAAAACAAATGACCACACAGGACCACTCCCAGAAATTCGCTTCCTATGCCGAACGATTTCAAACGCTTGGCATATCGGAGGGTTGACGTTTAGGCGCTCGACCTAATCCGGGTCGCGGCTGAATCGTGAGCGGTCAGCAGCGTAAGGCGTACAGAAATGCTCCGCTCGGTTGAGCCAGCCGAACTCAAGGCATCGGATTTGGGGTGTACGGTCACGGCAGTTGCTAGGTCCAATTCGCCATCTCTCGCTTACGGGCAGTCAGCACGAAAAAACCGCCGCGGCCGGGGCCGCGGCGGTTCGAGGTAGTGCGTTCACAGGATGTAGACGGCGGAGGGGCGCGGTTTAATCCAGCCGCGCTCTGAAACGACGAAAGGCACCCCGGTCGACGCCAGGGCGCCCAGGCGTGTGGAGGTTTGGGCCGCAGGTGCCGTGCTCGTGCGGCCCCGCCCTGATCCGCTTAGGTGTTTGGTTGCGGATGGTCAGTCGGCGGAAGCGGGCGAGCCAAGCCAAGGTCCGCTCCACGATCCAGCGATGGCGGCCGAGGTGCTGGCTGCTCTCGATGCCCCGTCGCGCGATCCGTGGTGTGATGCTGCGGGCCCGGCACTCGCGCCGGCAGCGGCTGCCGTCCAGGCAGCGACGGTGATCGTAACCCTTGTCGGCGTGCAGCTTGTCCGGTCTGCGTCGCGGGCGGCCACGCCGGCCGGTGCGCACGCCCGGCACCGCGTCGAGGGTCGCCGCTAGCATACGGCTGTCGTTGCAGTTGGCCCCGGTCAGCGTCAGACCGAGCGGCGTGCCGTTGGCGTCCACGACAAGGTGGCGCTTCGTCCCCGGCTTGCCCCGGTCCGTCGGGTTCGGGCCTGTCGCAGAGCCCCCTTTTTCGCTGGCAGGCTCGCACTGTCGAGGGCCGCGCGCGACCAGTTGAGCGCATCGGCGTCCTGAAGTTGCTCCAGCATCGCGCGGTGCAGGGCAGCCCAAACACCGGCTGCCTGCCACGTGCCGAGCCGCCGCCAACTCGTTTTGCCGCTGCATCCCACCTCAGAACGCGGCAGGTGCTTCCACTGCATGCCCGTACGCAGAACCAGGATGATGCCAGCCAGCGCCGCCCGATCCGAGGCACGCGGCCGACCGCCTTTCGGCTTCTCAGGCTCAAACGGCAGAAGCGGCTCGATCACCGCCCACAGGTCGTCGGCTACGAGAGCGTCCATGCCCGCCCAACCCGCTACCTGCGGTTTTGTCCCGCGCTCTTATGGGCGGGAGGGCGCCACCGCGCCACACTGTCGCCAAGCGCCTACTCGACCGGTTCCGGATGCCACGTCGCTACCCCTTGGAAGTGTTGCGGCCTCAGAGGGCAGCCGTCGTGTCCACGGCGGTGTGCTAATGCCAAACGTCGGAGCGATCCGTAGGTGCCCAGGATCATCACACGCCCATGGCAGGCGGGGCATCGCTTGAGGTCGTCGCGGTGCCGGAGCTGCGCCTCGTCGATGCTGACGGCACGCCAAACACCGTCCACCTTCACTTCGCAGGTCTGATCTGGGGGCGCCGACATGCGCAATCATGGCCCCTCGTCTATCTAATCGCCAGGGCAGCTCGGCCACACTCGTGGTGTCCGCTACTGCGCTTGAACTGCTCACGGGGCGGGGGAGCAGTTGCCCGATCAAAATCGGCGTATGTAATCCCCGAGTTGAAGGCTCATCCCCGCTTGGAAGCCGATGTGCCATGCCCGGACTTCAGCAGGTAGCATACCGGCTCTCAGATGCTCCTGCGCCACGATGATCCCGACCTCCTCGACTCGGCGCACGAGGCCTTGAATGCTGCCAGTCTCCGGGCTTAGCGTCTTGATCATCTCGGTCGCCGCAAGCCGCCCGGCCTTTTCACCCCGAGCGGCAGGAGAAGGCCGGTTGCTCTGCGGCATGGGGCTCGATTGTCTCAACTGTTGGAGCCGATATGCAATTTGTCTCCAGCGAAGTATGGCCGATGGCGATTGCGGAATCGTGTGCGACTGGGAGCAAGCAAGCCTTAAGCTTACCGGCCTATATGTCGGTTATCGCGTTGCGTTCCGATGTTGGTCATGAATCTCGCACTATCCGCCACCCTAATCGCCGAGGCAATGTGACTCGGGATGCTCTCTGCGCTCGTGCCGCTTCAGCGTCCGCGGGAAGAGATCGAGTTGGCAAACCTAGAGGCTGTTACGAACTGCAGCGTAGTCGGCGGCCCTTCGGAGGAGCAGGACGCTGAAGGCGACGAGGTGCAATCCGGCCAAAGTGGCTGGCAGGCGCTCGTAGTCGCGAGCCAATCGGCGGAAGCGGGCCATCCAAGCGAAGGCACGCTCGACAACCCATCTGCGTGGCAGCAGCACGAAACCGCGCTTGGCCTCGGGTAGCTTCACGACCTCCAGAGCGATGCCGTGATCGGCTGCTGCCTTCGCCGCACGCTCGCCGGTGTAGCCTTGATCGACATAGGCGAGGTTCACGCTGTCGCCGGTCGCCTCCTGCACGGCATCAGCCAACCTCGCCACGGCGGCGCGGTCGTCGGCATTGGCGGGCGTGACGTGCAGGGCCAGGACCTGACCGAGCGTATCGACGGCCGCGTGCAGTTTCGAACCCCGGGTGCGCTTATGTCCGTCCCAAGCGGCGCGGGCACCACTCTCGGGCGTCGAGCGCAGCGTCCGGCTATCGAGCACCACGGCCGAAGGCTCTTCGGCACGACCCGACGCCATGCGCAGCACGGCGCGCAGGTCATGGACCAGGTTCTCGAAGCAGCCCGCCCTCAGCCAACGTTGGGCTTGATCGTACACGGCGTGCCAGGGCGGCAGATCGTGGGGCATTGCACGCCAAGCCACGCCGTATCGCACCACGTAGCGCAGCCCGTTGAACACCTCCCGCAGGCTATGCTCGCGCTGGGAGGCCGTCTCAGGCAGTAAGGTCAGGTAAGGGGCGACCAGCGCCCATTCTTCATCGCTGACATCGGACGGATAGGCATGGCGGGACTGCATTCCACCAAAACTGGCGCAGCCGCAGGTCCGTAACAGCCTCTAG
>NZ_FNWP01000066.1:0-2761 GCF_900108435.1 Methylobacterium sp. 275MFSha3.1 | reverse complement strand
GTAACCGATCGGCTGGCACCACGCCCGGTCTGAGCGCGGCGTGCTAATCTGCTCGGATGTTGGTCGACGAGGAGCGCATCGACGAGGCGGTGCTCGCCCTTTTGTGGCTGACGCTCCACGACGAGCGTCGGGCCTGGAAAGGCTTCGACTGGGCTGCGCTGGGCCGTCTCCACGCCAAGGGGCTCATCGCCGACCCGGTCGGGCGCGCCAAATCGGTGGTGCTGACCGACGAGGGCCTGCGCCAATCCGAGGCGCTGTTCCGGACCCTGTTCACGCGGGCAGACTGACGCGCCAGGGCCGCGGCGTTCTCAGGCCACGGCTTGGAGCGCGGGTGTGCTCGGGTAGGCCCAGGGCAGCAGATCATTGAGGCGCCGCTGCGGATGGCCGTCGACGATGCGGGTGATGACGTCGGTCAGGTAGGCCTGCGGCTCGACGCCGATGAGCTTGCAGGTCTCGATCAACGAGGCGATCACCGCCCAGTGCTCGCCCCCGCCGTCGGATCCCGCAAACAGGGCATTCTTCCGATTCAAAGTCAGAGGCCGGATCGCGCGCTCGACGGTGTTGGAGTCGATCTCCACACGCCCATCATCGAGGAACAAGCTCAGCCCCGCCCAGCGGCTCAGGGCGTAGCGGATCGCATCCGCCAAGTTGCTCTTACGGCTCAGGAGGGCAAGCTTCTCCCGCAGCCAAACCTCCAGCGCCTCGACCACGGGCCGGCTTCGTTCCTGACGGGCCGCCCGTCGCTCCTCGGCCGAGCGCCCGCGGATCTCGGACTCGATCCGGTAGAGCGTGGCGATGCGCGACAGCGTCTCCGTCGCGATCGGCGAGGCCGCGGCAAGGTCATAGAATTGCCGACGCACATGCGCCCAGCAGTAGGCCAGCCGCACTGCGCCGCCCTTGGCCAAGCTTTCGTAGGCCGCATAGCCGTCGACCTGCAGCACGCCTGCAAACCCGCAGAGATGCGCGATCGGTCGTCCGGCCGTGCGATCCGGGGCGTAGACGTAGGCGACGCCGGGCGGATCGGTCCCGCCCCAGGGCCGGTCGTCGCGGGCATACGCCCAAAGCTGGCCGGTCTTCGTGCGGCCGCGGCCCGGGTCGAGCACCGGTGCCGTGGTCTCGTCGGCAAACAGCTTGCCCGAGCGCTTGAGCGTCTCCAGGAGCCGCTCGTGCACGGGCCGGAGGAGGAAGGCGGCGCGCCCGACCCAGTCAGCCAGCGTCGAGCGGTCGAGGCTGACGCCCTGGCGGGCGAAGATCTGCGCCTGTCGATAGAGCGGCAGGTGGTCGGCGTATTTGGAGACGAGCACCTGCGCGACGAGAGCGTCGGTGGGCAGGCCGCCCTCGATCAGCCGCACCGGTGCCGGAGCCTGCACGACCGCGTCCCCGCAGGCGCGGCAAGCGTAGCGCGGGCGCCGGATCACCAGCGCCCGGAACTGCGCCGGTACCACGTCGAGGCGCTCGGAGATGTCCTCACCGATCCGGTGCAGGGTCCCTGCGCAGCACGGACAGGCGGTGCTGTCGATATCGACGAGGCACTCGACCCGCGGCAGGTGAGCGGGCAGCGCCCCACGGTTCGTGCGCCGCTTGGCCCTCCGCGCCTCCTGCTTGGCCGGTTCATTCTCCTCGTCGGCAAAGCCCGCGGCCTCGACCTGCTCAGCCTCCTCCAGCCCGAGCAGAAGCTGATCCTCAGGCAGGCTCTCGGCGCGGCGGCCGAAGCGGTGGCGCTGCATCGCCAGGATGATCTGGCGCAGCCGCTCGTTCTCGGCGCGCTCCTCGGCGAGCAGCGCCTTGAGCGTCTCGGGATCGTCGGACGAGGGCGAAGCAGGCGCGGCCACGAAGTGGATTAGAGCAGATCCGCCAGTGACTTACCACCGCGATGAAGACCATCCGCCAGTCTTTTTGCTCAGCCGGCAACCGCCGGCACGCCCACGGGACGCACCGCATGGACGCGCTTCCAGTCCAGGCCTTCGACGAGCGCCGCGAGCTGCGCCGCGCTCAGCCGGACCACGCCGTCCTCGATCTTCGGCCAACAGAACTGGCCAGCCTCCAGACGCTTGGTCGCGAGGACCAGCCCGCTTCCATCCCAGACCAGGAGCTTCACCCGGTCGGCGCGTTTTGACCGGAACACGTAGACCGTGCCGGAGAACGGATCCGCGCCCATCGCGTCCCGGACCAGAGCGGCCAGCCCGTCCATGCCCTTGCGGAAGTCCACCGGCCGGGTGGCCAGCATCACGCGCACCGCGCCGGAGGGCCCGATCATGGGCAAGCCTTCAGCGCCCGGATCACCGCCGCGATCTGCGCCGCGCTCGCGCCCTGAGTGATGCGGACCGTGGCGCCTGCGATCTCGACTTCGATGCTGTGGCAGCCGCATCGCTCCCCCAGCTCTGGGCTCAGCTCGGCAGACGTCGGCTCCTGCGGGCCCACACTCAGAACGGCCGGCACGAACTGCAGTGCGCGCTCGCTGTCGTGCCCCCCAGCCTGACGCATCAGGCGGCGCCACGTGAACAGCTGCGAGGCGCTCAGTCCATGTCGGCGTGCCACCGCGCTGATCGAGATGCCCGGCCCATCGCTCTCGGCGACGATGGCGGCCTTCTCCTCATTCGACCACGTCCGGCGCCGGCCGGCCCCGGTGAACAGCTCCAGGCGCCGGATCGGCTCCGACATAGCCATACGCCCTGACATCGACATGTGACGGAGCTCCCAATCCGCTCCGTATGTCGCCTTCACACCGCCTGCCGGAAGGTGCCGCCCAGACGACGCTTAC
>NZ_FNWP01000069.1:0-1121 GCF_900108435.1 Methylobacterium sp. 275MFSha3.1 | reverse complement strand
ATCGCGCGGCAGATTGATACCAATCTGATCGGGCCGATCCACGTGGTCAGGGCAGCCCTGCCGCACCTGCGCAGACAGGGCGGCGGACGCCTGATCGCCATGTCGTCTTACGGCGGCCAGGCTACCCATCCGGGCGCTTCCCTCTATCATGCAAGTAAGTGGGGGCTGGAGGGTTTCTTCGACTCGTTAGCGGCCGAGGTTGCCCCCCTCGGCATCGGCGTTACGATTATCGAGCCCGGTGCCGCACGCACCGCATTCCGGAAGACGGCCGGAACGCTGTTGGGCGCGGACGTCGACGCGTACCGGAACACGTCGATCGGCGCGATGCGTGCGATGCTCTCGGATCCCGGCGCCGTCGCGAAGGGTGATCCTGGCAAGATCGTTCAGATTATGATCGACAGCGTGGATCTATATCCTGCACCGAAGCGGATCGCGTTGGGCGGAGATGCCTACACCATGATTAAGCGAGCGCTGGTCGAGCGCTTGGCCGCTTTAGAGGCGCAGAAAGATGCCGCCTTCTCGACTGACGTGGCACGCTGAGGCTAATCGCGTGCCAGATCCGTGGCCTGACTAAACCGCCAGCGTTTCTCCACCAACACTATGACCTCGGCGTACGCTTTCGTAGCCTACTGGCCGGGAGACGTGGCCGTTGACTCTGAAAGTGCCCCGCAACAAGTCCGCTTCTCCGGCTTCAACGCCGGAAGCGGGCAGACTGCAATCGGCCAGATTACGTCACGCCGGGTCGCCATCAGATGCAGAAGCGGACATTCGGTTTGGCGCCCAAGTCGGCCATTCAACTTGTTTGAAGAACGCCCGACAAGCAGACATCAGTGCTGCATTTATCGACCTGCATCGAGGACGCGACACGAATTCGCGGTATCTTGGATGCGGCTTGATAGCTTTTGTAGTCAAACGGTCAACGGCTGCAAGCAGCCAACGCCTCATTCAGAAGTCCGCGGTTATATTGGAGGCGCTTCTTCCGTCGTCACGTGGAACGCGACGAGTTCGTTGGGGCCAAAGGTCAGCGTCAACGGGACATCCGCGGCGTCCCGACCATAGGCGATCAGAATCCGACCGATGCGTGAACTGTTGTTGCGCGGATCAAATGTGTGCCAGCGGCC
>NZ_FNWP01000051.1:0-18499 GCF_900108435.1 Methylobacterium sp. 275MFSha3.1 | reverse complement strand
GAGAACGCCGCGGCCCTGGCGCGTCAGTCTGCCCGCGTGAACAGGGTCCGGAACAGCGCCTCGGATTGGCGCAGGCCCTCGTCGGTCAGCACCACCGATTTGGCGCGCCCGACCGGGTCGGCGATGAGCCCCTTGGCGTGGAGACGGCCCAGCGCAGCCCAGTCGAAGCCTTTCCAGGCCCGACGCTCGTCGTGGAGCGTCAGCCACAAAAGGGCGAGCACCGCCTCGTCGATGCGCTCCTCGTCGACCAACATCCGAGCAGATTAGCACGCCGCGCTCAGACCGGGCGTGGTGCCAGCCGATCGGTTACGGTCCAGGAACGCCTCAAGCTCGTCTTCCAGAGCTTCGTGCGGTTGAAGACCGCCGCCAAGGTCATGCGGATGCTCAATGCGCAAGGGCTCAATCTGCCACGGCGCGATCAACACGGCGACGTGCGCTGTGTACGGGCAACCGTGGCGGCCGTCCTCACGATCCTGACAACCCCGCCTATGCCGGCGCATTCGTCTACGGACGGCGGCGCGACAGCGCGGTCACCAGCCGAAGCGGCAAAGCGATGAGGCGGCTCCGGCCGATGCAAGAGTGGCGCTTCATCGTGAAGGATCGCTATCCTGCCTACATCGACGACTGCCCAACGCACCCGGTCCCAACAACATTCCGCCACCAGGCAGCTAGTCGAATCTATAAGTGTGCGCCTCGGTCACCGTAGCAGGAATGGCGCGGCCCCACGAGGCGAACGTGACTTCCTCGCGCTCTTGAGCGCCCATCTGTTCAAAAGCGCGCGTGTAGTTGTCGTGCACAAGAAGGTTACCCTGCGTGCCCTGGCGCGACGTCTCGCTGCTCGGCCAGAGAGGCAGCGCGTAACCACGACCATCGCCGCCTACGACCAGACATGTCAGACCACGAGCCAGAATTCGGCGGGTCAGGCCGTCGGCGCCACTCTCTGCGAAGAACGCGTCAAGCTTGGTCCTGATGGCGTAAGATCCAAGCAGCTCGCGCGCGTGCTCTCGCCGCATTGCGAAGGCATTTGTCCGGAGGTGCGGGTTCGGAAATTCGGGGAACAGCCCGTTTATATAACGCAGGCTTTCAAAAGAACCCGTGGCGCCGACCATGCCCACACCCGGCGAGTCCAAATTGCGAAGAAGCTTGGCGAGCCAAAACGGAGCGCTGATCTCAGAATTTGTATTGAGAAAGCAAACATGATCATCGCTCACGACCCGCAGCGCATCCGCATAGGCCCCGAGGTCGAAGCTTAGGTCGTCCGTATCAATCGCCTTGAAATCCAGCCCATCAAAGGCTTCCTCTGCCGCGGCACGGTGCATCGCGGTCGCGAAACCTTTGAAGATTATGTAGAGCTTGTGCTCATGTCCGGCAGAATGTGCCCGATAGGACTCCACGAAGCGCCGAAACCGTTCTGTGTGATCGGCTTCGAAGCCGCGAGCAAGGTAAATAACAGCGGCCGTCCTGACTGGCATGATTTTTGAGCAACTCCGACGGTGTGTGGATCGACAAGATTGGTTACGAATGCCAATAAAGAGAAGGGTGGCTTTTATCGGACAAGAACGGTTGCGACTTCTGACTCAAAGTGAATTTATTTAGGCAGCAGCGGCACGGGTGCATACACCTTGTCGACGGACGCCCGGCTCCGGGAGCAGGGGGCGCACGAGGATTCCAGCTCGTCAATAACCATCGGCAGACGCCTCCAGAAGCTCAGAATGGGGCTCGCACGACCGACAGGCCATTCGACACCCGAACCCTCTGACTGCAGAAGCGTCGAACCCACGTGCGATTAAATGCTCCTTATGGGCCCGTCACTTCTGACCGCGCTCACATCCAACACCGCGCCCTCACCGTTCCTTTGTCAAGCAGACACGCCGCTGGCGGGCGGACGGGACCTCTCATACGGCAACCGTCGCGGCAAGGCCCGTGCGCATTGTCTGTGGCAGCACCCGTCTAGAACACAACATTTGCGCGTCGTTTTGCGGCTCAGTCGAGTGCATAATAACAACTACAACGTAAAAAGCATATCCGATTAGCCGTATGTTGCAGATACAATGAATTTGAGGCGCAAGGCCACCCATCTCACCTTCCTACATTCAAAATATAACTGGCTGATGATCCCGGTATGAGTTCGTTCTCGAAATTTGGTCTGCCAAAGCAATCGTTAAGATAATCGGAGAGGCACTCGTCCCAAGTGATCAAATTTTTCACGAGATGCAAACAATCCGAAAGAAGGTTAAAGAGAGTCGAGTCATCGCGCCAGATCGATTGATCAAACTTATCGTGACCGCAGATGACCAGTGAAATCGGATGTCCATTCGCGACAACGTTGCCGTATTTGCATAGAATTCTCAGATAGACATCCGAAGCGAATAAAATTATCGGCGCATTCAATGGCAGATTCTGTATAATGCGGATAAATAAATGTTGATGTATATCCGTTGCAATCGCCGACGATCCTTCGCCGGCAGATATATAATAAGTTCCCTTAATCGCGCCGAAGATTCTCGCATTGAAATCGCTGTGATAAAGATCAAATACGACACAGTCGTCTATTTTATCTCGCCGCATTAACACCGGAAGCACCTCAGCAAGACACAATGCATCTTGTGATGTTAGGTTGTCCGGCAAGGCCACTAGACCGGCAGGCTTACGGCCCGTCAATTTTCTGCTAATTGACTCGTAATAGTTGCCCGACTCATACGAGATTAGCTTAAGACACGTGCCGACAACGGACTCCGCTTCGGGAATTGCAACGCCGGGGTCGATTCTCGCAGCCGACCAAGTAGCGTCGAGCAAAACGGGATCGGAGGCAAATCCACTTACCACATCTGTGTGTGCGATCTCCGCAGAGTCTTCTTTGACAAACTCGAGAGTTGACCTGCTCTGTATCGCATCAACAAAACCTTTGAAGCTAAAAAAAGTGCAATACGGGACTAATTTTTGATTCGCGTCTTCAATCGATCCGGTAATGCTACCTCGCCTTCTCCTGTAGTAAAGTACAGTTCTGGGTGCAACTCTGAATTGGCATCCATTAACAAGGGCTTCGCAGTTGAATTTCCAATCTTCATAAGCGAAGATTGGACCAGATACGTCTTCGAATTTCAAAAAATCGAACATGCTCCTGCGCAAAAAAATCCTGGAAACGAAAGGATGACTGCTAAAGAGCAATTTCGGCGAGATGTATTCCGAGCCAAAATATCTTGTTATTCCATATTTGGAGCCAAACTCATATACGTATTCTGGAATCACTATAGTTTTCTGCGCGGATCGGGACGCAGCCGAGTACATATCAGCGAACATATTATAAGATATCAGATCGTCAGCGTCACATGTCGCTACAAAATCGCCTGCGGAGACATTTATTCCAGCCTGCCGCGCCAATCCGAGCGACCCGTAATCCACAAAAACTGATTTATAGTTGGAGTAGTCCGATTTATCGAACTCTTCGAACAATGCTGATGTCTTATTGTCTGATCGATCGAAGACTGTTACCAGCTCAAACCTTAGCCCGAATTGACGTGCATACGAAACCGCGCTATTTATTGATTTCATTGTGCGCTGCAGAAAATGGATCTCGTTATGAACATTCAAGATCAAACTTATGTGCGCCGCTTCGCCAGCCGATTGTGCGCTTGATCGAGCAAGCGTCATCATGGATATCTCACAAGCCAAGTCATTCCTATATTCCGCCGCGACGTGCTATGAGATTATCTCGTCGCGGTGAGTCCGCGGCGAGCAATTGCCGAGCTCCTAGCGAACGGATTCGCAAAGTTTGAACCGGATCTGCGCTCTGAGAGTAACGCGCCAAGGAGCCAGCGCCCACGAAAGCTGTCAAGTTCCACCACCTACAGATCATAATCGCTGATTTGCCTCCCCGGCAAGCATGACGCTGCTGAGGCTCCGCGCCCGCGCGGCGATCTGGCGGAAGCGCCACGCCCCACCTGTGACCGGGCTGGAGACTAGGATGTGGGCCGAGCGGGGCCGGTTCTCGCTGCATGCTGACAGGGCCAAAGCGATGAACTACATGCTCAGCCGCTGGTCGGCCTGCGAGCATGTTATACACGACGAGCGGATCTGCCTGATCACGTATGGTGTCGAGGAGTCCCAATCGTTATCCGGCTGCAAATTTTTCTGGCTTCGGCTTTCAAGCCTCGACCATGCGCTCGCAGGCCTGCTCGGCCCGTGTCAACTAGGCGGCTTCCCGATCTCGGACCTCGTTGGCTCGACTTTGGCCATTTGCTGCGGATCGCGCTCCCCGAGCTCTCCCGCGGAAGCGCCAGATAGGGCGCGACGAGCGCCCACTCTTCATCGCTGACGTTGGACGGGTAGACGGCGCGTTCCAAGCTCATCCTCGGAAACGCACAGCCGCGTCAGCGGTTCATAACAGGCTCTGGGCTGGCACCCGCGTTGTTCAGTAACCGCCCAGTCTATTTGCGCGCGAGATTACATAACGGTGCGGCACCTAAAGTTTCTTCATCTGAATGTGATAGCCGATGGTGAACTGGTAATCTTTCACCTCCTCGTCTAACTCTGTCAGAAGTCGGGGCAGCAACTCACCGAAAAGGTCCTCTAATGCGGGAACGTGCTCGCTCAAGAGGTGCTTGTAGCGCGGAGACCAATTGCGCACTCGAAGGCACTCCTGCGCGTAATGGCTGAATGAACCTCGATTTGGAATTATCTCAATTACTTCAAGCCCGAAGCGCTTTGCCACATAGTTATACCAGTGTGGAGTGTACCCTCCATAGAAATGGAAAGGCTCTTGATGTAGGCCGGAGCCAAGAGGCGCCGTTATGAAAAGATCACCTTTCGGTTTCAGCACGCGAACCATTTCCTGGACAGCTTTGATTGGTTCGGGCACGTGCTCAAGAACTTCCGTTGAGATGACGCAGTCGAATATATTTCCGTCTACCGGAATGTCGGTAATATCGCAGACATAATCAATGATGCCGTACAGTCCCTCTTTTTTTTCGGGATCAAGCAGGCCCTCATATTGCTTGAAATCAGCAGATTTGTAATCGCAGTGCTCAAACAGTGGCTTGTACAGGCAGGTACCCGCGCCGACATCTAATACTTTGGACCCGGCGGGTACGCTCCTCGCCATCTGAGCCACCCACTGGTCGCGATTGAATTGGTTGTACGCTAGTATCTGTTGTACGGGGGGCTCCGGATTGCCGCGACGGGAGTCCAAAAACCGGATGAGAGCATCGAGACGTTTTAGCCTACTATCTCCCGGTGCTGTCTGCTCAGACGCTTGATTATTTTGCTTTGGTTGCATGGTGCGAAAGATGGTTCTCATTTTTTGGCCGAGCATTAGACCGGTCCCGTGGCAGGCAGCGATGCTATGGAGGAGCCGTAGCGCAGCTCGATCGCTGTAGCGCTCTTCGCGTATCACACACGGGCAGGAAAACGTAGGCCATGGTGACTACCGCGCGGCCGGCGGCAATAAGCCGATTGCGTGCACTCGGCAAATCCTCGGGTGCAAGGTTGGCGCTTCAGCCGAGACCAGAGTGCTTGGGCCGCAGCAACGAGAAAGCGTCACTCGGGCGTTATGAAGCGGGGTCTGACTTGGGCGTGAAATATGGCACCCCGTCCCCTTGCGGCGTACTCAGCCTCGACGTTCATTGAACTTACACAGTGGCGGGCGTCCTGCACATCACTCGACATACAGGCGACCGACACTTTGTCGACGTCCGCTGCATCCTCCACCTTGCGGCAAGGTACTCCTGTCCGGCTGCGGCATCCTGATCGGGCTCCTGCGCGTGCCGGGGCTATGGCTCGGCCGCTCAATTGTCCAAGCGGAGCCCATACACGCGCACGTCTTTGAGGTGGAGCGGAGTCGTCGCGTCGAGCATCACCTTGACGTAGCGAGCCACCCCGTTCGCCACGTTCACGACCAATGGGCTGATGGCGTCCCACTCCGCGCTCACGGCATCGTAGACGAGACGGAAGTCGTCGCCGGTCCGGCCGACATAGAGCTGCAGCCGGTTGGCGCGCCAGGCGAAGCGAGGGGCAGGGCGATTGAGGATCTCGATCCTCTCGATATGGTGGAGGGTTCCGAGGTCGAGAATCCACCAGGGGCGTTCCTCGTCATCCGTATGGAAGAAGAAATCCCTGTCCTCACCGGTGTTGTCCATGATGCCATGGTCGGGCGACCAGACCGAGGCGGAGCTCTGGCACCACGCCTTGCCGGTGGAGATGCAGCGCGCGCTCAGCCGCTCCTTCACGAGCGCTGCCTCGAACAGGCCTAGCATCTCCTGGAGATGCTTGGTGAAGATGTCCTCCCCGAACCGGATGCCCGGAAGTGTAAACTCGTTGCGGATCAACATATTGCTCAACACGCTCTGGTCGTGCCGATGCTCCTGGTAGCCGGAGAGGTTTTCCAGCCCACAGGCGTTGGGGGCGTCCGTCAGAATCCGCGGATCTCGGCAAAATTCCAGCCACTCCGCCACGAGTTTGCGCGTCTCCGGGCCGGCGATGAAGCCCAGATACGTCGCGATCACCTGTTCCTCGTCCCAGTACCGGCTATCGTCGCATCCCATGTAGTGAAAGCAGTCGCGCTTGGTCCACGATCGGTTGGGAGCGGGTTTGCGCGATATGGCGATACGGCGATCGCCGTCCGACAGCCATGCCAGCATCGGCAGGATCGAGTGTTCGAGCACGTTGCCGTCCTCGGGCAGGCAGTCATTGTAGACGACCAAGTCCCCGTCAGCGCTTGCCTCAAGCGCGCGCCAGATCAGGTAGGGCTTCCACAGCCAGTAGCCCTGACCCCGCGATAGCTGGAGAATGTCGCGATTCTGGTCGAAGAAGGCTGTTGCCTTGATGAGGTCGTAGCTCCAGCTCTCGATGGCGTGAAACTCACCGTTAGCAGCCGCTGCCGCGGTGAACGTCCGCTGATGATCTACGTAGCGCTGCCCTGACGCGAAGGTGACGAGGACGCGGCGGGTGCTGCGGAACCGATATCGCAAGTCGAGCAGCATCGCCTCGCGTTCCGCGGCGTACTGCGTGTGGTAGCTGTTGGCCCGCAGCTCGCTCGTGCTACCGTCGTCTTGAGCGTTAAAAATCATAGGAAATTCGCGGCCAATTCCTGCGCCAGACGTGTCGGACGCTCTTGTGAAGGAAGTAGGATGGATAGTTATATCTCTACGAGGCGGTAAATATTGCTGATTGAGCGTTGAGGGGCCTAGCTGACGACGTCTGAGACATCCGTTCGGGTTGCTTCGCCCAAACGCGCCGGTTATCAACCGGCCCCAGCGAGCCGGGCCCCGGCGCGGCGTTCGAGCGGTCAACGATGCACATCATACACAAGACGCATTGCCGGGTGTGTGGCAACCCGGCACTCAAGCCGGTGATCGATCTCGGGATGCAGTACCTGCAGGGCTCCTTCGTCAAGCCCGGCGTGCAGGCGCCGCCGAAGCGGCGCATCCCGACCCAGCTCGTGCGCTGCGACATCGCTGCAAACGAGGATGCGTGCGGGCTTCTCCAACTCGCGCACTCGATCCCGCCCGCCATCCTCTACGCCAATTACTGGTACCGCTCGGGCACCACGCAGACGATGCGCGATCACCTCGCCGGGATCGCGCGGCTCGCGCAGGATCTGCTCGGCCGGCGCCCGGCCCGCGTCCTCGACATCGGCTGCAACGACGGCACGCTGCTGCGCTCCTACCCCGAAGGCGTCGAGCTCTGGGGCGTCGATCCCTCCGACATCGCGTCCGGGCTCGCCCACCCGATCCAGGTGATCAACACCGTCTTCCCCTCGCCCGAGACGGAGGTGCGGCTCAAGGGCAAGGCGTTCGACGTCGTCACGTCGATCGCGATGTTCTACGACCTCGAGCACCCGGTCGAGTTCGCCCGGAACATCGAGGGGCTCTTGGCCGACGAGGGCATCTGGGCCCTCGAGATGTCGTACATGCCCTTGATGCTGATCAAGAACTCGTTCGACACCGTCTGCCACGAGCATCTCGAGTACTACAGCCTCTCGGTCCTGCAGACCATCATGGCGCGGGCCGGGCTGTGCATCTTCAAGATCGAGTTCAACGACGTCAACGGTGGCAGCATCCGCTGCTGGTGCTGCAAGGCCGCCTGCTTCGCCTACGACAGCGAGGAGGCGCGCGACCTCATCCGCCGCGTGCAGGTCCGCGAGTTCGAGATGGAGCTCGACACCGACACGCCCTACGGCGAGTTCCAGGCGCGGCTCGACCGGTTGCGGGCGGAGATGACCGATCTCATCGGCCGCATCCGCGCCGAGGGCAAGACCATCCACGTCTACGGCGCCTCCACCAAGGGCAACGTCCTGCTGCAATGGTACGGGCTCGACCATCGCCAGATCCCCTACGCCGCCGATCGCAACGAGGACAAGGTCGGCGCGATGACGCTCGGGACCGATATCCGGATCCTCAGCGAGGCCGAATCGCGGGCAATGCGCCCCGATTACTACCTCGTCCTGCCCTGGCATTTCCGGGCGGAGTTCCTGGAGCGGGAGCGCGAAACCATCCTGTCGGGCACCAGGATGATCTTCCCGCTGCCGGAGATCGCGATCGTCGGGCCGGAGAACATCGATGCCGAGATCGCGCTAGCCAAGGCCGAGCGAGCCGAGGCCACGCGCTACCTCGCCGGTGAGGGCTGAGGGTGGACGGTGTCAGAGGCGCTCGGCGCGCCTGACACGGCGACCATCCTGCCGCCGCAAACGGCGGTGACACACGGGCCGCGTCGCGATGGGTGCGAGCGCGGTCAACGCAACTTCGAGGGCGGCGGGCGTTGACCGGCCCCGCGCCCTGCCACGGGGACGGGCGATGGAATCCAACAGCGGCGGTATCGGGGGCGAGATCACGCCGGGCTCCGGCGGGACGGGAGCGGAGGCCGCGGTCGGTGGCGCCCCGCAGCCGGTCTACGACCTCAAGGGCAAGCGGGTCTATGTCGCGGGACACCGGGGCATGGTCGGCTCGGCCATCGTCCGCCGCCTCGCGAGCGAGGGCTGCGAGGTCCTCACGGCCGGCTGGCCCGGCGTCAACCTGATGGAGCAGGCGGAGGCCCGCGCCTGGATGGAGGCCAACCGGCCCGACGCGGTGTTCCTCGCGGCGGCCAAGGTCGGCGGCATCCACGCGAACGCCACGCGCCCGGTCGACTACCTCTACAACAACCTCATGATCGAGGCGAACCTCATCGACGCGGCCCACCGCGTCGGCGTCGAGAAGCTGCTGTTCCTGGGCTCATCCTGCATCTACCCGAAATTCGCCCCTCAGCCGATCGTCGAGGAGAGCCTGCTCACGGCCCCGCTGGAGCCGACGAACGAGCCCTACTCGATCGCCAAGATCACCGGCATCAAACTGTGCGAGGCCTACCGGCGCCAGTACGGCAGCGACTTCATTTCCGGCATGCCGACCAACCTCTACGGGCCGGAGGACAATTTCGATCTCGAGACCAGCCACGTCATGCCGGCGCTGATCCGCAAGGCGCACGAGGCGAAGCGGACCGGCGCGCGCGAATTGGTGATCTGGGGCACGGGCTCGCCCCGGCGCGAGTTCCTGCACGTCGATGATTGCGCCGACGCGCTGGTGTTCCTGATGAAGCACTACAGCGACATGACACACGTCAACGTGGGCTCGGGCAGCGACGTGACGATCCTTGAACTCGCCCGGCTCGTGGCGGAGGTGGTGGGTTTCAAGGGCGAGATCGTCACCGATCCCTCGAAGCCGGACGGGACGCCGCGCAAGCTGATGAGTGCGAACAAGCTGCAAGGGCTCGGCTGGACGCCGCGGATCGACCTGGCCGACGGCCTGCGCACGACCTATCAATGGTACCTGGAGAATTGCTGAGCATCGGCTCGAGGGCCGGCGTGTGAATATCGCGCCGGCCCCGCAGCGGTCACCGCACCCGCTCAGGTCCGGTCGTCGAAGGCCAGGTTCTCGGCCGGGTACTCGATCATCAGCCGGCGCTGGGCCTCGGAATTGGTCCACTCGCCGATCTTCATATACCCGCCGCCGACATCCCTGACCTCGATGGCGCGGCCCACCGTCTCGATCGACTGGAAGCCCTGCGGCCAATTGCACGAGAAGTAGAACACCTGATCGACCCGCTCCGATAGGTGACAAACGCCGGGTCCGAAGGAGCCGAAGCCGAAGACGAGATAGCGGCCGTTGGCAATCGCGGCGACGTCGTCGACCAGCGTGCCGCTCTGCGTCGTCAGCGGCAGACCGATGCTCTCAACATACGCCTCCAATGCCGGGATCACCGGATTGGCCCGGTTCTCGAACACCATCTTGATGGACCCGATGCGGCCCTCTGCCCGCAGACGCTCGATGACCATCCGGTAGAAGGCCAGCGGCGGCTGCGGGTAGTTCGGATCGATCCAGGTGCTGAAGATGTCGCCGGAGCGGATGTGGATGATGAGCTGGTCCTCGAGCTTGTCCGGAAACACCTCCGGCAGGCCGTTGAACACCCGCCGGATGTAGGTGTGGACTACCTCGCGCATGGAAAGCGGACTGCGCGCGTTCACCATCTGCTGGAAGGGCACGTCGAAGAACATCCCCGAGAGGAAGTAGCCGTCGTCCGGCAGGGGCTCGTCGGCGGGGATGAACGTGATCCCGTGGCAGGTCAGGCGCTCCTTCAGGAAGATCGCTTGGCTCCGATCGATCTTCGGGATCTTGATGAGCTTGAGGCCCAGCGCGCGCGCGGCCGAGATCGCGACGTAGTACTGCACGAGGCAATTGCCGAAGGCGCCGTTTTCCAGGAGCGCGATGCCGACGAGCGCTTTCGTGCGCGGCCGCTCCGCGCTCACGAGGCTGTAGGAGGTATGCAGCACCGCCCCCGGGCGCTCGTGGAGGATGTTGAAGTCGACCTCGATCAGCCGGCGGAAGACGATCAGGTCGAGCATCGCCGCCTCGCACCAGACGTGCAGCCCCGCGATCGTCAGCTCGGCCTCGGCGACGGAGGCGCGGACATGGCGTCCCCAGGCCGCCTCCCCGGCTGCGATGACGGCGCGGATCTCCCCATCCGCTCCGGCCTGCGCCACGACCTCCGGCTCGACCCAGGTCTGCCCGTCGGAGGAGAAGGCGAGCTGCAAGGCAGCCCCCTCCCCCGATCGGCCAGGTTCGGTCAAGCTGACCGAGACGGCGTGGATCGGAAACCGCATGCCGAGATCCACCTGGAGCGCGAACGCCCTCCCCTCGGCACCGTGGGCCGAAGAATCCCCAGCGGCGGAAGCGAGCGCCCGCCCGTCGGAGGTCTGGGTCACCTCCCGGGTGATCGCGAGATCGACGAGGTCCCTGCACCGATCGGCTGCTGCGGTCATGCGATCCACTCGTTCTCCCCTCTCACAGCCGCGGCGTGAGTCCCGGATCGCCTAGCCGGATGCCGCAACGCCATGCAAGCCGTGGCGAGGGAGCGACGCGGCCCTCCATACTCGGCGCGGCAGGACGGCTACGGTTGACCGCGCGCAGCCCACCTGCTCAGACACCCGCGTTAACATCTTCCCCGCCGTGAACGACGGGGATTTTCGGAGACTGTGAGGTCTCGTCCAGTTGACGCTTCACAGGGCTGCTGATGCACACCCTCTACGTCCAGCAACGGTGTGTTCCACCGCCGTTCGATGGTGATCGCCGCGTTGACGTCGGCATGGTCGGTGTGGCCGCAACCGATACAGATGAAGCGCGCTTGGCTCTCGCGGCTTCTTGCATCGACCACACCGCACGCCGCACAGGTCTGCGACGTGAACCGTGCAGGCACAATGACCACCTGCCCGCCGCGCTCTTCCATCTTGTCGGTCAGGATCGTCGCGAAGAGGTGCCAGCCCGCGGCCAAGATCGCCCGGTTCAGCCCGGCCTTCTGCCGGACGTTGCGGCCGGGCTCGGTCACTGTGCCCCGGGCGCTGGCCGTCATGCCACGCGTGTTCAGGTCTTCGAGGACGGCCACGCCGTACCTGCGCGCGATGTCGAGCGCGGCCCTGTGGTGGAAGTCGCGCCGGATCCGGGCTTGCCGGGCTTGGAGACGGGCGACACGGGCCTGAGCCCTGCGCCTGCGGTTCGATCCGCGCTTCCGCCGGGCGACGATGCGCTGTGCCTTACGCTTCAGAACCTCGATCCGCTCCAGGCTCGCGGGCAGCGTCAGCATGTCGCCCGTGGACAAGGCCAGCGTCGTGGCTACCCCGCGGTCGATGCCAACCACTTCCAGGCTTGGCGCGGGCGCTTCGTGCGCGATCTCGCGGGTGAAGGCGACGTACCAGCCCGAGGCATCAAGGCGGACGGTCACGTTCTTCAGGTCGCCGCGCATCGGCCGTGTGTCGCGGAACTTGACCCAGCCGATCTTCGGCAGGCGCACGGCGCTCCACTTGCCGTTCAGGGACTTCACCGCGACCTCGCGGCCAGGGAAGCGGAAGCTGTCGTCCACGCCGCGCTTGCGGGGGCGCGGGAACGCGGTGCGGCCCGCGAAGAAGTTGCCGAAGGCCCGGTCGAGGTCGCGCAGAGCCTGCTGCTGGCACGAGACGTAGACGGCGCGCACCCAGTCGAACTCAGCCCGCAGGCGCGTCAGATCGGCAGCCTGGGCGACGTAGCCGAGGCGGTGCTTCCGGCCCCAGGTCGCCTTCTGCTCAAGGGCGAGATTGTAGACGAGGCGGCACACGCCCGCGAACTGCCGAAACAGGGCCTCCTGCTCGGGCAGCGGTTCCAGCTTGTAGCGGAAGCCGCGGGCGATCACCCTGAGAGCCTACCGGCTGGCCTCAGGAGCCGCAACATTGAAGCCCGTAGAGGGCGGCACGTCGTTTCAGCGCTTCATGCTCACTTGGTCTTCGTCGCCAACTTCCGGCGCGACGTGCTCTCGGCGCTGGCGATCCGCGACCTGACGGCGATCTTCGCCAAGGTGTGCCGGAACTTTGAGGCGGAGCTTATCGAGTGCTCGGGCGAGGACGATCATGTCCACCTGCTCGTCACCTATCCGCCCAAGGTCAGCCTGTCGAAGCTCGTCAACAGCCTCAAGGGCGTGCCGAGCCGCAAGCTGCGCGACAGGCGCCCCGAGATCACGGGCCGCTACCACCAGGGCGTGCTCTGGACGCCCTCGTACTCCGTCGCCCCGTGCGGCGGTGCCCCTTTGTCCGTCGTGGCCGAGTATGTCCGTTCGCAGCGCACAGACGCGCTCTCCCCGGCCTGAAGGCCAAGGTTTCTAGGATTTCCGATGACCGCGCCCTTCGACGACCCGGACCTCTACGTCAACGTCGCCCTCGGCAAACCGGCGACGCAGAGCTCCCGACCGTGGTGGTGCCCGTTGGGCCCGGAGGGGCTGGTCAACGGCGATTTCAGCCAGGAATACAACACCCACACCGACGTGGACGAACCGGCGTGGTGGCAGGTCGATCTGGGACAGCGCCTCCCTTTGTCGGCGATCGTCGCCCACAACCGGCGCGAGCTGGCGCGGGAGGCCGCGCGCTCCCTCCGAATCGAAGTCTCGGAGGACGGTGCGGCCTGGACGCTGATCCATGCAGGGCTGACGCATTTCCGGGCGCGCGGCCAAGCGAGTCCCCTGCAACTCCCGCTCGCCGGCCTGGTCTGGGCTCGCTTCGTCAAGGTGTCCCTCGACGAGCGACAGCCGCTGGTGTTGACCCAGGTGGAGGTCTTCGTCGAGCGACCGGCCCTCGAACTGATCCGCCTGCGGGAGCGCATCGGCCTCGATGTCCCGCTCCTCGCCGAGGCGCCGAGCGCGGTCGAGCAGATGAGCTACGCCCTCGTCGGGGCTCCCGGCACGCGCGATGCGCCGCTAATCGGTCTCTCGCTCGTGCTGAACCCCGCCCTCGGCAACGGTCTGATGCAACACGCGATGGCGATCGCCCTCGCCCGCCGCCTCGGTCTAAGATACTTCAAGCTCGCCAAGCGTGACATCAGCGGTGTGATCGCGCGCACCGAGCCGGTGAACCTCGGCGGCATCACCTTCCTGCCGAACACCCATCCGTTGCCCGAGGGTGGCTGGTTCCTCGAGGGATACTTTTGGGAGTTGGAGCACCACTCGCGCTTCGCCAAGGACCTGCTCACGCCACACGAGAAGCGCGAGATCGTCCGCACGATCATCCACCCGCTATTCAACCTGCTGCCCCCGGTCTTCGAGCCGAAGCCCGAGGACGAGCTGATCATCCACATCCGCTCGGGCGACGTATTCAGCACCTGGGTCAACGCCGCCTACATCCAACCACCGCTGGCATTCTACACCCTCGTTATCGATCGCTTCTTGCGGGCCGGCCGTATCAGCCGCGTCAAGCTTGTCTATGAGAACCGGATGAACCCGGTGATCGATGCGCTCGAAGACCACCTCACGGCGCGCGCGATCCCGTTTTCCGTGCAGAGTGGGACGATCGTCGATGACACCCGCGCGCTCGTGAACGGGCGTCATCTGGTGTTCGGATTCGGGACCCTAGGCCCCGCGATCTGCTACCTGTCCGACACGGTCGAGACACTGGTCTCGTTCGCCAATGGCTACGATCACAAGTTCCGGGAAATTCCGACCGTCAAAAATGTGATCGAGGTGTTCGACGCCGGTGACTACATCAAGCCGGGCGGCTGGAACAATTCGCCCGAGCAGCGTCAAATGATGGTCGAGTACCCTGAGGCGAACCTGCGTTTCGAGGGGACGATCTGATCCGACGAGGATACGAGCCGATGCGGCGGGAAGCGACACGCTTCCGCCGGCGTGCGAAGCGAAGGGATGGAGTCACGTGCAATTCTACGAACTGATCGTGATCGAGAGGGGCAGCGGACGCACCCTGTCGCGCTTGCCTCCCGCCGAACAATCCTGGGGGACATTCAGCCGGGGCGAACTGATCCGCCTCGACGGGGGGTGCTTCCCGATCGATCAGGTGGTCAACGCCTTCACGAGCCGCGACGCAGCCACGGTCTGCAGCACGGTCCTGCTGTTAGGTCCGATCCTGCCCGAATCCGCCCTAGGTGTCGCCATCCCGGAAGCCGCCGTGCCGCCCAAGCCGACACCGCCTGACTCGACACCATTGCTGCCGGATTCAGGGCGCCGCAGATGGTGGCGCCGCTGACGCGTCTTGGGAAACGCGACAGCGGTGCGCGGCACAAGCCGGATCAACGCGTCGTGGTCTGATCGAAGTTCTGGGCGAAGGCCTGCAGGTTGATCGTCTCGGGCTTGTACTCTTCGATTCCCCCCGCGATCCGCTCCTCGACGGCATCGATGAACTTCTCCGGGTCGGTGATCGAGCACTGGCGCAGGTCCCAGAAGGCGTAGCGCCACCATTGCACCTTCAGGTAGCGCTCGATCAGCGCGTCGGGGAAGCGCATCTTCACGATCCGGGCGGGGCTGCCGGCCACGATCGCGTAGGGCGGCACGTCCTTGGTCACCACCGCCATGGCGCCGATCACCGCCCCGTCGCCGATCGTGATGTCGGGCATCAGGAAGGCGCCGTGGCCGATATAGACGTCGTTGCCGATGCGCACGCGCTTGGGCCACAGATACGGGCCGGAGATCTCGTAATCCTCCGCCCGCGGGTCGAGGCGGTCGAACACGGCCGAGTGGTGCGTGTAGAACAGCGGCGAGGTCGAGCCGCACTGGACCGGGTGGCTGCCGCGCCCGACCTGGACGCTCTCGCCGATGGAGACGTAGCGGGCGATGTCGGCGCCGAAATAGTAGCCGCTCACCGCGTACGAGAACGCCCCCATGGTGAGGCAGTAGTCGATGCCCATCCACTTGATGCTGCACGGCGGCTCGAAGGTGCAGTCCTCCGGCAGGCCGAGTGGGGCCGGGTGCAGGGCTGACACGCCGCGTTTGAGCAACTCCTGCTTCATGGCTTCGGTGACGGTGATCATCCGGTGTCCTCAGGATCAATGGTTTGGGCTGGCGCCGCCCTGGTTCAAGCGGGAAGTGCCGGCCGCATAGCGGCAGCGCGGGTAGTCAGTCGCGCAGGTAGCACAGGCGCTCGCTTCAGCCGTTCCGGCATCACAGCTTCGCGAAATGAACCACCGGGTCCCGGAGATTGCACCCGATATCCGGGTCGAGGACAGTGAACCCCCGGGCCTCGATGATCTCCCGGAACCAGGGGAGTCCGAGGTTGTACCAGCGGCCTGGGCGCGGTCGATCATAATCTCGCGCGCTCTCGTTGATAGCCAGGGCCGCGGCGAGCTTGGCGTAATCGCTGATCATGATGTAGCCTCGCGCACCCGGAGCCATTTTCCGCGCGATGGCGTCGAAATAGGCAGCCGTGGCGTTTCGACTGAGGTGGCAAAAGCAGCCGAAGGAAAAGAAGAAGTCGATACCGCCATCCGGTACGCACGCGCAGGAGAAATCCTGGACCTGATCGTAGGTCACACGGTCACGGACCTCCGGATCGGTGCCCACATAGCCGAAGAAGTTGTTGTCCTCCGCCGAGACTGCGTCGAGCGCGTAGAGGTGCTTGGCGCCGTCGGCCAAGATACAGCGGGACCACGCGCCTCGGCCCGGTCCGATCTCCAGCACGACCTTGCCTCGCGTTTGATTGCGGATGCACATCAGATAAGTCACGTAGAGCGTGCTGAGATAGCCGATCTGCTGTGCCTTGATGCCCTTCTCAGCCGCGATCTCGTGTTGGTTCGCGTAGCCGTTGAACTGATCAATGCCTGAGTAGGAGGACTGGGACAATGGGTCTTGAGGGTAGCCCTCTTGATACCCACCGGGCCAAACGCCCTGAAAAGATGCGATCTCAACATTCTGCACTGCGATTCTCCCGTTTGAGCGTCTCAACCCCGACTGGGCGATTTATCAAATCGAATCGGCAACCGAGTCGGTTCTGTACATATTCAGCAGCCAATGCGAATGCCTGGTATTAAGCTTGTTGGTTGGGTGAACAAAGGAGCCAGCATTAGGTCAACGCTTTTTCTTTGGTCAATCTATGTAATAATAATCTAGTAATCCCGCCTGCCTTAACCCAGGAGCAAACTTCTAATATGATTTTTCTTCGGTGAGAAGGGCTTGATTTGTCCATTCTCGATAAGGCCTTGCAAGCGATCCATAAATATATCTATATGTCCGTCGTCAGATGATTTGAGACGGTTTGCGATGCTCAGGAACGGAGGTTCTGGTCCATCTGGGTGAGAAGTTAGGCAGCCTGCGCATGATGGCGCAAGCGGCGGTCCATGAGGGTCTGGCGTTTGATCCGCGCCCGTTCACACAAGATTGTCTCGCCGCGGCGGAAGTAGACGTCGGCAGGGGTGAGGTTGCCCAGGCTCTCGTGAGCCCGAGCGTGGTTGTAGTGCTCGACAAAGGCGGCAACCCGCGCCTCCAGTTCGCCGGGCAGGTAGGCGTGTTCGAGCAGGAGGCGGTTTTTGAGCGTCTGGTGCCAGCGCTCGATCTTGCCCTGCGTCTGCGGATGGCGGGGCGCACCGCGGATGTGGGTCATACCCCGGCTGCCGAGCCAGTCGGCCAGATCACCCGCGACGTAGCTTGAACCGTTGTCGGTGAGCAGCCGTGGCCGATGCACCACCTGCACGTGGTCGAGCCCGGCGGCCGCTAGCGCAAGGTCGAGCGTGGCGGTGACGTCGCCGACCTGCATCGTCGTGCACAGCTTCCACGCCACGATGTAGCGCGAGAAGTCGTCCAGCACGGTCGACAGGTAGTACCAGCCCCAGCCCACCACCTTCAGGTAGGTGGAGTCCGTCTGCCAGAGTTGGTTTGGCGCGGTGGGCTTGTCGCGGAACTCGTTGGCGGCTTTGATCACGATGTAGGCCGGGCTGGTGATCAGGTCCTGAGCTTTGAGCAGACGGTAGACGGTTGCCTCCGATACGAAGTAGCGCCGCTCGTCGGTGAAGCGCACCGCCAACTCGCGTGGGCTGAGCTCCGGCTGCTCCAGCGCGAGGGCGACGATCTGATCGCGAACCTCGGCGGGCAACCGGTTCCAGACCCGGCTGGGTCGGGACGGGCGATCCGCCAATGCCTCGAGGCCGCCACGCTGGAAAGCGTCGTACCACCGATAGAACGTCGCCCGGGTGACGCCGAGCTTGTCCAGGGTGGCGCGCACCGGCAGGTGGGATTGCTCAACCAGCCGGATGATCTCCAGCTTCTCAGAGGCCGGGTACCTCATGCCTCGTCGCCCCCAACCCCAGTCATACTTTTTTTCAGCAGGCGGTTTTCCACGACGAGATCGGCCACGACCTCCTTCAGCGCACCCGCCTCGCAACGCAGGTCCTTGACCTCGTCGGCGGTCGCGGCACGGGCCGAGTCGCCGGCCAGCCGCTTCTTGCCGGCCTCCAAGAACTCCTTGGACCAGCCGTAGTACATCGAGCTGGCGATGCCCTCACGCCGACACAGCTCGGCGATGCTGTCCTCACCGCGCAGGCCCTCCAGCACGATGCGGGTCTTCTCCTCCGCCGAGAACTGCCGGCGCGTGGCGCGGCGGATGTCCTTGATCACGGCTTCTGCCGGCTTCCGCGCCGGCCCGGACGTCTGTTTCATCTTCGCTCCTGGGCTACGATGAACCAGCCATCCTCCGTTCGTGAAGACCCTCAATCTGTCTCAGGAGTGCTGACGGCGGACA
>NZ_FNWP01000052.1:0-16884 GCF_900108435.1 Methylobacterium sp. 275MFSha3.1 | reverse complement strand
CCCGCAGGGCATCACGGCCCATCTGGTCCTTGGTCACGTCCCGCAAACCCGCGGCCAGCGGTTCGAAGATCGTCGTCTCGAAGTAGCCCGGATCCGCGTAGTACGGCGCATCACCCGGGATGGTGAGCTGATCCCACGCCACCTCGACCGGCACGGGGAAGCCTGCCGCCTCCTGAACCGCCTTTTCCTGCGCCGGGAAGCGGCCTTCGCGATAGGCGGCGATCGCCCGGCGCTCGGCCAGCCCCGGTGTCGGTTCGGCCCAGGCGGCCGACACGCAGAGCAGGAGCGCGGCGGAAGTGAGCGCGTCGCGGCGTGAGAGCATGCGGTCGATTTCCCTCTGGTTGCCGGCTCGGACATCGAGCGCGGGGTGATGGAGCGGATGAAATGGTGGATGCCGTTGCGGCATCGGGCGCCACCGAACCGGGCCGGTCGCCTCGACGGCGCGGGTGCTGGCCACAGGCGCGAGCGCAGGGAAGAAGACGATGCTATCCCCATCGCGCAGCGCTTTGTCACGGTGGCGCACCCGCAGGAACAGCCCGGCGAAAAGGGGGATGAAATGCCAGGACGACCGTCCGCCCATGCGCGAAGCGTCGCTTCTATCGCCTTTGCGGCCGCTGCCCTCATGGCCCAGCCGCTGTCCGCCGCACCGGTGAAACCGGCCGGAGTCGCGCCGAGGCTCCCGGCCGACGCTCAGGCCTACGTGACGCGGCGAAGAGGCTGCAATCACTGGGGTGGCGAGGACGCCTACGACGAGGCTCGCGGTCGGGAGATCGCCGCCGCGGCGAAGGCGCTGCGCTGCGACGCCGTCGACGCGGACGAGGGACGCTTGCGCCGCCGCTACGGAAAGGATCCAGCGGTCCTGAAGGCCTTCGACAGAGCGGGCGGCGAGAGTGGCTGAGCGCGGCGCGGGACGGCCGGTGAACGAGCCCGTCAGCCGCCGATTGAGGCGTCTGCTCCACGCGCCTCCCCTCGCGATGCTCATCGGCCTCGGTCTCGCCCCGCTCTTCATCCTCTTCCCCCGCCTACCCGGCGGGCTGGATGTCGGTCCAGCGCATGACCCGGCCTCACAGCCCTTCGCGTTCTGGGCCGGTGCGGCCTTGCTCGGTGGCCTCGCGGGCACCCTCAACGGCGCGGCCCGACCCCTGTACCGCGCTGCCGCGCTCATCTTTGGAGCGTCGCTCCTGTCGGTTCCTGCCTTGCGCCTGGCGCTCATGTCGGGCCTGCCGTTTCCACACAGGCTCGCTGTGTGGCTCGGACTCGATGGGGAATTCGCGATGGAGGCCGACCTATACGAGATCTGGCTGCTGTCGTGGCTCGTCTGCCTCGGCCTGATCGTCGTGGTCTGGCGCGGTCTGGTGCGGATCATACCGGTGCGGCTCGCGGAGGCGGCGGGCCACACGGAAACCACGTCGACCGGTCCCAATCCGTGCCCATAGGCGTGAACCCGGTCAGTGCTAGCGCTGGTTCACTTCCGTGTTGGACGGAGCGGTCCGTAGAAGCCAGTCCATTCCATGCCGAGTGTCTGGGCTCGCCGGGCCAAGACACTCGGCACCGACAGCAGGCTCATGACTGGCGAAGCAAGGATGTCCCGGTCGTTCAAGAGGCGCCCGACCTGTCGTCCCCGCCACCAGAGCAGGCCGAACAGCAGGGCGAGCATCAGGAGCAGGCCCCAGGTCACGAGATCCCACCCGAAGATGTAAAGACCGTAGGGTGGATTGAGGGCCGTACCGAGCCGAGACAGTCCGATGAGGACGATCGGCAACAGGACCAGAAAGCCCAGCAACTCCAGCGGCAGCCGGCGGAACACGCGTAGAGCTGCGTTCAGATCCTCGACGGACACATAGTCGAGGGACAGCCGTGCATCGTTCCCAGCCCGTGTCATGGAGCCTCCTGGCTTCAACGTTGTCTCCGACGATGAGGTCGCACGGCTCTAGGATAAAAGGGACGGAAAGGGATTTCCACCTCTCAGCCCGTCAGCGTGGCGCCGCGCCTGTCCCTTCCATGAGTCCGTGCAGCCTATCGGCGAAGGCAGTCGGAGATCGACCCAACCCGGTCGCCTGCATCGCCATGTAGGCTTCCCATAAGCAGCCACTCGACGTTCATCCGGCGACTTGGGCTCCTTGTGGCGAGCAGGTCCGCGGCTTGGCGGGATCAGCGATCTTGGGCCGTAGCTGGCGGCTGCATGAACTCGATCGTCGCGCCGTCAGGACCAACGGCGTAGATCACCCGCGTTCCGGCGCGCGCGCCGCTCGCGATCGGCTGCGGAATGCCTTGCGCCTTCCAGCCGTAGGCGGCGATCCGCACCAGGAGCGCGTCGATGTCATCGACGACAAGGGCCAGATGCGCGAAGCCAGGGTCGAACGGCTTGGCTGGCGCGCTTGGACGGTCCGGACCCTGATACTCCAGGAGTTCAATCGTCTGCTCCGGCAGCGAAACGATTGCCATGCGCACCATCGCCCCATGCGCTCCGGTTACTTGACCAAGGAACTCTCCCCCCATCTCGCCCGTCCGCACAAGCCGCGCGCCGAGCCCATCGACCCAGAACCGAAGCGCCTCGTCAAGGGAAGCGACCGCGAAGCCGACATGATCAGCGCGACGCACGTGGATGCCTGTGTGTTCCGTCATGAGGGATGATCTAGCGGCAAACGGCCCATTCGTCCGCAACGGGTCGTGGCCGGTCCTTCGGCAGAGCAGTCGGTATGATAGCGACCCAACGCCGCCGCCCAGACCGCCTTCTCCGCTTCTTCAAAAGCGGCCGTCGTTTGCCCTCCAGGGACGTTGATCCAGTGACCTGAGCGATCGGCCCGGCGGGCAGGGGGCGGCAGGAGGAACGACGAGCCCCAGGTGAGGATCTCGACCACGCCCAAGGCGCTGATGATCGTCAGGCGGCTCCGACCGCCCGCATCAGACCTCACGGGAGATGGTCTTGAACGCCGCCTTCCGGGTTGCGCCGCGCTCGTACCAGCCCTGGCTCCGGTTCACGATCCAGACCACGGTCAGCATCACCGGCACCTCGATCAGAACGCCGACCACCGTCGCCAGTGCCGCGCCCGAGTGGAACCCGAACAGGCTGATCGCCGCCGCCACCGCCAGCTCGAAGAAGTTCGATGCGCCGATCAGCGCCGAGGGACCGGCCACGCAGTGCTGCTCACCAGCGATGCGGTTGAGCAGGTAGGCGAGCCCGGCGTTGAAGTAGACCTGGATGAGGATCGGCACCGCCAACAGGGCGATCACCAGCGGCTGCGCGATGATCTGCTCGCCCTGGAAGCCGAACAGCAGGACGAGCGTGGCCAGAAGCGCCACCAGCGACACCGGCCCGAGCGCCTTCAGAGAACGATCGAGTGCCGCGTGCCCGCCCGACGCCAGGAGCGATCGCCGCACCAGCTGCGCTACGATCACCGGGAGGACGATGTAGAGCACCACCGAGAGCACCAGCGTGCTCCAGGGGACGGTGATCGCGGACAGGCCGAGCAGCAGGCCGACGATGGGGGCGAAGGCCACCACCATGATCGTGTCGTTGAGCGCCACCTGGCTGAGCGTGAAATGCGGCTCGCCCTTCGTCAGGTTCGACCACACGAACACCATCGCGGTGCACGGCGCCGCCGCCAGGATGATCAGGCCGGCGATGTAGCTGTCGATTTGGTCCGCTGGCAGGTAGGGCCTGAAGAGCCAGCCCACGAACAACCAGCCCAGCACCGCCATCGAGAACGGCTTCACCGCCCAGTTCACCAGGAGCGTCACACCGATCCCGCGCCAATGCCGGCCGACCTGACCCAGCGCCGCGAAGTCGATCTTGAGCAGCATGGGGATGACCATGAGCCAGATCAGCACCGCCACCGGCAGGTTCACCTGGGCGACCTCGGCCGAGCCGATCGCCTGGAAGACGCCCGGCAGGACGTGCCCGAGCGCCACGCCGGCTACGATGCAGAGGGCGACCCAGACGGTGAGATAGCGTTCAAACGTCGACATCGGCGCTCCTCAGGCGGTGGCGACGCGGCGGCCGTGCTCGTCGACCACGCGCTCCCCGTCCTCCTTCATGAACTCGCCCTGCTGCGCCGGCAGCAGATCCAGCACGGCCTCCGACGGCCGGCACAGGCGCACGCCCCTGGGGCTCACCACCAGCGGCCGGTTCATCAGGATCGGATGCGCCTCGATCGCGTCGAGCAGCTGCTCGTCGGTCAGCGCCGGATCGCCCAGGCCCAGCTCGGCGTAGGGCGTGTCCTTCTCCCGCAGCACCTCGCGCACCGTGAGGCCGGCGCGGGCCACGAGCTGCTTGACCAGCGCCCGGTTCGGCGGGGTCTTCAGGTACTCGATGACGTGCGGCTCGATGCCGGTGTTGCGGATCATCGCCAGGGTGTTACGGGACGTGGCGCAGTCGGGGTTGTGGTAGATCACCACGTCGAAATTCTCAGGCATGACCGGCCTCCGTCAGGGGGTTGCAGCAGCTCGACAGCGAGGCGACGGCCGGCGTGCAGACCTCCGGGCGCCCCTGGCAGCAGTCGCGCATCAGGAAGGCGATGAGGCCCGAGAGCGCCGGGTAGGCCGCGCTGTAGATGATCGACCGTCCCTCGCGCCGCGCCTGGATCAGACCGGCGTGGTCCAGCTCCTTCAGGTGGAAGGACACGGTGGAGGCGGACACGCCCAGCTCGCTCCCCAGAACCCCGGAGGCCATGCCTTCTGGTCCGGCCTGAACGAGCAGCCGCACGATCTGCAGCCGGGTCTCTTGGGCGAGGGCGGCGAAGGCGGTCAACGCTTGACGCTCGTCTATCATTCAATGATCCTACGATTGTTTGAATGAGGAGTAGCGCACATGCTGGACGTTGCCAAGATCGATGTGTCGGTGCCGCCTCGCAGGACCGCCGACGACATCCAGATCGGCGCTCTGCTCGCCACCTGCGACGAGCACCCGTCGATCCCCCTCGTGTTCTTCTACGACGGTCACGCCGTGCGCCCCGGCTACCACGTCACCGAGGTGAAGGCCGGCCAGTTCGCCGCCCTCGACTGCGGCGGCAACCCCGAGTCCTGGTCGGAGATCTTCATCCAGCTCTGGGACATGATCGACGGCGACCGTACTCACATGACGGCCGGCAAGTTCGCGGCGATCATCCGCAAGGTGTCAGAGCACGTTGGCCTCGATCCAGCCGCGCGGCTCACCTTCGAGGTCAGCGACGGCGTGGTGCCGATGCAGCTCCATCGCGCCTACACACCCGAACGGATCGACGGCGTGCTTCAAGTCCGGCTCTCGCCGCGCGCTGCGAGTTGCAAGCCGCGCGATCGTTGGCTCAAGGCAAAGCGACCGGAGGAGGCATGCTGCAGCTAAACGGCTGTGTCTCCTTCAACTCTGAGCATCGACATGGCGCAGCTTGAACTTGCAAAATGGACTGGGAGCGGGCGCGGCGATGACGTCCGCTCTTTTCTGTTGCCGCCCGAAACCAGACTGGCGGAGATCCACCCATCTGAGACGTGCAGGCAAGCGAAACGTGGCAGCAGATGGCCGAAAGCCGCTTGTCCGCTTCGGAGGAGGAAACCGGAAAAAACTGACAAGATTCAGCATCCCAACTTTGCATGAGCGATTTCGTTCAGACTCGTCTGGGCGCCGCCGATAGCCGATCTCTGCCGCGCGAAGGGCCGCTTATCTCTGACTGAATTCACTATTTTAGTTGCGGATATACGCATCAGTCTTTCGTTGTCATCGGGTTTCTGACTAAACCGAAATTTTTCACATGCAGTGTCATCACGGCAGCGCAGTCCACAACATTATATGACGGTTATTTGGTCCGGTTGGGTGGATTACTTGACGCCGCGCTGATGCGCCGCGACTGGCAGACCCGTGGACATCGGTGGCGGTCCAGACGAACGACGCTCGATCAACTCGATCGGCATCTCTGTCCGACGCGTGCGCGCTTCCCCGCGTAGGCGGGCTAGCAGATGCTCGGCGACTTCCCGGCCAAGCTCCGCGGTCGGAAGATGGATCGTCGTGAGGGACGGCGCGATGTGGCTCGCGATCTCAAGATTGTCGATCCCGACGACCGACAGATCGCGAGGAACGTCCAAGCCGCGCTGCTCGGCTTCAAGAAGCACGCCGACGGCAAGGAGGTCATTGCCGCACACCACGGCCGTCGGCGGCTCAGCCAGCCCTAAGAGTTGCAGGAGGCCGGCCCGGCCGCCGGCGAGAGAGAAGGGCTGCTGCGATACCCGGGCGTTCGAGAGGTCCAGCCCTTCCGCCGCGAGTGCCCGCCGCACGCCGTCGATGCGCAGGCGCGCACGGTCGTTGGCCTGGATGAAGCCTGAAACCATGCCGAACCGGCGGTGACCTTTGGCGAGCAGGTGCCGGGCCGCGAGATAGCCCGCCTCCGCGTTGTCGAAGCCGATCGAGTCGAGCCGGTCATCGAAGGACCACGTCAGCACCACCGGGATCGGGGCCTCGGTGACGAGAGCCCAGGTCTCGGGCAGGTGGTCCGCGCCGACCAGCATCAGCGCGTCGACCCCGCGACCGAGCATGGACCGGACGAGAACGGCCTCCTCCGCGGCCGCGTATTCGTGCGCCGCGATCAGGAGCTGATAGCCGTTACGGGCCAGGGTCGTCTGCAGCGCCTGGACCGCGCGGGCGAAGATCGAGTGATCGAGCGTCGGGATGATGGCTCCGATCGTGTGCGTCCGCCCGGATGCCAGGGCCTGGGCCGGGCCACCGGGCAGGTAGCCGAGGGATTCGGCCGCCGCGCGGACCCGGCGGATCGTGTCCGGGTGGACGATCGCGGCCCCGGCCATCGCACGCGAGGCGGTCGCCGGCGACACGCCTGCCCTCTGGGCAACCGCCTGCAATGTCGCGCGCTGCTGACGTTTCACGGCAAGTCACTCCGGGCCGGATCCCGATGAGCGCAGTGATGAATGCGCATTCAGGAAAACGCAACCGTCGCAGCGAGTCAGGGGCCTAAAAGGACGGCGGCGCATCGGGTCGGTCGGCAAGTTCTAAAACCGAAGGTTGACAAGTCTGCGGTGACGCGCACTATGAAAGCGCATTCATTGAATGCTCATGCGGTGTGTCGCGACAAGACGGCCACTGCAGCGCGAGGAAACGCCGTGAAGTTAAGCCGCCGCTTCTGCGTCGGCATGGCGACGCTCGTCGTCATCGCCGTCCTCTGGTACGTCGCGACCACCGGCCTCGGCCTTATCTCGGCGGGGCGCTTTCCCGCGCCGGTCGACGTGGAGACGGCGGCGGTTCAGGCCCTCGTCCGGGGCTACCCGGATACGACGCTCTTCGTCCACGTCCTGCACTCGCTCCGGCTCGTGGCCCTGGGCTTCGTCGTCTCGGTGGCGCTCGGCGTCCCCCTCGGCCTGCTGATGGGCTGGAACCGCACGGCCGAGGCTCTCATCAACCCGGTCTTCCTGCTGCTGCGCCCGATCCCGCCGCTCGCCTGGATCCCGCTCGCCATCCTGTGGCTGGGCCTGGGCGACGGGGCCAAGGTGATGGTCATCGTCATCGCGGCACTGCCGCCGGCGGTGATCAGCACCCAGGCCGGCGTGCGGGGCGTGCCACCGCAGATCGTCGAGGCGGCGCAGATGCTCGGCACCCCGCGGCTGCGCTTCGTCACCGACGTGCTGGCGCCGGCGGCGGCGCCGATGATCTTCACGGGGCTGCGGCTGGCGCTTCAGGCAAGCTGGACCACCCTGGTCGCGGCCGAGCTCGTTGGCTCGCTCGCGGGGCTCGGCTACGTCCTGAACGTCGCCCAGCAGGACCTCTACCCGGGCATGATCCTCGTCGGCATGGCCGCCGTCGGCGTGCTCGGTGCCGGCAGCACCGCGCTACTGGGAATGGCCGAGCGCCGGGCGATCGGCTGGGCGCAGCTGCGGGGGGCGGCATGATCGCCTCCCGCCAGCCCCTTCCGCTGCACCGGAGTCTGGCCCTCGGCGCCATCGGCACCCTGGCCTTCCTCGGCTTCTGGGCGTTCCTCGCCCGGTCCGGCCTCGTCTCGCCGCTGTTCCTTCCGGGACCGGTCGCCGTGGCGGAGCGCTTCGCGACCCTGACCGAGCGGCCGTTCGCGGGGGGCACGCTCCCGGCCCACGTCGCCTCCAGCCTGCAGCGGTTCCTGGTCGGCTACCTGCTCGCCGCCGCGGTCGGCGTGCCCCTCGGCCTGACGATGGGCTGGTCGCGCCTCCTCGACGACATCGTCACGCCGATCTTCGACGGGCTGCGCTTCATCGCGCCGATCGCCTGGGTGCCCTTCGCCGCCCTCTGGTTCGGCACTGGGATCGGCGGCCCGATCCTGATCATCTTCGCGGGCGCCTTTCCACCCTGCCTGATCAACGCCTATCGCGGCGCCCGCTACATCGACGCGCGCCTGCTGGAAGCCGCCGAGATGCTCGGAACGCCGGGCGACCGGATGATCGCCGAGGTGCTCCTGCCGGCCGCCCTACCCTCGATCGTCGCCGGACTGCGCATCAGCGCGGGCCTGGGGTGGCAATCCCTGGTCGGCGCCGAGCTGATCGTGGCCTCGACGGGGGTCGGCTACATGATGGTGCAGGCCCAGGGGGCCGTCTCGACCGCGACCGTGATGGTCGGAATGGTCGCGATCGGCCTCGTCGGCGTGGTCATCGACGTCGCGTTGCGCACGCTCGAGACCCGCCTCCGCCGGCATCACGGACAGGCTTGAGGGGGTCCGATGAGCGCAATCCGGTTCGAGCGGGTCGAGAAGAGCTTCGGGAGCAACGTCAAGGCGCTTGACGGCGTCGATCTCACGGTGGCCGACCGCGAGTTTGTGGCCATCGTCGGCGCCTCGGGTTGCGGCAAGACGACCTGCCTGCGCCTCGCGGCCGGGTTCGAGGCCCCGACTGGCGGCCGGATCACCGTCGGCGGACAGCCGGTCACCGAGCCGGGTCCCGACCGCGCCGTGGTGTTCCAGCAGTTTGCGCTGTTCCCGTGGAAGACCGTGGCGCAGAACATCGGGTTCGGGCTTCGCAACAAGGGCATGCCCGCCGCCGAGCGCCAGGAGCGCGTCGCCGCGGCGATCGACATGATCGGCCTCGCGAGCCACGCCGAAGCCTACCCGCACCAGCTCTCCGGCGGCATGCAGCAGCGCGTCGCCATCGCCCGCGCCTACGTCCTCGAGCCCGAGGTGCTCCTCATGGACGAGCCCTTCGGCGCCCTCGACGCCCAGACCCGCGTGGTGATGCAGGAGGAACTCGTCCGCCTCGCGCGCAGGAACCCGCGCACCGTCCTGTTCATCACCCACGGCGTCGAGGAGGCCGTCTACCTCGCCGACCGGGTCGCGGTCATGACCAAGCGCCCGGGGCGCATCAAGGAGATGATCGACGTCAAGGCGGTCCGCGAAGCCGAACGTTGGGAGGAGCACGCCCGCATCGAGGACGTGATGGACCTCGAATCGTTCGTCCATCTGCGGACGCACATCTGGAAATCGCTGCGTGAAGAGAAGGCGGCCGGCCGATGACCGGACGGTCCGCGATCCGAGGGAGAGGCGACATGGCCGAGATGCGAGGTAACGGGTGCCGGCGCGGCCGGCGGCGGGCATGGCTCCTGGCGGGCGCCCTCGCGCTGGCGCCGGTGGTCGCGCCAGCCGTCCCGGTGAAGGCCGCGGAGCCCGAGCGGATCGGCGTGTCCTATCAGCCGGCGCTCTACTGGGCGCTGCCCTTCTACATCGCCACGCAGAAGGGCTGGTGGAAGGAGGTCGGCCTCGAGCCGACCTTCGCGGTCTTCCCGGCCGGCGCCCCCCAGGTCGCCGCCGCCCAGGCGGGATCCTGGGATGTCGGCGGGACTGGTTCCGTGCCTGCGATCCTCGGCGCGGCGCGCTTCGGCCTGCTGACGATCGGCCTCACCAACGACGAATCGAAGACCAACGCGCTGATGGTGCGCGCCGCACGGCACGACGCGATCCTCAAGAATCCCAAGCAGCTCGCCGGACAGAAGCTCCTCGTCACCACCAACTCCACCGCCGATTACGCCGCCCGCGCCTGCCTCCGAAAGTGGGGTCTCGGCCCGCGCGAGATGCGCTTCGTCAACCTCGGACAGGCGCAGATCATCTCGGCGATGATCGCCGACGCGGGCGAGGTGGTCGGCGTCTGGGCTCCGAACACCTACACGCTGGAGGAGAAGGCCGGCGCGCAGGTCCTGTGCAGCGGGGCCGACGCCGACGCCATGGTGCCCGGCGCCCTGATCACCCGCGCCGACTTCGCCAAGGCGCATCCGGACGCGGTCGCCAAGTTCCTCGCGGTCTATCTCCGGGGCTGGGGCTGGGCCAAGGCGAATCCCAAGGACGCGCACGACATGGCCAAGCGCTTCTACGCCGAGGGCGGCGTCGAGGCGTCCGACCACGCCATCGACCAGGAATTCGCGCTGCGCCCGACTTACGCCCTCGAGTCGCAACTCAAGGCGTTGGCGCGCGCGGACGGCCCCTCGCAGGTCGACGGCTGGTTCTCGCGGATCGGCACGTTCATGGCCGAGGTCGGCACCATCGCGCAGGCGCCCGATGCCAAGGGCTACATCGACGACGCCTTCATGAAGCGCGTCGCGGCCGATCCGAAGCTCCGGGCCTTCGCCACGGAGTTCGACGCGGCCGCCGCCCCGCGCTGAGCGCGGCCGGCCGCCTCGCGGCGCTGCCGCCCGGACCGGGCTCCGCGCTCCCGGGAGGCGCCCCCTGAACCCGTTCGAGACATCCGCAAAGAGGCAGGGATCATGACGATCGACTACGCGAAGCGGGCGACCAAGACGCCCGAGACCGAGACCGACGCGGCGCGGCAGGTCGTGACGGAGATGCTCGCCGCCATCGAGGCGCGGGGCGAGGAGGCGGTCCGGGACTATGCCCGTTCCCTCGACCGCTGGACCGGCGAGATCGTTGTGACCCCCGAGGAGATCGCCCGGCGCACGAAGGACATCCCCGAGCGCGTCAAGGCGGACATCGCCTTCGCGGCGGGGCAGGTCCGGCGCTTCGCCGAGGCCCAGCGCGACAGCGTGCAGGACTTCTCGGTGGAGCTGGTGCCGGGCCTCGTCACCGGCCAGAAGCTCGTCCCCTGCAACGTCGCGGGGTGCTACGTGCCCACCGGACGCTACGCCCACATCGCCTCGGCCTACATGTCGGTGGCCACCGCCAAGGCGGCGGGCGTCACGACCGTCGTGGCCTGCTCGACGCCCTTCCGCGGCGAGGGCATCCACCCCTACGTGCTCTACGCGATGCAGGTGGCCGGCGCCGACGTGATCATGACGCTGGGCGGCGTCCAGGCGATCGCCGCGATGGCCTTCGGGCTGTTCACCGGCAAGCCCGCCGACATCATCGTCGGGCCGGGCAACAAGTTCGTGGCCGAGGCCAAGCGGATGCTGTTCGGACGCGTCGGGATCGACGTCTTCGCGGGTCCGTCCGAGGTGGGAATCATCGCCGACGAGACCGCCGACCCAGCGCTCGTGGCCTCGGACCTCGTCGGCCAGGCCGAGCACGGGCACGAGAGCCCGGCTTGGCTGTTCACCACCTCGCGTGCCCTCGCGGACGACGTGATCGCGCGGATGCCGGCGCTGATCGACGCCCTGCCGCCCACGGCGCGGGACGCCGCCGCCGCCGCGTGGCGCGACTACGGCGAGGTGGTGGTGTGCGGGAGCCGGGAGGAGATCGTCGCCGTCTCCGACCGCTACGCGAGCGAGCATCTGGAGGTCCACGCCGCCGACCTCGACTGGTGGCTCGCGCGGCTCAGCAATTACGGTTCGCTGTTCCTCGGCGAGGAGACCACGGTCGCCTTCGGCGACAAGACCTCCGGTCCGAACCACATCCTGCCGACCAAGTACGCCGCCCGGTATTCCGCCGGGCTATCCGTGCACAAGTTCCTGCGGCCGCTGACGTGGCAGCGCATGGACCGGGAGGCCTGCAAGACCATCGCCCAGGCCACGGCCCGGATCTCGCGCCTGGAGGGCATGGAGGCCCATGCCCGCACGGCCGACCACCGGCTCGCGAAGTACTTCCCCGGCCACGGCCTTGATCTCGGCGAGGCGGTGACCGCATGACCTTCCGCCTGACGCGCCTGTTCGACCTGACCGGGCGGACGGCTCTGGTGACGGGGGGCAATTCCGGGCTCGGGCTGGCGCTGGCCCGGGCGCTGGGCCTCGCCGGGGCCGGGCTGATCCTGACCGCCCGCCGCGAGGCCGACCTTGCGGCGGCGGCCGAGGACCTGCGGGCGGAGGCGATCGCCAGCGAGCTCCTGCCCGCCGATCTCGCGGAGCCCGCCGCGGTCGCCGACCTCGTCGCGCGGCTCGGCGGCCGGCCGGTCGACATCCTCGTGAACGCCGCGGGGATGAACCTGCGCCAGCCCTTCGCGGCCGTGACGGCGGAGGCCTTCGACCGGCACATAGCCCTGCACGTGCGCGCGCCCTTCCTGCTGACGCAGGCCCTCGCGCCGGGCATGGCGGCGCGGGGATACGGGCGGATCATCAACGTCGCCTCCCTGCAATCCTACCGAGCCTTTCCGGACTCCGCGCCCTACGGGGCCGCCAAGGGGGCTGTGGTGCAGCTCACCCGCGCCATCGCGGAAGCGTGGTCGGCGCGCGGCGTGACCTGCAACGCGATCGCGCCGGGCTTCTTCCCGACGCCGCTGACGCAGGCGGTGTTCGCCGATTCCGAACGCGCGGCGCGCAACGCCGCCCAGACGGCCTGCGGCCGCAACGGCGAACTCACCGACCTCTACGGCGCGGCGGTGTTCCTCGCCTCCGAGGCCTCCGCCTACGTCACCGGGCAGACGCTGCCGGTCGACGGGGGATTCACCGCCAAATGAACATCCGCCTGTCCGAGGCCCCGCGATGAAAGCGCTGATCTACACCGGGCCGAACGCGCTCATCGTCGACGACGTGCCGGTTCCCGTGCCGGGGCCCGGCGAGGTGCTGGTGCGGGTCGAGGCGGTCGGCATCTGCGGTTCGGACATGCACGCCTATCACGGTCACGATGCCCGGCGCCCCGCCCCGCTGATCCTCGGCCACGAGGCCGCCGGACGGGTCGCGGAGGGGCCGAGGGCCGGCGCGCGCGTGGCGGTGAATCCGCTGGTCACCTGCGGACGTTGCCCGGCGTGCGAATCCGGGCGCACGCACCTGTGCCCGAGCCGGCAGATCCTCTCGATGCCCCCGCGCCCAGGGGCCTTCGCGGACTACGTCTGCGTCCCCGAGAAGAGCCTCGTACCGATCCCGGACGCACTGTCGACCACGCACGCAGCCCTCGCCGAGCCGCTCGCCGTCGCCTACCACGCCGTCAACCAGGGGGCGCGGCTTCTCGGCCGCCCTCTGGCGGGGGCGCGCTGCGTGGTGCTGGGCGGCGGCGCGATCGGTTTTGGGTCGGGTCTGGTTCTGGCCATGCAGGGTGCGGGCGAGGTCGTCATCATCGAGCCGAATCCCGAGCGGCGCACCGAAGCCGCGCGCGGCCTCCCGACGGCCCGCTGCCGGGCGCCCGACGATGCCGAGGGTCCGGGTCCCGACAGCGCCGACCTGATACTCGATGCGGTCGGCAGCGACGCGACGCGGGCCAAGGCGAGCCAGCTCGCCCGGCCGGGGGCGGTCATCGTGCATATCGGACTTCTGCCCGGCGAGCGGGGACTGGACGTCCGCAAGATCACGCTCCAGGAAATCGTGGTCTCGGGCAGCTACTGCTACACGATGCAAGAGTTCCGCGACGTGGTCGGGGCCCTCGCGGACGGCCGGCTGGGTCCCCTCGATTGGGTCGAGGAGCGCCCTCTCGTCGCGGGCGCCGTTGCCTTCGCCGACATGGATGCAAGCCGCGTCGCTGCGCCGAAGCTGATCCTTCGTCCGAACGCGCCGGCTTGAAAATTAGCGTCGCACGAGAGGAAACTCGTACTCGAAGTCGGACACACGACGGCGGCTTCCATCGGCGAACACGATCGGCTCGGTTTCTTCAAGCTGGTGCCGCGGTTCAACCTGGGCTTCCTGGCGCTTGCGACGCTGCGCTCGCTCGGCCTGATCCCGGACGACTGGGTCGCGCCGCTGGCCCGGATCGCCGGCTTCCTCACGATTGTATCGATGGCCGCGCTGGGCCGGGGCGTCGATGTTCGCGTGCTAGAGCGGTTTCGGTTTGAGCTGAATCGGCTGGCGGGGGTTCACCGGGGGACCTGATGCTGATTCACTGCGGGCTCTGGATGAGGAGCCGAGCATGGGCCGCCCCTACAGCCAAGACCTCCGCGAACGGGTCGTGGACGCCGCCGAAGCCACCTCCCGTCGGCAGGCGGCGGCCCGCTTCGGGGTCGGTTTGGCCACAGCGATCCGTTGGATGGCCGCGCTCACGGCGACCGGGACGGTGGCGGCCCTCCCCCAGGGACGAGCCCGCCGCTCCAAGCTCGATCCCCATGAGGCCTACCTGCGAGGCCTGATCGCCGAGACGGATGACATCACCCTGGAGGAGATGCGTGCCCGCCTGCGGGAGAAGCACGACCTCACGGTTGGGTTGGGTACTCTCTGGGCTTTCCTCGACGCGCGCGGCCTGACGTACAAAAAAAGACAGCGCATGCCACGGAGCAGGACCGTCCCGACGTGAAGGTGGCGCGCGAGGCTTGGTTCGAGGGCCAGCCCGACCTCGATCCCACCCGCCTCGTGTTCCTCGACGAGACCTGGACCTCAACCAAGATGGCCCGCACCCGCGGACGGTCTCCGCGTGGCGAGCGGCTGCGCTCCCCCGTGCCGCATGGCCATTGGAAGACCACGACCTTCGTCGCGGGCCTACGCCTGTCCGGGGTGGCCGCACCGTTCGTGCTCGACGGGCCGATCAACCGCGACGCCTTCCAGGCTTACGTCGAGCGAGTGCTCGTGCCCGAACTCACCCCCGGCGACATCGTCGTGATGGATAACCTCGGCAGCCACAAAGGATCGGCCGTGCGCGCTGCGATCGAGGCGGCCGGCGCACGGCTCCTGTTCCTCCCGCCCTACTCGCCGGACTTCAACCCGATCGAGATGGCCTTCTCCAAGCTCAAGGCGCTCCTGCGCAAGGCTGCCGCTCGCACCGTCGAGGGATTGTGGGCGGCCATCGGCCGACTCATCGACACCATCACGCCAAACGAATGCGCCAACTACTTCGCCGCAGCGGGATATGAACCAGATTAAACCGAAACCGCTCTAGCCCAGGTCGGCGGCCGGGTGAAGCTGGCGGTCACCGCCTCGCGCCCCCTGCTCGTAGCCATCGCGGTCCTGCTCATCCGCCGCCTCGGGGTCGGCTGAGTCGGCCGCCAGATGCAAGACGTCTTCCGGCCAGCGGTTACGATATATTGGCCTCAAGCGAGGTTGTGGCTCCACCTTGTAACGTCTGCTTCCGGGATCCTGACAGCTTAGTTTGGGCAGCCGCAATGGGCGCGAAGCCGAACGTCTGGTTCTGCGCGCGACCGCGACCCGGCGTGACGTACTCTGGCCGGAAGCGGAATGACCGCTTCGGGGAAGACGGGCCGGAAAAGCAGACTGCCTCCTACCGACCCAACCCGGCCATTCGAGATATATTCGCCCGTCCCCTGAAGCAGACGGCAGCAGGCCCCACATAAGAGCCATGCTGCGTCCGCCCTTCAGCGTCGCTTGGATCGCCCTGCTTCCGAGAGCGCGACCGCAACCAAGATACCGCCAAGCGCTAGCCCAACCGTAAGGCGGGGGTGCATGTACGCCGTGGTGGCGAGCGCGGTCTCGTCCGGATAGTGGGTCGAGGTGCGGCGTGCCAGTAGATGATCGTAGAGCTGTGTGAAGGCCTGATCGATCGCGCGGGTCTCGACAAGCGTACGATCTAAAAGCTTAACGGCTTTGGCGTGTCCGAGCGCGTGTGCAGCACTACGTAGCGTCCCATACCGGGCGATGTAGAAATGAGCCGCAACTTGACCGTACTCAATGTTGATGAGATCGCGGTCGGCGGCGCTCCTGTGCTTGGCTATTTCTGCTTCGTTGAGATCGCAGATGCCCTGCATGGCTGGATCTTGTTTGGGATCAGGCCTGATGCTGATTAATTCAAATACTTCGTCCAACCGCTTCTGCTGAACGATGTTCTGCTTAGATCCCGCCTCGAGCATCTGCTTGAGCTTTGGCAGCGTCGACGTCTTGTAGTTGCGTGCCGCCTGTGCCGCCCCCTGCCGATGCGCTTCGTGGAGCAGATGTAACCCGTCCTCGAAAAGTCGCCGGTTCCCTGACATCGTTTCCCGCCTCGTGTTCGCCGTTCTTGGCTCAGTGTCTGTTTGGCAGACCTGACCACTCGAGCCGTTCGGTTGATGCGAGCGACCACAACGGCCAACGCGGCGGGCGAACGCCGGGTCCAACTCAGGATCACTTCAGCTCTGCGAGCGATAGTCCGAGCTTGTGGAGTTCACTCAGAGTCGACTTTTCCAACTATCTGGAACGGTTGTGAATGGCTCCGGCTGCGAGGTCCGTTTTGCCACAGGATCTGCCCCGCCGCGCACCGTAAGCAATCCTACCCAAGCGGTCTTCCCGCTACCGACCCAACCCAGCTGTTCGAGGGCGTCCGCTCACGCGGCTGGAGCTGGCCGAAAGCGGAACGGCCGCTTCGGAGAAAGCTGGCCGGAAAAGCAGATGGGGTGGATGGCTCCCGCTCCGACTGACGGCATCTCGGTGCCAAGATGTGGTCGCTGTCGAAGCAGCAGCCACGCTCATGCAGGAGCCATCCCCATGGAGATCACCACCGTCGGCATCGATCTGGCCAAAAGCATCTTTCAGGTTCACGCCGTCGATGCAGCTGGGCACGTCGTCGTGCGCAAGGCCTTGAGGCGGGCGCAGGTCGTGCCGTTCTTCGCCAAGCTGCCGCGGTGCCTGATCGGCATGGAGGCGTGCGGCACGGCGCATCACTGGGCCCGGGAACTCATAAAGCTCGGCCATGACGTGCGGCTGATGCCGCCGGCTTACGTGAAGCCGTA
>NZ_FNWP01000053.1:0-16743 GCF_900108435.1 Methylobacterium sp. 275MFSha3.1 | reverse complement strand
CGCCCAGTGCCAAACGAATTGCGATGCGCCGGTCTGGTGGCCTGAGCGGCGTGCCCAGAACCCGATCCCATCTCGAACTCGGCCGTTAAACACGCCAGCGCCTATGGTACTGTGTCTCAAGACACGGGAGAGTCGGTCGCCGCCAGACCCGCCCATCGCAATCACCATTCCCTCGACACGAACACCGATCCGGCCTCCGGACACGCCGCCCGCTCGCCAGAGCCGGCGCCTGATCTCATCGGTCGCTCAGCCCCCGTGCAAGTTCTCTGAGCCACGTCACCTTCGGTGATGGGCGTTCGATCGGCCGCACGGCCATCCCAATCAGCCGAGAGATCGTGCGCAACCGCGAAGGCGGTTCCCCGCGTCGCGCGAGGGCCGACTGATCCCGGACGTCTGCCTGCTCCGAGCCTTTCCCGACCGGTCGTGCCGAACGCCTCGGCCAGTCGTCGTTCGCCCGGCACCGACGACCGCGCTGTGCCGAAGGCGCGGCCTTGAGGGCTGTACAGCAAACCTCTATTATAATGCTGCTGTACAATGCCTCCGGTCAGTGTGGAATCGAGCATCGCATGCCGTGCCATCCGGACACGCGCTCACGGTCGGTCCCCGGTGATAGGGCTGGATCGCCGTCCTTCAGGCCTGATGGCGGACCAGAGTGTCCGCCTGCCGCGTCCGGCCCCGACAAGATCCATCTGCGTCGTCCGCATTCAGGGGATCTCAATGCGGCGGCCGATCGGGATCCGGCGTTCGACGCGGACCGTTTCCGGGCAGCCCTCGTGGAGTTGCTGCCCGACCTGAAGCGATTCGCGGGGTCGATGGCGAAGACGGCCGATCAGGCTGAGGACTTGGTTCAAGAGACGCTGCTCAGGGCTTGGATACGTCAGGATCGCTTTCGTCCTCGTAGCAATCTTCGAGCCTGGACATTCACCATCATGCGGAGCAGCCTCTCGCCCTCCAAGCGTGAGACAGCGGATCCGACGGATGTCGGCAACGCTGCACCCGACGGGCGACGCATCGATCCTGACCGGTGAAACCGCGGAGCGTTCTCGCAGGACGAATGGCGACGGCCACGTCGTCTGACGAGGCGGTGCTGGATGTGGCGACGCCGATCATCGACGCGCGCGCTCTGCTGCGTGCGTCGAGATATGAACCGCTCTTCGTCAGTCCGAGTGCCTCGCGCTCCCCGGTCGAGTTCAGGGCGGTCGAGCGCCACCGTCGAGAACTCACGAGAATGCCTGCCGTTCGCGGATCCTCGGTTTCCCGTCAGGAGTGGAGGTCGAAGTGATGGGCGTTGGCGCCGTGATCTGAAACCCCGATCAGGCCGACGTCTCCGTGGACGCCACTGTCAGCCGGTGCGTGGCTCGGTCCGGCCGGTGGGCCGGGTTTGCTGTCGGACGCGAATTCGATGGTGCCGTTCGGGCCGATGCTGGCGGCCGGTCTCGGACCGTGACTGCCCCCGCTCGCCGGGGGACTCGGCTCGCTTGACGGTTCTTGATCGCGGCTCACGCCGGTCGAGCCTCCCGATCCCTGGCGCGAGAGCGATTGGTCTGACGCCACCGGGGTGCCGACGTTCGCGGCCGCAACGGCAGTGCCGTGACCTGTGTGGTGCGGGCCCGCGTCGAGGTTCGCGGGATTGGGATCCGCCCCGACGGCTCGATCCTGCGTGCCGCTCGGCGAGATGCCTGCGTTCGCACCGGTTGCCGGGTTGGAGCCGTCCGAGTTCCGCAGATGCGGTTCGGTCTCTCGGGCGTGATCCGCAGCCTCGCCGCTGCGGCCGGGCCCGTCGGCGGTCTGAGCATGGCCTGGATCGTCCGCTCTCACCCCCGCCAGCGCGCTGGCCGAAGGAGCGATTGGGTCCGCGTTGGAAGCCGCGCTGTGAACGGCGGGACCCTGTGCGTGCGGTCCATCGTCTTGGAGGTGCCCGGGCGGCTCGCCGCTTCGATCGTCCTGCCCGTGGCCTGGATCGGCAGCGCGCGCCTGCGTGCCGGCTGACGGCGGACCTGGGTCCGCGTCGGTGGCCGAGCCGTGACCGCGGCTATCCTGTGCGGGTGGTACCGTATCGTGAAGATGTCCCGGCGCCTCGGCGCTCCGGCCAGGTGAAGCGCCGGCCCGCGCGTGACCGGGATCAGCAACATCCGCCTGCGTCTGCGCGCTCGCGGATGGTTGGACCGGATCCGTGTCGGCGGCCGAGCCGTGATGGCCGGCATCCCGGGCGTGCGGCGCCGTGTCTTGGACATGTTCCGGCGCCACCCCGCTCCGAACCGGTCCCTCGCCAGCCTGCCTGTGATCCGGTTCGGCGGCTCTGGCCTCGATCTGCAGGTTGGCTGCCGGAGCTGAGGGGGTGGGATCGGTGGCCGCCGTGCCGTGGCTGCCGGCATCCTGTGCGTGCCCTGCCGGGCCCTGGAGAGGCCCCGGTGCCTCGGCGCTCCGGCCGGGGCTTTCGCCGGCCGGAGCGTGCGCAGCCACCGCGCCGCTCGCCTGCACGGTGGCTGAGGGCGGCGCTGATTGCGTGCCGGTGTCCGTGCCCTGACCGTCATTGTCCTGGGCGTGCGGCGCCGAGCCCCGGAGGTGGCCCGGCGCAGCGGCACTCCGGCCGGGACCTTCGCCGGCCCGCGTCGGGCCTGGATCGGCAGTGCTTGTCTGAGCCTGCGCCAGACCCGGCGGTTCATCCGGACTCGCGCCGCCGGCCGCGTCCAGTGGAACGGCCGCCGCGTCCTTGTGATGGCCTGGCGCATCGGCGCTTCGGCCAGGCCCGTCGCCATCTTGACCGCGGCCCTGATCGGTGACCTCCCCCCGGACCTGCGCGAGGCCCGCTGTTGGACGCGGGCTCGGATCGGATGCTGCACTGGGGTCGCCGACCGCGCCGTGCAACTCCCGTTCGGATGCACCTGCGCCGATGCCTGAAGGATCCGCATGCGCGACCGCGTCGTGCCGTCCCCTTGCCTCCGGCGATACGCCCATTCGCAGACCGTTGTCCGGGCTACCGGAGCGCTCCTCGACCGGGAGCTGCGCGTGTCTCAACTCGGGCTGTGCGGCAGCATTGAGCCCGTTGACCGGGGCTGGCGGAGCTTCGGATGCCGCGTGACCGGTCGTCGGGGTCACGCTCTGGGCCAGCGATGGCGCCTCACCGGTCGCGCTCGACGACGGGGCTCCCTGTTCCCGTGCCGCGGCGTCCCCCGATGGCGCGGCGCCACCGTCCGATCTGGAATCCGGAGACGACGATGAACCCGCTGCGAGGGCTGCGCTGGCCTCGGCGCCGCGCGCGAGCGGCTGAAATCCGGATTCCGCGCCTGCCCGGGTCGGCCCATGGCCGAGGGCCGGGTCTCTGAGGCCGATGAGCCCGAAATCGGCGGCGTCAGATCGGGCAGCAGCGACCGCGGCCGACTCGGCCGTTACGAGACCGGCCGCGCCGCTCGCGGGACCTTCGTGGCGGCCGGTGCCGAGCGGTCCTTCCGACTGGACGGGGCTCGCCGCTCCACCCGTCGTCGGCGACAGGCTGCCCTGGTCACCCGGGACGGCGCTGCTGGCGCCCCGCGCGCCGAGGTATGATGTCGCCTCGATACCCTGTGCGGGGTGGTCGACGAGGGCATCCGCCGCGAAGACCATGGCCGAGAACACGATCAGCCCGACCTGCTTACGGTGGCCGTCGCGCTCATCGGCATCGCCCGTGTCGCGCGCTTCGGACGGCCCGTGCTGTTGCGCGTGGCCCGCGTGAGGGGGCTGCGCCGCGCTCTCGGTCGATCGCTCCCCGTCATCCGCGCGGGCGTCGTCGGGCGACAGGCTCAGGGCCGCAGCCGCGACGAGAGCCGCGAGCAGCGCCGCCGGGTGAACCGAGAGCTTCGTCCCGCGGGCATCCTGCGGGATCGGGAGAAGCTCGGGATAGCGTCGGGCGATCTCGTTGATGAGGGCGCGGAAGTCGCTGCCTCGCATCGGGCTGTCCAAGACATCGGACGCGATGACGTAGCTGCCGTCGATCCTGGCGAAATGCATGACGGCGTCGCCATCCGGCCGGCAGAAGACGAACCAGGGGTCCGCCTCGTCGCTCAGGCCCTGCTCGCTGCCGATCTGCAGGCCGGCCCGGATCAGCGCGGCCTCGACGCGGTAGAATTCCGCGAGCTCCTGCTGCGACCAGCCGCCCTGGCACGTCGTTGCGGGTCGGAAGAACGAGATGACCGCGCCCATCGGGACCTCACGTCCGCACAGTGACTGAGAAGCGGATTCTATCGTTCATGGAAACTGCGTCCCAGAGCATCGAAGAAGGGCGCCACCAGATAGTCGAGCGCCGTGCGCTCGCCGGCCGAGACGACGACCTCGGCGGGCAGGCCCGCCAGGAGACGTGGTCGTACGTCGTCCGGGAGTTGATGGTCGTCGATCTCCACGGTGCCGGCGAAATAGGCCTGCTTGGTGCCGTCGTCGATCAGGCGGTCGCGGGAGACCATCGTCAACGTCCCGAAGATCGCCGACATGCGGCGCGTCTGAAAAGCCGGAAACTTCACCTCGGCCCGCATGCCGGCATGAACCGCCTCGAGATCGTTCGGCGCGAACTGCACGCTGATCACGAGCCTGTCGTTCGTCGGAACGATCTCCATCAGCGGCTCGCCCGAGCGGACCACCTGGCCGATCGTGTAGACCTTCAATCCCTGGATGACGCCCTGATGCGACGCCCGGACCTCGTGCCGACGGAGGACATCCCGGGCCACGATGAGTTTCTCGCGCAGTTCTGCGATCTTCTGGCGCGTGTCGAGGAGCTGCGCGGTCAGCGATTCCTGCAGCTTCTGCTTGAGCTGCGCGGTCTGCATCCCCGCCTCGTTGATGCCGTTCTGCGCCTTGGCGGTCTCCGCCACGGACCGTCCGATCACGCCTCGGAGGCGCGCGTGCTCGCGCTCCATCATCAGAACGCGCGAGAGCGGGATGAGGTTCTTCTCCTGGAGGCCGCGCAGGCCCTCCAGCTCCTGCTGGATCAGGGCGACCTGCTGCTCGCCCGAGGCCTTCTCGACCGCCAGCCCGGAAATCTCCGTCTTCAGCTGCGTGACCCGCGCCTCGATGAGGCCGAGCTGCGCCTGGAAGGACGCGCGGCGCTCCGACAGCTGGCTGGCCTGGTCGTCGATCAGGCCGGCGACGGCCGGCTCGGCGCGCCGCTCCGCGATCTCCGGCGGCAGGAGCAGATCCTGCGCCTGGCCCTGCTCCGCGCGGAGGCGCGCTTCGAGGATCAGGGCCCCGTCGAGCTGGCCGCGGAGCAGATCGTTGCTGGCTCGCGATTGCACGGGATCGATGCGTAGCAGGACGTCGCCCGCGCGAACCGCCTGGCCGTCCCGGACCAGCACCTCCTGGACGATGCCGCCTTCGAGGTGCTGCACCACTTTGCGGCTGCCTTCCGCGACCACCACCCCGGGACTGATGACCGCCCGGTCGAGGCGCGCGACGGCGGCCCAGGTGCCGACCACCCCGAACGTCGCGACGATGAGCGCGTAGCCGGCGACGGCGTACGCGCGCCAGTTCGTCAGGTCGGCGGAGCCCGACCGGTCCCGATCGGACCTTCTTCGCACGGGGGACGGGCTCGCGATCGCGGCGCGCGTGACGGTCATCGCTTATCCCGCGCTCCGCTGTTCGTCGGAGCCGCGGCGGGTCTGGGATGCCGCGGGGCCGACGGGCGGCACCAGGGTCGGGACCGGCCGCTGGCCGGTGACGTGGGCGAGGACCTGCTCGGGCGTGCCGGAGAGCTGCACGCGGCCCTCGCTCATGAGCAGGATACGGTCGGCCTCCTCCAGCAGGCTCACCTTGTGGGTCACCAGCACCACCGTCGTCCCGGATCGCTTCAGGTCCGCGACGGCGCGCATCAGCGCCGCCTCGCCGGGCTGGTCGAGACTCGCATTGGGCTCGTCGAGCACGACCAGGCTCGGCTCGCCGTAGAGGGCGCGGGCCAGAGCGATGCGCTGCCGCTGACCGCCTGACAGCCCGTGTCCCCCCCGCCCGATCACCGTATTGTAGCCCTCCGGAAGCGACTGGATCAGCGCGTGACAGCCAGCCCGTTGGGCAACCTCGATGACGCGCGCGTCGTCCCGGTCGGCGAAGCGCGCGATGTTCTGCGCGACGGTCCCGTCGAACAGTTCGACGTCCTGAGGCAGGTAACCGACATGCTGCCCGAGCAGGGCCCTGTCCCAGTGGTTCAGGTCGGCCCCGTCGATGCGCACCGTGCCTTCCAGCAAGGGCCAGACCCCGGTGAGCGCGCGAACGAGCGTCGATTTGCCGGCGGCACTCGGGCCGATGATCCCCACGACGCTGCCGGGCTCGAGCCGGACGCTCACCGCCTTGAGGATGGGGCGCGTCGCGCCGGGGGCCGCCACCGAGATGGTCTCGGCCTCGATCAGGCCGCGCGGCCGCGGCAGGACGAGGCGGCGCGTCTCCGAGCCGGCGACGGCCACGAGATCGACCAATCGCCGGTAGCTCGCCCGCGCCGCCGTGAACCCCTTCCAGTTGCCGACGACCGCCTCGATCGGCGCGAGGGTGCGGCCGATGATGATGGACGCGGCGATCATCGACCCGGCCGAGATCTCGCGGTGAATCGCCAGATACGCGCCGATGCCCAGCACCAGGGTCTGCAGCAGCATGCGGACGAACTTCGTGGCCGCGACGATCAGGCCCGCGCGATCGCTGGCCCGCGCCTGGAGGACCAGGACGTCGTCGTGGCGGCGCCCCCAGAGCCCGCGCATGGACGCGACCATGCCCATGGCCTGCAGCACCTCCCCATTCCGAAAGACCGTGGCGGCGCTCTGCCCCGCTTCGCGCGAGGCCTGACTGGCGGCGTCGAGCGTCCGACGGGTGGCGACCTCGTTGAGCAGCGTGAGGCCGAGGATCGTGCCGCCGCCCACCAGCGCCATCCAGCCGAACCAGGGATGGAGGATGAAGCAGGCGAGCAGGAAGATCGGTATCCAGGGCAGATCGCAGAACGCCAGCATGCCGGCGCCGGTCAGGAACTCCCGCAGGACGTCCACGTCGCGCAGCGCCGTATCGTGCTGCGCGCCGGGCCTGAGCAAGGTGCCGCGATGGGCGGCATCGAAGATCGGCGTGGCGATTTTCTGATCGAACACCACACCGCCGCGCACCAGGAGGCGGGCGCGCAGCATCTCGAGCATCGCGTAGACGGCCAGGCCGAACGCCGCGATCAGCGTGATCCCCGCCAGGGTCGTCTCACTCCGGCTGGGGATCACGCGGTCGTAGATCTGGAGCATGTAGAGCGGGCTGACGAACAGCAGCAGATTGATGAAGAGCCCGAACACCACGGCGGTCGCCAGGACCGGCCGGAGCGAGCGCAGGCCGATGGTCAATGCCGATTGCAGCGAAGGATCGCCCATTCTGCCCTCTTCCTGCGATCGATCGGCACGATCGGCGATACCCGGTGGCTCAGATTCCCGTGCTGCTCGCGTCAGTGACCCGCGGGCGCTCAGATCCGCGAGCGGCAATCGTACGTGCGATTCTCGACTTTCATGGGCCGCTATCCAGAGACATGCACCGGTAGTGGGGCATCCGGCGCCATTCTCCAAATCGTTCCTTACAGGATGATAGCGCTATTCAGGTAGTTGCCAAGCAACGGGATCCGTTCGGGGAGGACGCGGGGACGACGGGTGCCGCCGCGCATCTGGACAGCGCGGCTCCGTCCCAGCTATATGGTGTTTGCTGTATAAGCGCCGCGCCGCGTGGCTTCGGTCGGCAGGAAGGTGAAACCCCGTGTATGCCCATCAGCAACGCCTGGACTCCGAGGAGGTGCTGGAGCTGCGTCGGGAGGGGGGACGGTATCTGAAGGAACTGCGGGAGGCGCGCGGCCTGTCGCAACGACAGCTCGCAGCTCTTGTCGGTGCGGATTACTACACCTTCATCTCGCAGCTGGAGACCGGGCGCGGTCGTATTCCTCCGGATCGGTACCGCGCGTGGGCCGAGGCGCTGGCGATCGAGCCGAGAGCGTTCGTCCGGAACGTGATGCGCTTCTACGACCCGATCACCCACGAGATCCTGTTCGGCGATCGGAGCGCGGAGCCTGAGGGCAACGAGGCGTAGGCCGTCGACGCTCCCCGAGCCCGGATCGTTCGGATGCGCGAGGCGCGCGGGACGGCTCCAGCCTGGAGACGACCGCCCGCGCAGCTCAGGAGGTGGAGTGGTCCGCACCGTCCACCGTCTGTGATCCGAGGGGCGAGGGGTCGTCAGACGTCACGTCGGCGGCCGATACGGGCGCGCCGATCGCCGCCATCAGCATTCGCAATCCCTCGATCCACGTATCGGCCTCGGTCCGCGAGATGCACCCGCTGCGGCGAAAGATTTTGCCGGATTCGAGCTGGACAACAACGTCGAAGCGGCCGTCCGGCCTGTCCGTGATCCAGTATTCGACATTCTGAGGCATCGACGTTGCCCAATAGATCCTCACCTGGCCGGCAACAGCCGCCCCGCGCACGCAGCTCACAGTCTGCCGGCGAACGCGCGCCTCTCGCCGACGTGACTCGTTCACCTCGATCCGTCGTTCCTCGCTCGGCCTCAGACCACGTCGGGGTTCACCTCCGCGCGCGATGATCTTCGGCTCCTTCTCGGTTCAACATGTCCGCCCCCCAGGGACGGAAGCGTGCCCCAACGCGTAGGCCGCGGAGAACGATCCGCCGCTTGCGGGGTTAGATGTTCACTGTACAGTCAGGTGGCGGGTCCTATCTGGAGGGGTGGACGCTCGATGACGCGCGTGGTCGGGCCACTCCCGCCGGATGGCCCGCTGCAGATCGCCGGTTCGTCAGGCGGGATTCACGGCGGCCCGAGATCGGTTCGTGCGGCGAGCGCTTTGAGAGGACGTGAGTTGACGGACACGCTGGTTGCTCAAGACGGCGGAGTCGATCGGCCGAGCCGACAGGACCCTCCGGAACCCGCGATTCTGCCCACCGGTGTGCGGGATCATCTCGGCCTGCAGCTGCGCGCCGCCTACGAGGCCGTGACACGGGCACAGACACCGCCGCGTCTGCTGGACCTCGTCGCGCGGCTCGATGCAGCGCTGGAGGGGCCGCGCCAGGACGATGCCACCGCGTTTCGCGAGGGCCTGACCGAAACGCTGCCCGGCCTGCGCGCCTTCGCCCTCTCGCTCGTCGGCGATGCCTCGCGCGCCGACGATCTGGTCCAGGAGACTGTGCTCCGAGCCTGGGCGCGCCAGGACCTTTTCATCCCAGGTTCGAACCTGAAGGCGTGGCTCTGCACCATCCTGCGCAACCAGTTCTACACCGAGTGCCGCAAGCGAAAGCGCGAGATCGAGGACGTGAACGGTGCCGCCGCGGCGCAGCTCACGGCGCCCGCAGCCCAGGAGCACGGGTCCGATCTGCAGATCGTCTGGTCCCATATCGGCAAGCTGCCGGAACTGCAGCGTGAGGCCCTGCTCCTCGTGGGGGCCCAAGGCCTGACCTACGAGGCTGCCGCGGAGGTGATGGGCTGTCAGACCGGGACCGTGAAGAGCCGGGTGAGCCGCGCCCGGGCCTTGCTCGTCGCGCATCTCGCCTGAGACGGGCATCCTGACCGAGAGCGGATTTTCCACGCTCGACGGCCCCTGCATGGTTGAGACAGGTGCCCATCCGCGCTCCGCCCTGGGGCGAGTCCCGACGGGCGACGACCTGGGAACGGTCCCCCGCCGTCCTGGCCGGTGTCGAACCTCGACGGCTCGACCATCCTTGTCGGACGGATAGCCCGGGCAGACAGACGAGGTCGGGCGATCGACACGCTCGAAGGCCGGGGAAAGGCCAGGCGCAGGCCGGCAAAGCCGTCTCGGCCCCTATCGCGATCGCGAAACCGCCGCGGGACGCCCTCCCCCATCGCGCTTCAAGTCGCACGAGCGTGTCGCGAGCAGCGACTGCACCACGCGGCCGCCATCGTCGATGGACACCGCCGCGGTTCAGTCCGCGCTTCGGCAAGGTTCGGGCCCGTCCCGGTCGCTGCCGCCGCAGCAGGCCGCTCGTCCCGGTCCGAGCCAGAGATCATCCCCGGGCACCTCGACGGACGCTCCGCCTCCACGCGCCGCCCGTGTCGCACGAAGGTCGGCCGTGGCGTCACCGACCATTGGGCAGCGCCGCGTCTGGCATCCTCGCCGCGGAGACTCTCGGCGCGGTCTCCGGTGCCGCTGCGGAACAGGTCGCCCTTAACAAACTCACCCATCCCCGTACGAATCCGGGTCGCCGCTGGACTCACTTTGCAGAATCGGTCCACATGAACAGTCACGTTGGCAGAATCGGGCGGGGACCGATGACCGCAGAGGAACGGCTGGCTGAGCTGAAGGCGGCGGACACGCGCCGTCAGACACGTCGCAGGGAGGCTCTGAAGCAGAAGGGCATGACCCAGCAGAACGTGTGGCTGAAGCCGTCGGTCAAGGCCGTCATCGACCAGGCGATCCAGAACGGTCGGTTCAGGAGCCGTACCGAGGCGATCGAGTGGGCGCTCGCGTCTGCCTTCGAGGAGAAGTCGGCATGATGTAACGGGCAAAGCAGAAGGCCCCGAGGCGGGAACCTCGAGGCCTTTGGACCTGACATACCCTGGGATGGGGCGCGACAGGCGATTCGCACCCCCTTTATGCCCCCTCCCCCAGGCCGTCGTCAAGAACACCCTTCGGGGTGAACGGTCCCGCTTTGCCTCCTGAGAGGAGGCGGACGAGGTGGAGACAGTTCATTCCGGTGGCCGGCCGCTCACGCGCGCCGCGCTCGCCGGCCGGAGACGTGCGCTCGAAGACGGGCGGACGGTCTCGCGCAGGGAGCTCTCGGCCGCGGGCCGGGACGCGGCCAAGGCCCTGAACCTGCGCCCTGCCCTGCGTTCGATCCTCTCGGCGCTCTGCGCCGTGTGGGGTGAGCAGGATTGGGAACGCCTGGTGGTGTGGCCCTCGAACGAGCACCTGTGCGGGATGACCGGGCTGTCGGAGCGCGCGCTCCGCTACGGCCTGCGCGACCTCGTGGCCCTGGAGGTCATCACACCTCGGGACAGCGCGAACGGCAAGCGTTTCGCCATCCGCGGGCCGGGCGGCGCCGTCATCGACGCGTACGGTTTCGACCTGACTCCCATCGTCGCCCGGAAGGGAGAATGGGCAACCGCGATCATGGAAGCCACCGCGAGGGACGCTCAGCGAAGCCGCGCGTTCGATCTCCTGACCGTTCGTCGCCGCGCGGTGTCGGAGGCCCTCGCCGCCCTGCGCGCCCGCTTCCCGGCGACGGATGCTGCCGATCTGCTCGCGGCGCAGGAGGCCCTCGATCGCAGCACGCCCAGGAGACGCGCTTCCGGCGTGGGCCCTGACGTCGTCCTCGACGCTTGGGGAGAACTGCAAGTCATGGCGGAGGAGCGTTTCTATCAAGCCGCCTCTGCCGGCAATTCCGGCCGTCACTTAGAACAAGACACCGGATCTCCTACCGATCCTTGTGCAAAAGCTCCCGAGAAGGAGCCTGAGCCGACCCGTAGGCTCGAACCGTCACTCGTCGCGGCTGCTTGCCCTGTCGCTGCCGAATTCGGCGTGACCCTCAGAACGGAAGCGGATGTTATCGAGATCGGCCGGCTGATGCGGGGCGGGATCGGCGCGCATCCGTCGGCCTGGAGCGAGGCTTGCCAAGCCCTCGGCCCGTTCCGGGCCTCGGTGCTCGTGCTGATCGTCGCGCAGCTCCACGACGACGACGTGCGCCGGGGTGAGATCCGCATCAAGAACCCAGGCGGCTACTTCAGGCAGCTCGTCCGCCTGTGTTCCGAAGGTCGCTACGGGCTCGAAGCCGAGCTCATGGCGATGCGCAGGAGGAAGATGACGTGACCTCGGGCGAACGTCACCCGCCCCGGACCGCGGAGCCCTGCAGATGCGCCACGCCGCGGCAGCGAATCCGGGCACCCGGATCCTGACCGATGTAGGTAGCCTCCGGATCCCGGAACTCACGCTACGCTTACGCGGCCGTTGAACATGGGAGGCTAGCGGTGAAGGTGTTTCAGATCCGGCACGAGGTGACGGGCGCCATCCTCTGGACGGGGTCGGCGCCTGACCCGCTCGCTGCCCTCGACGCCATGGCCCACGAGGCGGGGTATTACGATCATTCCGACATCCCCGAACATCTCCGGGCCGGTGGACTCGCCATCGAGGAGATCCGGGTCTAGCGCGCCGACAACCACGCGAAGAGTCCGATCCCTGCGGGCGCCGGGCAGGCGCCCTCGCTTCACGGAAGACCGCCGCGGTGACGTGTCGGTGAGCGATACCGGATTGGTCGGGCGCCTGCAGTGCCGTTCCGCCAGGAGGCCGGGCAGGTTCCGCGGCACCCGGCGCTCTCGGTGCAGAGGGGTTCGGCGCGTGATCGCCCCGAACCCGGTCCCCATCGGACAGGTTTGCGTGGGACGCAATCGGGGTCCGCTGCGTTACTGCGGCGACGAAGTGTGGAGATCCAGGATGGCAGACGCCGTCGCGTCGCAAGGCGCTGTGCTGATTGTCGAGGACAATCCCGTGCAGCTCATGGATGCGGCTGCAGCCCTTCGCGACGCGGGATACGAAGTCGCGGAGGCCGCCACTGTCGAAGCCGCCCAGGCTCATCTGGCGGCCCGTCCCGAACTTGTGGCCATGGTCGCGGACGTGGACTTGGCAGGCGAGCCCTTGAGTGGCTTCACCCTGGCCAAAGCCGTCGCAGCGCGCTGGCCCGAACTGGCGATCCTGATCGTGTCGGGTGTGGCTTGGCCCGCCGAGGAGCAGATGCCGATGGGCGCTCGCTACCTGCGCAAACCGTTCACACCGGAGGGGCTGGCCGGCGCGCTGGGGGCTGTGCTAGCGGCGCGGGGCGTAGGGTCCGTGCCGCATTGACGGTGGCCAGCCCAGCGTGCGCCGGCGCGGGAGAGCCGCGCCGTCGACGACGGGACGCATCACGGCGAGGTTCAGGTCCCGCTGTCGCCGGCGCTGGCGTCGTCGCTACCGTCGAGCAGCCAGTCCGGTATCCCGGGAAGCACTTCCCCGGCGACCTCACCGGCGGTCTTCAGGGCCCGCTCCACTTTCGCTTCCGAGTACTCGCCGCGGACCTCGGCGAACAGCTCGCGCGCCAGACGGTCGAGCTCCTCGTCCGAGAGCGTCTGGTCCGGCTCGTCCCTCATGCGTGCAGGCCCCCCAAGCATCGGCCGTCCTGCGCCACCGATTCCGTCACGGGGCGGGAGCGCGTCCGGTGTCATCACCCGTGAGCCGATACGCAACGCGGCCCGCCATCACGGTGCCTGGGCCCGGTTAGGGGATCGTCACCGGCGGGGGACCGAAGATGTCCCAGGCTGACGCTGACGCCGCCGATCCTTCCGTCGCGGTGATCGGCCACACGCCTCAGTCCACGCCGCAGGCGAGGAGATCGCGCCTGCGCTGCTCGGACGTCTCTCGGGCCTCGTCCTGCCAGCTGGCCTCTGGCGGGTCTCGGTCGGCCTTCACCGGTCGCTCGCCAGGCAGGTACAGACTGCGGGGATCACCGGGCAACGCGCCCGTCGTCTCGGGGTCCCGGTCGCAATCCCGAGTCGGCTGATCGGCCAGGGCGAGCGCGGGACCCGCGCACACGACGACTGCCACGGCGAACGCGAGCAACTTTCTCATGGGGGTCCCGATGGGCCAGGCCCGGCGCATGTACCGCGTCGCCGGTAGGACCGGAGGGCTTAACGGCGGTTCGCGATGGTCGCCACACCCGTGTTGGCACGGCAGACATGCGTGACCGTCGCCGCAGATCGATCGGCGCCCGGGGACGATTTCCACGTCGCCGGCACCGAGCCGCGGCGGCCGGGCGTGGTGTCCGGACTGCCGCGTGCCCGTCACTCCGCTCGCGGCCTCGCCGGTCAAGGCTCGAACCGACGAGCCCCCACTGCGCCCCCACTGCGCCCCCGCGCGGACGTGAATGGCCGAATCCGCCCTGTCGGAACGGTCAGGCCTGCCGCATCTCCGTGTCGCTGCCGGACGGCAGAAGCTCGGACCGGCGCGCGTGAGCGACGCCGCCCAGCAGGATGAGAAGCACGAGGGCGGGAAGCGGCATCAGAACGGGGTCGCCCGCGAGGAGATGGCTGCCGACCGCGCCGGCCATGAGCACGGCGAGAAGACCGGCGCCGAGGGCGACGCAACCGGGCGTCCAGAGGAGCACCGCGCCGAGGAGTTGCAGGGCGCCGACCACGTCCATGAACCACAGCGGGTAGCCGAAGCGGACGAAGCCCTCGACCTCGAACGGCACAGCGGCGAACTTCATGCCGGCGGCCACCAGGAACACCGCGGTCAACAGGCCTCGCAGCGCCACGCTGCCGACACTCCGCCTATCCCGAACCCGAGCCATCCCCACACCCCTCCCAACAGGCATCACTCTCGGCGGATCAGACGAAGTGCGTCGGCAGCGCCGCGGTCAGGGCGAGCTGGAGGACGGCGAGCGCCAAGCCAGTCAGCATCGACCAAGCCACGATGTGGTCGGTGACGGTCATGCCCTTGGTCATCATCTTGGTGGCCATCGGTGGTTGCCTCATCCGTGCAGCCGTGGATCGGCTGTCCCAGGACGGTCATATGGCCAAGCTGGATTGCGCCGTTATTGCTTCGATTATTGCGTTGGATTGCGCAAAATCAGTTGAGGCGCCGTTTCCGGTGAGCGATCCACGGCGCCACGCGCGATCGCCGGCACGCCTCCGGGATGCGCCGCGACTCCATGGCCGCGCGGCGACCGACCGCCGCCGGCCACATCGTCGGCTACATGCCGGGGTGAGGCCGTCCTCGCCCCGCTGGCCCGGCGCGCTGTCAGTTTGCCGCCGTCCCGCTCGGCGGTGACGAAGGCCTTCGCGTCGGGATGGATCGCCGACGGATCGACTGGCTCATAGGCGACGATCGGTGTCTCAGGCGACACCGCCACGGTCTCCGACGCGCCGCCCCCGTGAGCCTCCGCGGCGGGGACCCGACAACCCGGGAAGACGGGCGCGGCGCTCGGCGACGCCTGGAGTCCAGCCCGCCCGTTCGCGGGCGCGACGACGGTGCTGTCGGGAGGACGCTGCCGATTCAGGCGTCCGCGTCGGCGCGTCCGTCCCACGCGTCGAGGCGCGACGGCGCCATCGGTGCCGCGGCGGCGATCCCGAGCCGGGTCGCGGCAGCCACAGCGGCGATGATGAGGCCGATGAAGAGCAATGGTTCGAGCATGGCCGTGCCCTCAGCTATGGGCCCGCGCGGCGAGATGGCGGCGCGCCGAACGGTGGCGGGCACGCGCATTGTGCTGCCGCCGCATCTGTTCCTGGAGGATCTCGTCTTCGTGCTGAGGGAAAACTGTGATCGCGGTCGATTGCGGGACACGCAGACCGTCCTCACGCTGCGGATAGATTGGTTTCATGACCTCTCCCCCGTATTACCTACGTAGAAGCTTAACCGTTCTTTAACCGATTGCAACCCGGTGGCAGGGTCGGGTTCCGACGGCGGCGGCGCGCGCTGGAGATCCTTCTCCCTCGGGTAGTCCGCCCTGATCGCCGCGGCGACGCGCCTTCCCTCACCAGCCCGGGCACTGGCCGCATTTCGGGCCCGACGGCTCCGGTCCCGGCAGACCCCCCGATCTCAGAGGCCGGGCGGCTGCTGATCCGGGCCGGGGAACTACCTCAGGCACGGTTGCCGCCTATGTCATCTGACCGGGAGCCGCCGTCGGACTGACTTTGATCGTGGAGGACGCAACGATGCCGCCCAAGCTGACCAAGACCATCATCGGAGCCGTTATCGCCGTCGCGCTCGCCGCTGCGGTCTCCTACGGAGTCATCAGCCAGCAGACGGCCGACAAGATCCAGACTCAGGCGAACCAGACCCTGCAGAACGATCAGGCTCCGGCCAGCACCGGTCAGCAGCCGCCACCTCCGCCTCAGAACTCGATCCCGCAGGCACCCGCACAGCCGGGGGCGTCGCCGCAGAATCCCGCGCCGGCACCGCGTCAGTGAGCGAATCCGGGCGCGTCGATGGTGGGTCCGCGACGTCGAGCACGCCCCGGGATCGGCCCGGGTCACTGGCATCGGGGTCGACGTCACATCCTCCCCTGTCGGCGATGACCTGAAGCCGCGGCAACGAGATCGCGGCCCTGTTCGAGCAGAATACTTCGGAGATACGGCGGTCATCGCGGAGGTGCCCTTGGCAAAACCGTTTGCCACGCTGCTGCTCGCAGCAGCCGTCTCTGTTCTGTCAGATCTGCCGGCGCGATCTCAGGTCGCGTCCGTCAACAACTGGGCTGAGTTCCGCGAGGCGATGGCGGCGTGCTGGACGGTGCCGCCCGGCACGGAGGGATCCCTGATTGCCTACCGGTTCGGCCTCGACAAGACGGGTGCCATCCGGGGCAAGCCGCTCATCACCGCGCGGCGACTGGTCGGCGACCAGGACGCGCACCGTCGCTACGAGGAGGCGGCATCCGCCGTGCTGGCACGCTGCTTCCCGCTCAAGGTGACACGGGCGTTCGGCGCGATCCTCGGCGAGAGCCCGATCTATCTGCGGTTGGTCAACACGAAGCCGACGGCCGCCTACCAGATCAACAGCAACGTGACGATCTTCGCGCCTCGCTAGGTAGGGGACTCATTTAGGTCCATGCAACGACGCAGGAAACGAGCGCGACGGCGGCCAGATAGTTGCAAGACAAGCGGTCATAGCGGGTCGCGATGCGCCGCCAGTTTTTGAGATGGCCGAATAAGCGCTCGATCCGATTGCGCCGCCGATATGCGATCCGGCTGTACTTGTAGGGGACCGTCCGGGTGGCCGTGGATGGGATGGTGGCGATCACC
>NZ_FNWP01000055.1:0-14607 GCF_900108435.1 Methylobacterium sp. 275MFSha3.1 | reverse complement strand
CTCCAGCAGCATCTCGCCGAGCTTGGCCTTGAGACGCCCGCTCTCCAGCGCCTCCGCATCGAGGGGCCGGGTGGACAGGCTGGCCTCGCCCGCCGCCAGGAAAGCATCGCGCCAGCCCGACAAGGTCGCCGCCGTCACGCCCAGGCCGCGCGAGACGCTCTCCAGGTCCTCACCACGCAGAAGCCGCAACACCGCGTCCCGCTTGCGCTGCCGGGACATGCGCCCACCCCGGCCAGGTCCGACCGCACCGGCAACCGCTCCTGTAGTCGTCGTCATCGTTCTTACCCCTGAGGCGGAGACCGTCCGCTAACGGGGTGTCTCAAGCAACCGTGGGGCGGAGGAGATAGAAGGCAGCCCGCCTTTTCAGACCGACCTCTTCTCCGAAGCGTCCGCTCCGCTTAAGGCCAGGCTTGAACACGTGGATGATGCGGCTGATTATGCACCGGTCGTTCGCGCACGCCCACTCGGACCTTCAGCCTGTTCTCACTCGATCCACGCTTTCGACACTAAGCGGGCGCTGGGGAGGCCCGCTTCCGGGACGATGCATGCCGCCTATCGGAGCTCGAGAGCCTCCTCGACGAGGGCGCGGACCTGCTGCCAGGCCGGTGCGGACGGTGTGACAAGATCGAAGTGGCCGGCATCCGGGACGTTGATTAGCTTCGGCGCGACCACGGGTTTGCTCTTGAGGGTTCGAGCATAGTCGTGGGCGACCCAGGGTGGCACGAGCCGGTCGAGCACACCGCTGACCATGACGATCAATCCGGCCGAAGGCGTGAGGGCGGCGGGCGAGATCTCCACGAGCTTGTCCGTCGGGGCAAGCCGCTCGACGATGCCAGGGCCGCACAGCACCGGGACGAACCGGGCGAATGTCCCGAGATCGCCCACGCCGCCCAGGCTGATCACGGCGCGCGGCACAACCCGGAGCGGCCCGTGCAGGGGGCTTGCGGCGGGAACCGATCCGCGCGAGGCCGCCCACAACGCGAGATGACCGCCCGCGGAATGCCCGGCGAGCACGACCCGCGACAGGTCCAGCCGGTAGGAGGATGCCTCTTCCGCGAGCCTGTCCAGCGCGGCGCCGACGTCCTGGTAAGTGCCTGGATAGCCCCCGCCGGCCTCGTTGGCGCGGCGGTAGCCAATGCTCCAAACGGCGATGCCCCGCCGCGTCAATTCCGGACCCAGATGGCGCATCTGCTCGCGCCCGGCGGTGTTGGCGCTCCAGCAGCCGCCGTGGAGGAGGACCGCGACCGGGTGCGGACCAGGGCCGTCGGGTAGGAAGACGTCGACGCCCTGCGCAGGATCCTCCCCATACGCGATCTGTAGGGTGGGCTCTGGCCGCGGCAGGTCGCGGAAGGTGGCAAGCTCCACCGGATCGGCAGATGCCGGCCGGATGGCCAGCACCGTCGCCATCACAAGGGCGGCGTATATCATCATGCCAGCCTCCCGCGGCCGTCCCCGACCCGGACCGGCAGCTCGCGTTCGCGCCTCACCCTAACAGATCTGGGCCTTGGGCGCTCCAAGCGAAGGCGCCGAGGGTGGTCATGACGAGCTCGTTCGTCGGCCGGTTTGGAGCGCGAAGCCGAAGGTTCGGTTTCGAGCAGCGCGCCTATCTCGGCTCCTGCGCGGTCCTGAAGCTTTCCGCCCAGTTGCCGAACAGCCGCCTTCCTCCCCGAGCGGACGATATCAGATTGCCGACGGATGTCCGTTTCGGGAATGCCAACCGTTTCTCGAACGGCTGGGTTGGGTCGCATGCGGAATGGCCGCTCGGGGTGGATTTCTGTCAGGCCGCTTTCTGCCAAAAATTCAAGGAAGCGGACATCATCGCGGCACCCGCTTTCGACCCTTTGCAACCCTTAGGAAGGCTTGCTCTGCAGCTCTCATCGATTGACTAGGGTCGTCGGATAGGAATGTCCTTTCCAGGACGGAGCGACGGGCCGCATAACAGCGTGGTGAACCGCACCCCGTTTTGACCGGACAGGCGGCATAGCTCACGAAGGCATAGGCGTTGGCCTATGGGTAAGGCTATGTCATCCGATCCGACCGCCCCGCCGGTGCACGGCGAGATCCTGACCGGCGTTCAGCGTCGCCGGTGCTGGTCCACCACTGAGAAGATCCGCCTCGTCGAGGAGAGCCAGCAGCCCGGCTCGTCCGTGTCGTTCGTCGCTCGCCGCTACGGCCTCTCGCCCAGCCTGCTGTTCTCGTGGAAGCGGCGCATGCTGGAGGGCGGCCATCAGGCTGTGCACGCCGACGAGGAGGTCGTCGGAACCAGCCGGGTTCGCGAGCTGGAGCGGCGCGTGCGCGACCTCGAACGCCTGCTCGGGCGCAAGACCATGGAGGTCGAGATCCTGAAGGAGGCGCTCGACCTCGCCCGCACAAAAAAACCGACCTCGCCGCTCAGCTCCTGGGGCGGTTCGACGGGCGGTTCGCGGTGAAGGCGCTCACCGACACGCTCGGTGTAGCCCGCTCCCACTTGGCCGAACGCCTGAGCCGCTCCGCCCAGCCGCGCGGTCCCTACCGCAAGCCCGAGGATGCGCAGCTGCTGCCGACGATCCGCGCGATCGTCGATGCCCGCCCGAGCTACGGCTATCGCCGCGTCACCGCACTGGTGAACCGGGCACTGCACTCGCGCGGCGAGACGAGCGTCAATGCCAAGCGGGTGCTGCGCATCCTGCAGGCGAACGGGCTCACCCTCGCGCCGCACACCGCTCGGCGGCCCGGCCGCACCCACGACGGCACCGTGGTGGCGTTACGCTCGAACGTGCGCTGGTGCTCGGATCACCTCGAACTGCGCTGCCGGGACGGTGCGGTCGTCCGCGTGCTGTTTGCCATCGACGCTTGCGACCGCGAGATCATGGCGTGGTCGGCGACCACGACAGGCGTCTCGGCCGAGATGGTCTGCGACCTGATGATCGCCTGCTGCGAGCGCCGGTTCGGCGCGACGAAGACCCCGCACCCGGTCGAGTGGCTGTCCGACAACGGCTCCGCCTACATCGCCCAGGAGACAGCGCAGACGGCCGCCGCGCTCGGCCTACGGCTGCTGTTCACCCCGGTGCGCTCGCCGAAGAGCAACGGCATCGCGGAGGCGTTCGTGAAGACGCTCAAGCGCGACTATGCCCGCCTTGCCATCTTGGCCGACGCCGAGACCGTGATGCGGCTTCTGCCGGCTTGGTTCGAGGACTACAACACGATCCACCCGCACTCCGGCCTGCGCATGCTCTCGCCCCGAGAGTACCTCAGCCGGAGTGCCTAAACCCGCCCCGCTGCTTGTCCGGTCAAACAGGGTGCACTCCAGTGGGATCGTTCCCCCGCTACGAACAGCTCGGTGGGGCGAGGCCCTTGATCTTGCCGTCTCGCGCGGTTCGAAAATCGCTGGCGGCGAAGAGGTGAAGGCTATCGGCCTTCGTCTCGGCGCCCTCAGCTTGGCCATCGTGTGTGACCGGTTCATCGGCGAGGCGCCGCCTAAGCCGCAGTGGTATGATCCCGCTCTCTGGTATCGTAGCGTGCCTGAGCCGCGCTCAATTCGCCGATGTTCCGGAGCACCCACATGCCGAGCGCCTGTACGGGTTCGGCGAGTGATAGGCCAAGCGGGGTCAACTCGTAATCCACCCGTGGCGGGATCGACGGCGTGACCGTTCGGCTGACGAGGCCGTCGCGCTCAAGGTTGCGCAGCGTCAACGTCAGCATCCGCTGCGAGATGTCCTCGATCCCTCGCTTGAGCTCGCTGAAGCGCTGCGAGCGCTCGCGTAACATCATGATGACAAGTACACTCCACTTGTCACCAAGCCGCGAAAGCACCTGAGATACTTTCATGCACTCCGGTGTGTGGGCGTTAATGGGCTTGGTATCACTCATGTAACCTTGGTATCCTTCCTGTGCCGTCTTGCGGGGGCTTTCGGGTCGAATATCATAACCGGGTAACGAAAAGGAACCCGGTACCAAAATGAAACTCCTGCACCTCGACACGAGCATCCTTGGGGCGAATTCCGTTTCGCGGGAACTCACGGCGCTGGTCGTCGGCCGCCTGACCGCGGGAGCGGGGGTCGAGGTCACCTACCGTGACCTGTCGGCCGGCGACCTGCCGCACCTCACGCCGGCCACCCTGCCCAGCGCCCATCCGGCCTCCGCCATGGCCGGCCCTCTCGACGCAGCCGGGCAGGCCGCCCGCGCGGAGAGCGACCGGGTACTGGAGGAGTTCCTCGGCGCCGACATCCTCGTGATCGGCGCGCCGATGTACAACTTCACGATCCCGTCCCAGCTCAAGAGCTGGATCGACCGCATCCTCGTGCCCGGCAAGACCTTCCGGTACGGCGCGAACGGGCCCGAAGGCCTCGCCGGCGGCAAGCGGGTCATCGTGGCGGTTGCGCGTGGCGGCTTCTACGGACCTGAGACAGGCGCCGTCGCGGCCGAGCATGCCGAGAGCTACCTGCGCACGGCGCTGGCCTTCGTCGGCATCACCGCGCCCGAGTTCGTCGTGGCAGAGGGGCTCGCCGCGGGCGAGCACAACAAGACGCAGGCCCTGACCTCGGCCCGCGCAGCCGTGCAGCAGCTCGCCGCCTGAACCCCGCCAACCCTTCCTTCCCTAACCCCTCTCCGGAACGGCCTTCTCCCATGTCTCAGACCCTCGCCACCCCCGCCGCCCCGTCGCGCGGCATGACCATCCTCGCCTGGTCCCTGCAGATCGTGCTCGCGCTCGTGTTCCTGGCCGCCGGTGGTGCCAAGCTCGCGGGCATCCCGATGATGGTTCAGGTCTTCGACCTCGTCGGCCTCGGGCAGTGGTTCCGCATCGTCACGGGGCTCATCGAGGTTGCGGGCGCAATCGCGCTGCTGATCCCTGCCTATGCCGGCCTCGCCGCGCTGTTGCTCGGTTGCACGATGGTCGGTGCGGTGCTGGCCCACCTGACGGTCCTGCCGACGCCGGCGGCGCCCGCCGTGTTCCTGCTGCTCCTCTGCGTCCTGCTGGCTCTCCTGCGTCGCAACCAGATCGCCGCGGTCGCGAACCGCGGCCGCTGATCTAGCCTCGGCCGGCGGCGTCGCAGCCGCCGGTTATGCCGACACGCGCAGGACCGGAGAAGCGAGATCATGCCTGACCGACATCGCTGGCCTGGTGGACGGGCCATCCTGGGGATCATGGCCTATCTCTTGACTGGGATGTTGGCTGCGGCTGCCGCACCGACGGCTTCGCCGACCCGCGTCGCCTCAGTACCGGCATGTCACCACCGCATCGTCTACCACGTCAGCAGCAACGACCAGCCCATGATGCAACGGGCTCTTGGAACCGCCGACAACGCCTTCAAGCATTACCGGAGCCGCGGCGAGACGGCGCGCATCGAGATCGTCGCCAATGGCGGCGGCGTCCACATGATGCGGTCCGATACGACGCCGGTCGGTCCGATGCTGCAGTACATGCGTAGCACCTACCCGGACCTGGTTCTGACCGCCTGCGGCATCACCCGGACGATCATGGAAACCAACGAGGCGCGGACCGTCCCACTCCTGGAAGGGGTTGGTGTCGTGACCGCCGGCATCGTGCGGGCGGTGGAGCTCCAGGAGGAGGGCTATGCCTATGTCAAACCCTGACGCGGGGCAGATGACGCGTCGGGCCTTCGCCGCGGGCGCCCTCTCTACGATCACCCTCTCATCGCAGACCGCCGCGCTGCCGCTTCTCAGGGGCCAACGCAAGCAGTTCGTGCACTTCGAGCCGCAGCCGTCGATGCAGCCTCTCCGGCTTCGCGATCTCGCCGGCCGCACGGCCACTCTCGCGGCGACGAAGCGCGAGGCGATGCTCCTGTACGTGTGGGCGACCTGGTGTCCGTCCTGCCCGGTCGAGCTGCCGCGGCTCGCACGGGAGCAGGCCTTGCTCACGGCCCGTGGCGTTGGAGTCGTCGCCGTCAGCATCGACACCGTATCGACGGTCGCGATCTCCACCTACCTGCAGCGGCACGGGGCCGGCGGGTTACGGGTGCTCCACGACCCTGCGGCAGTGACCCTGCGGGCAGACCGGCCCGACGGAACGGCATCGCCGTTCCAGCGCTGGTCGATGCCGCTGACCTTCACCGTCGACCGAGATGCGCGCGTGCGCGGCTACATCGCCGGCGGTGTCGACTGGCTGACACCGGACAGCCTGGCGTTCCTCCACGCCCTGGCCGCCTAGGCTCCCCCGCGCCGTTCCACGCGATGCCGAGCCGGTCGGGTTCGCCCCCTCCTTGGCCGGTTCGCCCGGCGCGCTGGGTCGCAGGGCCCAGCGCGCCTCAAGTCCTGTCACGTTCGATCATCCACTCCCTACACACCCTGCGATTCAGGGCCAGGACGTTCGACTCATGGAAATCGGCATCGACAGTTTCGCCGTCACGCTGCCCGATCCTCAGACGGGCCGGACCGTCCCCGCAGCCGAGCGCATGGACCGCCTGCTCGCGGAGGTCGAGGTTGCCGACCAGGTCGGGCTGGACGTCTTCGGCATCGGCGAGCATCACCGGGCGGAATTCCTCGACGCGGCGCCGGCCGTGATCCTCGCCGCAGCCGCGGCCCGCACGAAGCGCATCCGGCTCACCAGCGCCGTGACCGTCCTTAGCGCGGCCGACCCGGTGCGCGTGTTCCAAGACTTTGCCACCGTCGACCTGATCTCGCAGGGCCGGACCGAGATGGTGGTCGGCCGCGGTTCGTTCGGAGACGCCTACCCGCTCTTCGGCTTCGCGTTTGACGACTACGAAGACCTGTTCGTGGAGAAGCTCGGCCTTCTCCTCAGGCTGCGGGAGCAGACGCACGTCACCTGGGAGGGGCGCTTCCGCGCCCCGCTGAGCGGCCAGGGAGTCTTTCCCCGCTCGCACCAGCCCGAGTTGCCGGTCTGGGTCGGCGTCGGCGGCACGCCCGCCTCCTTCGCCCGGGCCGGCGCCCTCGGCCTGCCCCTGATGGTGGCGATCATCGGCGGAAGCTTCGAGCGCTTCCGCCCCCTGGTCGACCTTTACCGCGAAGCCGGCCGCAGGGCAGGCCATGCGCCCGAGAAGCTCAAGGTCGGCGTGCACGCAGTCGGTTTCGTGGCCGACACGGACGAGGCCGCCCGCGCGGCCTTCTTCCCCGGCTGGGCCTACATGATCGGCACGGTCGGGCGCGAACGAGGCTGGTCGGGGGTATCCCGCGCACAGTTCGACGCGATGTGCGGCCCCCAGGGCACCTACCTGATCGGTGCGCCGGAGACGGTCGTCGCGCGGGCCCGCACCGCGAGCGCGGCCCTGGGCGGGGTGTCGCGGCTGACGTTCCAGATGAGCTCGGCCATGCAGGTGCCGGAAGCCATGCAGCTTTCAATCGAACTGCTCGGCAGGGAGGTCGCCCCTCGGCTACGAGGCTGATCCGAATAGGCCAGCCTGTTCAAGCGCGGGAATTCCGTGAGACAAGCACCCTAGGAATCGCGGCTCCCGGTTCCGGTTCGGACATGCGTGCCCCAATCGGCGAGTGAACGCCCCTCATCCGGAGCTAGAGTTGCCGGAGGTCCGGTGAACGACTGCTTTGGAATAACGCAAGCAGCGATCCAAGCGGCCGTGTTGGGTCGGAAGCCGTATGGCTGCTCGGGGTGGTTTTCTGCCAGTCCGCTTCCGGACGGCGATGCACGGAAGCCGACGTCATCTCCGTGACTCTTCGCGGCCCTTCTCAGACCTTCGAAAGGTCCGTTTGCTCGACGTCTGAGCGGCCCTGAACGACAGAGCATAGCCGATAGCGGTTCGGCTGCTGCATTCATCTGAAACGAGGAAGCAGACTGCCCCTAGAGCCGTGCCCGATCGCGTTGCAATCGGGCACGGCTCTAAACCTTTGTCTTGACGCGCTCTCCTACGCCGAACCGGTATCCACTTCGGCGGAGAGCGCTCTAGCACTTTGAAGGTAACGATCTCCCGAAGGGTGATTCGCGAGGGCGGCTAGGCCCGTGCGGGCTTGCCCGTGGTCAGGTGAAGCGATTAAGCCCCGCCCGGCCGACTGGAATGCCGTGCCGCAATCAGGCCGGATTATTATGCTGACCGACTGCACATGGTTCCAAGATGGAGAGCACCAAAGCACGATAGCAGGCAAACTACTCTCGCTATACAGGACTCATGACATGCCGATATATGCACGGCAGGTCCACGAATCCGTGCATACGCAACACCGCAACACTGCCCTTCATATAATAGTCAGTGCAGCGCCTCAAATGGTTCCGACAAATATCTGGAGTCGAATTCAAATGATAGGATGCCGTTAAATGATGGAGCGTGCAATGTTCCCGTCATTTCCCGCTGATCTGGAGGAAGAATTTCAGTGTCACTATGCCAAAACGTATTCTAATGCGTCGAAGTCGGCCCTGGCGCTAGGTTCGTCCATCTATTTATCATTTGCGATTTGGGACTACATAACAGCTCCAGAGATCGTATCACTTTCTTTGGCGATCCGCTTTTCAGTGACTGCCTTATTATTGCTATCTATGACGTTTTTCGGCGGCGACCGGCTGCCCCAAGCGATCCTTGCCTTAGACGTATTTCTTGCTGGAGCTAGCGTTGTCCTCATAATCTCCAACATGCACAACGGTCTTACTTTGGGCATGAGCGGCATTGTATTGTGTTTGATGTTCAATTTCGGTTTTTTCAGATTGCTATTTATGCCCTCTCTATTTGGCGGCCTCAGCCTGATGCTAGCCTACAATGCGGCCGTGTTGGCATCCGGCCTGCGGGCAGATTTAGCGGCAGCGAACAACTTCTTTATCGTTTCAGCTATCGCGGCAGGATCTATAGTCACGTTTCGCTACGAAAGTCTGCAGCGTACGAGTTTCCTTCAAGACAAGGAGATCGAAAGCGAGCGCGCGCGATCGGAGGCATTAATCGACAACATGCTACCTCGCCATATCGCGGCGCGCCTGAAACAAGGCGATCAAGTGATCGCCGAATCCCATGGCGAGGCGCACGTATTATTTGCTGATTTGGTAGGGTTCACAACGTTAACAAAGCAGCTCTCGCCCCATCATTTGGTCGAGGTTCTGAATGAGATATTCTCTATTGCTGACGGACTTACCGAAATTCATGGCGTCGAGAAGGTTAAAACTATCGGCGACGGCTACATGGTTGTCTCTGGAATTGATGGTGAAACACGAAGCGCGGCCGAATCTATGGCCAACTTTGCATTAGATTTAGTTTCTGAGGTAGAAAGCTTTGCTCAACGGAGTGGTTACCCCATAGCAGTTAGAGTAGGAATAGCGACGGGTCAGCTTATCAGCGGCGTTATTGGACTCCGAAAGCTCTCGTTCGACCTATGGGGGGATACGGTGAACCTCGCCAGCAGAATGGAGCACAGTTCTGAGCAAGGTCAGATCCAGGTCACGGAGACAACTTATTGGCGTCTGAGAGAAAATTATCACTTGGAGGAACGTGGAAAAATCTTTCTTAAAGGTTTTGGGGAGTTGAACTCTTACGTCTTGATTGGACGACAGGTATTTATGCACCGGCTAGAGGCCAAAATTAACTCTTAGAGTCATACAATCCCGCTCTCCTGTCGTGACGGCCGAATTTCGTTGTCCAATAATCCGACGCTTCTAAAATCCCTCCGTTTGGCGCCGGTCCGGAAATATAAATTAATTTGTCTGGAGATGACTATCTTCGTTATGAAGCTACCGAGATAGATGTGCTTATGCGAATCTGTCGAGACACTATGTCGAGGTTGACCAATGAGCCAGCGAAGCTATTGGCTTACGGGCATCGGTCCCATAACGGCTCGCCGCGCAGAGCCGACGTTGCCGGACGGCCGGCGAATGACTGCTATGTCGAAGTGCCGACGGCGGCACAGACGGCTGGGTTGGGTCGGCAGCGGAAGGGCAGTTAGGAGTGGAATGCTGCCGGTCTGCTTCTGCACCACGCGGGCACTCGAGCGGACATGTCCTCGACAATCCAGGCGGTCAGAGGCCGGAGGTTAGTTTTGTAAGCCAATCGCGCGAGTCTTTGACTAGGACAGTCTCCATAGACCTGTAGAGAAGCAGAAGACCTCCGCCAAGTCCAATTAGACCGCATGCGCCGAGCCCAGCCGCGCTCGTGACGCCGGCTCCCACCCGAAGCCTCTAAGCCAAATGATTATCAGTCCTGCGCCAATTTACGGCTTGCGCTGCGGATCGCGATCGAAAATCTTGCTTTGAATACGCGTCTACGGAGGTTTCGATGCGAGCTGTAAGTTGTTGCATAGGAAAATATCTAGGTTCATTTCTGCTATATGCCGCCGGATCCAGCGTCGTTTTCGCGGATATGAGAGTGAATCGTTCCGTCGACGGCAAAATCGTCTCGATGTCTAACCTGTCGCCGGCGAAGGACTGCTCTCCGATGGTCTTGCGCGGCCGCATCAGCGATCCAACATTCGAGCAGGGAACGGTACGCGGATTCACACTTAACCAAAAAGGCGGCGAGCAGCACATCAACGTACCCGCTTTGTACGATTTTCCCGATCCACGCCAGAAAGCGATTGCTCGCGATGGATATTCCACATTGATCCGCGACGGCCGCACCGTGACGATCAAGGCTCTGTTCTGCGGCGCAGCGGGAAAAATCGTGAAAATGGACGCGATCTCAACAAAGTAGGGACCATATCATGTCAACCAGATCGGGTGCGGTTGCCCTCCTATTCATGCTGTGTTGCGTCCAGGTTGCGAACTCGGGGTGGAAGCCGGCAAAAGGAACTCCGTATCCTGCGTTCACCTCCTGCGTCTCCTCCAATCTGTGCATATTCGTCTCGTGCCGGCGCGGTGGCGAAAGGTCCTTCGAGATCTACTCCGTCGAGAACGGTCTAAGCGCTGGAGATACGCTATCCCTCTCCGCTGCCGGACGCCAGATCAAGCTGACCGTACCGCCGAGGACCAACAACGAGCTCTACAGCTGGCCGTTGCGACCGGACATAGATGAATTACTGAGCTCGGGCGGTAAAGCGGCCATCGTCTTCGACGAACGCACCAAGTGGCCCGTAAGGACTGACGGCTATGCATCAGCGAAGTCAAGCCTGTCGCGTCAATGCAAAGGCTGACTCCGGGCTGCTTGGGACGACTATCGGGAGACGTACGATGTTTATGGGAAGACTGACTTTCGTGATCCTGATGGGTTCGCTCTTTGCAGCGCCGGCTGTGGCGGAATCAAGAGCGGCGGCCTACTTGGTAAAGCAGGAGATCAATGACGGGTGCGATGGTCGTCAAGGGCGCATCGATCCCGCCGACCTGATCGAGCGGGATCTCGATGGTGACGGCATGCCCGACTTGATTATATCCCACGAGGCGATCCGATGTGCCGGTAAAATGTCACGGAGCAGTCATTGCGGCATGCAGGTTTGCTCCGTACTGTTCTATCTGCGTCGCGGATCATTGCTTCAGAAGGCCCACGATATGCTGGGTGCCAACGTCAAGATAGGCCGCGAGCGCATCCCGAAGGTCCATATGGATGCCCATGGCGGAGGTGGAGGCTACGTTCGTTGGAATGGGAAGTCTTTTGATTGAGAACTGATGTCTCGCGACGACGTCCAACATTCATAGATATCCGCGGTCGGAGCCATCACAAATGATGACATCTCCAGCATTCGGCCGATGCGGCTACAGCCGGACGATCGGCGAGATGCGCCTGGAGGCGGCGTTCGATCGGATCGCTCCCCGGCCGAGGTTCTCGGCACCGACAGCCAGGATCCGGGACGATCCGACAACCGACGACCGACGTCGGTCGCCGATCAAGCTGTCCCGACATGCGTGGCCCGCGATCGGGTGGCCGTGCACCGCAACGTCGGGCATGATGCCCTGCACATGATCGGCGGACCTGGGGAGGTCACATGCGGTTCCTGGTGGCGACGATTGTTCTGATCGGACTGTGCGGTCAGGCGAATGCCCAGGGCAAATCGAAGAAGCCGCAACCTCAGCAGCCGTCGACCCGCTACCTCAGCTTTTCGGAAGGGTCCCTGGACGGTTCGGCGACGTATCTGATCGACGGCGTCCTGAAGTTGACCTCGCAGGGCAGCCAGATCACCGACGCGAGCATCGACGTCTGCTACCCGACAAGCACGCTGTCGCGGCGCGTCGACCGTCTGGTGATCCCGCTGAAGGCCGACGGCGCGAACTTCTCCGGAGCCGGAGCAAGCTCGGCGGGGGATCGGGTCGCCGTGTCGATCAAGCGGAGCGGCTCGAAGGACGAGCAGCAGCTGAACGGCTCTCTGAAGCTTCCGGACCATAGCGTCGCCATCGCAGCCACCGGCCTGACGTTCTCGGAGGAGGATCCGACCGCGCTGCCCTCCGGTTCGACGGCAGAGGACGAGCCTGAAGACGTGAGCGACAAGCCCGTACCCGATCCCGGAACCCTCTCGGTGACGACGAAGCTTCCGAACGTCGTCGATCTGGTGAAGCTGGTCCGCACTGAAGGTGCCCGGATGGATCCCGCCGGTCTGGTCCCGCACTGCGCCGACCTGAGAGGCGGCACCTCGTCGATCTCGATCGACGTCGATCCGGAGAGAGCTCCCGCGCTCCTCGAGAAGGTGAAGAAGCTCCCGGGAGTGGCGACTGCGGAATACGGGCAGGTCGCCGACAAGTCCCAGCTCGTCAAGCTCAAGGCGAAGCCGGGCGACGCCGATCTGATCGCCGCCCTCGGTCGCGCATTGCCGAAGGCCATCCCCGATGCGACGATCGTCTCGTCGGGCAAGGACGCCGGGCGAGGCGAGATCCAGATGGCCCTCACCCGCAAGGTGTCCTACCTGGACCCGATGGGAGCTCAGGAAGCGATCTCGCTCCGGGCTACCGCGTGGCAGGATCCTCAGGACAAGTCCGTCTCTTACGTCCAGCTCCGGGGTGTCGATGCGAGACTTGTCGATACCGGCAAGGAGAAGGTCTTCTCGGTAGGGCCCGCCGAGTCCGAGGGGGAGGACGCCGTCGTCGCCTCCGATCTCGACACGGCGGCAGCACAGCAGACGATAGCTGCGGCATTGGCTTCTGATCTGCACGGGCAGATCTGGGTCGAAGATGCGTGGGTGTCGAAATAGCAGGTCGCCCGCACGCCTGGATGCCGACGACGGGCGAGTGCTGGAGGCGGCCGCACACTCGAAACGCCGCCCGCACCGTGGAGCGCGATCGGTACCTGCCGAACGGGAGCCCCGGCCGCATGGTCGACGAGGAGGCCGACCTGGAGAGTGACACGATCGGATGATGCGTCGGAGGCTATGCCGGCCGAATGCGGGGGGAGGGGCCACGTAAACGATCGGCGGGCGACGACATGCATCCGCCGATCGTAAGGCTAGCTAGGAACGCTCGAAGGTCCGTCGATGCTCTACCACGCGGCCTGAAGGCCTGCGGTGAACACCTGGGCGGTGGCGCCCGGGCGGACGTCGCCGGTATAGCCCACCGACAGCCGCACGCCCGCGGCGACCGCCCCCGTCAGGCTCCCCCCCAGAACCGCGCCGTCCCGCCCCAGCGCGCTCGTCCGGCCCGCGAACCCCGCCCCGAACACGCTCGAGCGGATCAAAGCCGCCGTGTCGGCCAGCTCGTGCGCCCAGTACGCCCGACCCTCCAGGCGCAGGTCCGGAATGCCCGCCACCGCCCAGCTCGTCACCCGCCCGCCGACCAGGCTGCGCGCCGCGTCGAGGTCGGCCACCGCGAAGCCCTGCCCGCCGAAGCCCTGCCCGCCGAAGCCCTGCCCGACCAGACCGCCCCGCTCGGACACACGGCCCCGCGTCAGCCGGTCGTAGCTGAAGCCCACCTCCGGCACGACCTCGACCGGCAGGCCGGTCGCCAGCGCGTAGCCGGCAAAGCCCGACACCCCGCCGTTCCAGCCCGACGACAGCCCGGTGGTCTGCGACACCGCCGCGCCCAGCGCCACCGTCCGGTCCACCCGCCCGTCCGCGTACGACACGCCCGCCGTGCCGCGCAGCACCACGGCGCCGAGCCGCGTGCTCGCGTACAGCGTCCCGCCGTAGCTGTCGGTGGTGAACCGACCCAGCCCCGCGCCCCGCGACGTGCCGCCCGCGCGCAGGTAGCTGAACGCCCCGCCGACCTGCGTGTCCGCCCCGACCTGGCGGTCGACGCCCATCAGCAGCCCGCCCGCGTCGAACCCGGCGCCCGCCGCCGCCCGGTCGCCGGCGCGCGCGCCGAACCCGTACAGCGCGTCGGCCCAGACCCGGCCCTCGCCCACCGCCAGCGGCGGCTCCGCCGCCCCGGCGCCGCCGCGCACCTGCAGCGCCGTGCGGTTCGGGCCCGGGCCCGGATCGCCCGCGCTGAACGCGCCCGCGCCCCCGCCCAGCCCGCGCTGGTGCCGGTCGATCGTGTCGGAGAGCAGACGGCGCGCGGCGAGGTCGGTCATCACCGCGTCGCCGTAGCTCTGGCCCGACAGGCTCGCCAGGCCGCCCGGCAGCGTCGCCGGGCCGGCCGCGTAGAGCGGGTCGAACACCCGCGCCCGCGCCGCGTCCGGCCGCGTGCCGGCGGCCGGGCGGGCGAGGTCGAGGGCCGCGCCCACGGCCCGGGCGTTGCCGGTCTGGGCGAGGCCGAGGCCTGCGAGGTTGCCGTAGGCGGCCGGCGTGACCACGAGGTCGAGGCCGGTGGCGGCGTAGAGCGCGTCGAGGCGCGTGCCCGCCGGCAGGCCCGCCGCCGGCTGGGCGAGCCCG
>NZ_FNWP01000056.1:0-11849 GCF_900108435.1 Methylobacterium sp. 275MFSha3.1 | reverse complement strand
ACAGGCCGGACACAAGACTGCACCCGACCAACGCGTCAGAAGCTCAATTCGCCACTTGCAATGCGGGAGCCATCCACACAAGACGGCCTGCTACCGACCCGACGCAGTCGTTCACGATCAACCCGGCTAACCCTATAAGCGGACGTAGCAGAGCCCTGGAGGCCCGCATGCTCGTCGTCCTCGGCGGACTACCCGGCACAGGCAAGACGACCTTGGGGAAGGCCCTCGCGGTCAGGCGTTCCGCTGCCTACGTCCGTGTGGACGAGATCGAGCATGCGCTGACCCACCAAGCGAAGCTCGGCTCCGAGATCGGTGCGGCAGGTTACGTGGTGGCCTTCGCCGTTGCCGCATCGAACCTCAGGCTCGGCAGCTTGGTGATCGCCGACAGCGTCAATCCAGTCCCGGAGAGCCGAAAGGGCTGGCGGGACGTAGCGCACCGAGAGGACGCGCGCCTCCTTGAGATCGAGGTCATCTGTAGCGATGGGGTTGAGCATCGACGCCGCGTCGAGGCCAGAACCGCGGACATAGCCGGGTTCGAGCTTCCCTCTTGGTCGTCAGTCGTGGAACGCGACTACGTGCCGTGGACCTCGCCCAGGCTAGTGGTGGATACGGCCCTTCTCACGCGGGACGAGGCGGTCGCCGCGATCGAGGCCGCGATCGACGGATTATCCGGAGGGGCGCCCCCAACCTCCTGAGCGGCGGCCACCTTCTCCCGATGCGGACGGGCCGCTGCCGACCCAACCCGGTCGCGCCGACACCTATCGACGCTTCTCAAAAGCAGCCGTTCGTCAAATTTCCAGCGACTTCGGCTCGGGTTGCAACCGAACCTTGGCCTTTCGTCCCGAAGCAAACACTAAGCGTCCGGCCTGCGGCGGTCGATGCCGGTGGTCCAAGCCTGCGCTGAAGCAGACGTCGTGTGCACTTGCCCGGTCCGACAGGGCGTATCCGTTCGCGTCACCGGATTAGCTCGGCGGCTACCGGTCTTGTCCACCAGATAGTTTTGCCAAATCTGGTCGCCAACAATCTGTAGAACGATCGAAAATCATCATCGAATGAATTATTGTCAAGGTTACACGTCGATACGGGTGTCATTGAGATTTTGCTTTTCGCGCTCATGGCATGAAACTTTTCAAGCTGAAGCCCGCTTCGGACGAGAAGATCTAACGCAGGGGAATGAAAAAGCTCATACATGTTAGGAGATGTTCCATGAAGGCGCTGGTTTGGCACGGCACTGAGGACATCCGCTGCGACACGGTTCCGGATCCCAAAATCGAGGATGATCGCGACGCGATCATCAAGGTCACCGCCTGCGCGATCTGCGGCTCGGACCTGCACCTCTACGACCACTTCATGCCCGGCATGGAGAAGGGCGACGTCATGGGCCACGAGTTCATGGGCGAAGTCGTCGAGACCGGCAAAGGCGTCAATGGCGCGCTCAAGAAAGGGGAGCGCATCGTCGTGCCGTTCACGATCATCTGTGGCGAGTGCGACCAGTGTAAGCGCGGCTACTTCTCCGTCTGCGAACGCTCGAACCGCAACAAGGACATCGCCGACAAAGCCTTCGGGCACACCACCGCGGGACTGTTCGGGTACACCCACCTCACGGGCGGGTACCAGGGCGGGCAGGCCGAGTACGTCCGCGTGCCGTTTGCCGACAAGACGCACATCAAGGTTCCGGAGAACCTGACCGACGAGCAGGTGCTGTTCCTCGGCGACATCTTCCCGACTGGCTGGCAGGCGGCTGTACAGGCCGATATCCAGCCGACCGATACGGTCGCGGTCTGGGGCGCTGGTCCGGTCGGGCAGATGACGATCCGATCGGCACTCCTGCTCGGTGCCAAGCAGGTGGTCTGCATCGACAGCGTGCCCGAGCGCCTGGAGATGACGCGCGCGGGTGGTGCGATCACCATCGACAATAGCCAGGAAAGCACGGTCGAGCGGCTGAACGAACTCACGGGCGGCAAGGGCCCAGAGAAGTGTATCGACGCCGTCGGTATGGAGGCGCATTCACCACGCGCGCTCGAACACGCCTACGACCGCGTCAAGCAGGCGGTGATGCTGGAGAGCGACCGCGCTTCAGTGCTGCGCGAGATGATCTATGTCTGCCGGCCCGCCGGCATCCTGTCGATCCCGGGCGTCTATGGCGGGCTCATCGACAAGGTGCCGATGGGAGCCCTCATGAACAAGGGTCTGACCATCCGCACGGGGCAGACCCACGTGAACCGATGGACCGATGACCTCGTCAAGCGCATCGACGACGGTCAGATCGACCCGTCCTTCGTCATCACCCATCGGGCCAAGCTCGATCAAGGTCCCGAGATGTACAAGACCTTCCGCGACAAGAAGGACAACTGCATCAAGGTCGTGCTCAGACCCTGAGTAGTTTCGCGGCCCGTCGAGCTATGGCGGGCCTGCTCACTTCGCCCTCCGTGCTCCAGCGAGGAAGTCAGCATGTCTGAGGCCATGTCTCAACGCCGCCGAAGCGGCGATCCCGATCGCTCCGAGTTGCCGAGCTATCTCGTTTCAGACCCGCGCCGCAGACCAGATCCCGCAACTCGGGAGCTTGCCCAAGGCTTAGGTTGGTTCTCGATTGGCCTCGGGGTGACCGAATTGGCGTGTGCAGGAGCCATCGCTCGATGGCTCGGAATGCCGCGCTCGGCTCCAGTCATCCGAGCCTACGGCGTGCGCGAACTCCTCCAAGGGGCCGGGATCCTGGGTGCAAGCGACCCGACCCCGTGGATCTCGGTACGCGTGGCCGGCGACGCGCTCGACATCGCCACGGTGCTGCCCGGGCTGGAGGGCCATAACCCGCGCAAGGACAACGTGCTGACCGCTCTTGTGGCTCTGGCCGGTGTTACCGCAATCGACGTGATCTGTGCGCGGAGCCTCTCGGAAGCCCCCCTCGCTCCGTCTGAGAGGGTCCGACGCGATTACCGCCGCCGCAGCGGCTTCCGCCGTCGTGCCGAGGCGATGCGGGGCGCGGCACGCGGCTTCAAACCGCCGCCCGACATCATCGGCCCAGAAGCGATGCGTCCTTGGACCCTAACGAACGCCTGAGGTCGGAAGGATGTCTGGCCTGATCCTGCCCGTCCTCGAACAGGCATCGGGCGTGCTCGTCATGAGCCTCGTCCTCGCCGACATCTTCCTGACGGTCCTCTACGCGCGCATCGGGACAGGTCTGATCGCGGACAGGATCGCCCATCTCACTTGGGCGATCTTCCGCGCCGCCGCCGATGCGGCCGGGCAGAAGCGGGGCGCCGTGCTGTCCTTCTGCGGCCCGGTCATCCTCATCGTCTACGTCCTGCTCTGGGCCTTGGGGCTTACCCTCGGAGCCGGCCTGATCATCCACCCCGCGCTCGGTGTGGCGGTTCGGGCGAGCAGTGGCGAGACGCCGGCCGACTTCATGACCGCCCTCTACGCGGGCGGCAGCAGCATGGCGATCGTGGGGGCCAGCGACTTCAAGCCGGTCACCGATAGCTACCGCATCCTCTATCTTGTAAACTCCCTCGTCGGCATGTCGGCGACGTCGCTGGTCCTGACCTACGTGATGCAGGTCTACAGCGCCCTCCGGCAACGCAATGCCCTCGGGCTGAAGCTGCATCTCCTGACGGGTGAGAGCGCCGATGCGGCCGAGTTGCTGGCGCGGCTCGGGCCACAGGGACAGTTTAGTTCAGGCTACACCCATCTGGCCGATCTGGCGGCGTCCTTGTCCGAGATGAAGGAGGCGCATCACTTCTATCCCGTGCTGTTCTACTTTCGCTTCCGTCAGCCCTTTTATTCGGTCTCGGCACAAGTCTTCGTCGCCCTCGACACGGTGTCGCTGATCCGCAGCGGGATCGGAGGCCGACAGGCGCATGGCTGAAGGAGGCTGCCGCCGTCGACGCAATCTGGCGCGTCGCCATGCTGCTCGTGGTCACGCTTGAAACGACATTCTTACCCGGAGATATGCCCACGCCAGCGGACGTCAGCAGAGCCGAGAGCGAGGCGTGGCGCACCCGCTTTGCAGAAGCTGTTAGGCAACTCTCTACAGCTGGGATCGAGGCGATGCCCAACGAGGCAGGCGCCGAGATTTATGTCGCGCAACGGGCACGATGGCAGCCACACATCGCGCGACTGGCACCCTCGATGGCGTACCACATCGACGAACTGAGACCCGGCGGAGACAATCGCCGATGATATGTTCTCTCCCTGTAAGCGCGCGTGGACGATGTCCGCTTCGATGCATCCGCCGTCCAGAAGCGGACGGGCGGAAAACCACCCATCTGAGACGTGCAGGCAAGCGAAACGTGGCAGCAGATGGCCGAAAACCGTCGGTCCGCTTTTGGGAGTAGCTGCCGGGAAGCAGACAGCCTCCTATCGACACACCTTGGCCACAGGAAACGATTGGTGCGGTTCCCCAAAGGGACATTTGCACTAGAATGGAATTCAGATCGCAGAAGGAAGGTCGAACAAAACGGTAGTATACTAATTATCCACCTGAATGAATTCTATAAATATCAATCAACCAACAATTATTGATATTTTTCAGCAAAAATAATCAACCGGCCTGGGCGAGTTCGGGCCAGTCCTTCGAAGATATTGCGGACCCTGAAACCGAGACCGATTGCGAAAGCCGAAGACCAACCTGCAGCGAGGGGTCGGAGCGGAACAGGGTTTTCAGGAACGCCGAGACTGCCCTAATGCGGGGCGAGAATTGCAGGTCGGTGTGGACGTTAAGCCAGAGATCTCGGGTCGTCGACAAGTCATCGTGCATTACAGGGACCAGGAGGTCACGTCCAGCAACCGCGAAGCTTGGGAGAAGGACAATGCCGAGCCCGCCGGCCGCCGCCTGTTTCTGGGCGATCATGCTTGTCGAATGAAACACAGTACGCCGGTTCACAATGATCTCGTCGAGCCAACGCACGCAATCGACCTGCACGAGATCCTCGACGTAGGTGACGAAGGCGTGGCGCTCCAGATCCTTGATGGATCGCGGTATTCCCGCCTGGTCGAGGTAGCCCGGTGAGGCGTAGAGCCCAAGCCGGAAGCGGCCGATCCGCTCTGAGACGAGCCCCTGCCCCGGTGGCTTGAAGAAGCTCAGGAAGAGGTCTGCCTCCCGGCGGTTCACATAGACCGTCTGGGGTGAGGTCAGCAGCTCGACGGTGAGGTCGGGATGCGTCTCGTGCAACTGCAAGAACCGCTCCGCGAGGTAGAGCGAGGCGATACCCTCCATCGTCGCGAGCCGGACGCGGCCTCCGGCCTGTCCCGAGCCGGGGGTGACTTCTTCCTCCATAGCGATGATGGCGCTCTCGACCCGCTCGGCATGGCGGAGCAGGCGTTGGCCGGCCTCACTCAGCCGAAGGCCTGACGGCACGCGCTCGAACAGGGAGACGCCGAGCGCGGATTCCAAATGGGCGAGGCGGCGGCTGACCGTCGATTGATCAACCCGTAGCCTCTTGGCGGCCCCCGCGAGGCTGCCCCCACGGGCGGCATGGACGAAGACCTTCAGGTCATCCCAGTCGAGCTGAGCGAGGGCGCGCATGGTCTCTTGCACCGCAAGACTCGCGCCACCTCGGCGGCTTGGGATGCGTGCAAGGGCGCTTGCGGATTTGTCCGCTTCAAGCGGCGGCGCGGGTGCCTAAGCTCGGCCTCGAAAGGGCCAACCATGCATCCCCGTTTCAAGGCAGCCGCGATCCATGCCGCACCGGTCTTCCTCGACGCGAGGGCGACCACGGACAAGGCGGTCTCGCTCATCCACGAGGCGGCCAGGGCCGGCGCGGCCCTCGTAGCCTTTCCGGAAACCTTCATCCCGGCCTTCCCGGTCTGGGCCGCCCTCGCGGCGCCGATCGACAACCACGACCTGTTCGCGCGCATGGCCGACCAGTCGGTCCTGATCGAGGGGCCGGAGATCGCCCGCATCCGCGAGGCCGCGAAGGCGGCGGGCGTCGTCGTCTCCCTCGGCCTCAGCGAGCGCTCGCCCGTCAGCGTCGCCTGCCTGTGGAACAGCAACCTGCTGATCGGCGAGACTGGCGAGATCCTGAACCACCACCGCAAGCTCGTCCCGACCTTCTACGAGAAGCTGATCTGGGCGGCGGGCGACGGGGCCGGGCTAAAGGTCGTGGAGACGGCGATCGGGCGGATCGGCCAGCTCATCTGTGGCGAGAATACCAACCCGCTCGCTCGCTACAGCCTGATGGCCCAGGGCGAGCAGTTTCACATCTCGTCCTGGCCGCCGGTCTGGCCGACGCGCCGTCCGGCGGGCGGTGGCAACTACGACAACCTCGCGGCCAACCGGCTCCGGGCGGGCGCCCATTGCTTCGAGGCCAAGGTCTTCGGCCTCGTCACCGCTAGCGTGCTCGACCGCAGGGCCTTCGACATCATCGCCGCCTGCGATCCCCGCGCCGCGGACGTGCTGGAAGGGACGCCGCGCGCGGCCTCGTTCTTCCTCGATCCGACCGGCGCACAGATCGGCGAGGCGCTGCAAGAGGAGGGGATCCTCTATGCCGACATCGATCTCGCTTCCTGCATCGAGCCGAAGCAGTTCCATGACGTGGTCGGCTACTACAACCGCTTCGACGTGTTCGATCTGACGGTGAACCGCCGCCGCCTCGCGCCCGCGACCTTCCGCGATCCTGATTTCTCGCCTTCGACCATACCCCTCCCCGCCGCGCTTCCCGGCGACGGCGCGTGACTTGCTGAGCTTCCTTCCGACCCCCCTTTCAGCGGAGATCCGCCATGCTGTTCGACCGTCGCAAGCTGCTCCTCGGGGGCGCCGCCGGGCTGATGCTGCCGGGCTTGGCCCGGGCGCAATCGCCCGCCGGGATCGGCACCTTCCCGGATGGCGTCGGCGCGGATTCCGTTTTCGTAGGCCTGAACATGCCGTTGACCGGGGTCTTCTCGGGTGATGGCAACGACCTGAAGCTCGGCTACGAACTCGCCATCGCGCAGATTAATGCGGGCGGCGAGATCCCGGCCGCCTGGGGCCTCAAGCGCAAGGGCGTTCTCGGGCGCCAGATCCGGTACAAGGTCGCCGACACTGAGGGGAAGCCCAACGTCGCGGTGCAGGCGGCGACGCAGTTTATCCAGCGCGACAAGGCGATTCAGTTCTCGGGCTCGGTGAGCAGTTCGGAAGCGATCGCTCTCGAAGAACTCGCGAGTCGCGACAAGGTCCTCTACATGGTCGGCATCGCCGGCTCGAACGACGTCACCGGCAAGAATTGCCAGCGTTATGGCTTCCGCTCGCAGCAGAACGCCTACATGGCTGCCAAGGCGCTGGCTCCGGTGGTCGCCAAAGCGCTCGGTCCGAAGCGCAAGATGGCTTTCCTGGTGCCGGACTACACCTACGGCCAGACGGTCTATGACTCCTTCGCTAAATTCGCCAAGGAATCGGGCTGGACGCAGGTGCTGAAGGAGACGGTGCCCTTGGGCACCGCCGATTACAGCTCGGCGCTGCTCAACATCGCCAATAGCGGCGCCGACGTCTTCGTGAACATCTGCTTCGGGGCCGATGCGGTGGCCTCGACCAAGCAGGCCGAGCAATTCGGCGTCCTGTCGAGCATGAAGCTCGTGGTGCCGAACCTGTCCTCCTTCCAGGACAAGGAATTGGGCGCCGAGCTGATGCAGGACGTCTACGGCTCTTGTGATTTCTGGTGGACGCTGGAGGACCGCTACCCGCTGGCCAAGACGTTCGTGGCGAGTTTCCTGGAGAAGAACAAGTATCACCCGCGCTGGGGTGCGCATATCGCCTACATGCAGACCTATCTCTGGGCGCTCACGGTAGAGCGCGTCGGCGGGTTCAATCCCGTGGACATGATCAAGGCGATGGAGGCCTCGAAGAGCCAGCCTTACGACTCGACCATCGGCAAGGTCTACTACCGCGCCGAGGACCATCAGATGGTCCGCCCGATCCCGATCCTGAAGGGCAAGGCGCCCGGCGCGATGAAGGGCCCGGAGGATTTCTACGAGGTCGTGGACGTGGTCGAGGGCGAGAGCGTGATGAACCCGCCCGACCTGTTCGGCTGCAAGCTCGGCTCCTACACCTGAGGAGGCCAACATGCCGAGCACGGCGGTTCTCCTCTCCCAGGCCTTCAACGGCCTCGCCCTCGGAAGCCTGCTGGCGCTCGTATCCAGCGGCCTCACCATCATTCTGGGCACGCTCGGCGTGCTCAACTTCGCCCACGGCGCGCTGTTCGCCGTGGGCGCCTACACCGCCTTCGTGATGATGTCGGCGACGCATTCCTTCCTGCTCGCCCTGCTCGGTGGCTGTGCGGTCATGCTGATCATCGGCTTCGCCATGGAGCGGCTGGTGATCCGCCACTTCTACGCGCGGCCCGACGAGGACCAGATCCTCGTCACCTACGGCATCGGCATCGTGCTCGTGGAGGCGCTGCGCGCGTGGTTCGGCGGGAACAGCCAGCGCGTGCCGGTGCCCTCCTGGGGCGTCGGGGCGACGAAACTCGGATTCCTCGTCTACCCGACATACCGGCTCCAACTGATCGGCATCGTCGCGGCGCTTCTTCTGGCCCTCTACCTCGTCCTGTACCGCACGGCGATCGGCCTCTTGGTGCGGGCGGGGATCGAGAATGCCGGCATGGTCGGCATCCTTGGCATCGACGTGCGTCGCACCTTCCTCCTCGTCTTCGCCATCGGCATCGTCGCCGTGGGGCTCGCGGGAATGCTCTACGCCCCCGTCGTCTCGGTGACGCCCGACATGGGCGCGACCTTCATGGTGCAATCCTTCGTGGTCATCGTGCTGGGCGGGCTGGGCTCGTTCCCCGGCGCGGTGGTAGGCGGGCTCATCGCAGGCGAGATCATCAGCCTGACGAGCGCCTTCAGCTCCGCCTATTCGGAGGTGATGCTCTACGGCCTGATGGCCCTCGTGCTCGTGGCCCGCCCGCAGGGCCTGTTCGGCACGGAGGGCCGCGTGTGATGCTTTCTGCCCTGCGCCGCATCCTCCCCGAACTGGCGCTCGCCGCCTTCCTCCTGGCCGCCCCCGTCCTGCTTCCGCCGCTCGGCTTCTCGCACGATCTGCTGTCGCGCGCGCTCAACTGGGCGCTGTTCGGCCTCGGGCTCGACATCCTATTCGGACTCGCGGGCCTCCTCTCCTTCGGGCAAGCCGCCTTCTACGGCACGGGCGGTTTCGTCGCCGCCACTCTCCTCGTCTCCGGCACAGTGGGGAGCGTCTGGCTCGCCCTCCTGGCCGGGACGCTAGCCGCAGGGCTGTTCGGCCTCCTCGTCGGCTGGCTCGCCGTGCGGCGCATTGGCATCTACTTCGCCATGATCACCCTGGCCTTCGGCCAGATGGCCTATTTCATCCAGAACTCACCGCTCTCCGATTGGACCGGCGGTGAGAACGGCATCGCCGGGGTGCCCCTGCCCACGATCGGCTTCGGGGCGAGCGCGACGCGCTTCACCGCCGGGCTGCCGATGTATGCGCTGCTGGCGGCCACCTTCCTCATCGGCTTCGTCCTGGCCCGCCGTATCGCGAAATCCCCCGTGGGATTGATCCTGCGGGCGGTGAAGGAAAACACCGCCCGCGTGGCGATGCTCGGCCACGACGTCCCGGCCTACAAGCTCGCCGCCTTCACGATCGCCGCCCTCTATGCCGGCCTCGCCGGGGCGATGCTCGGGCCGTTCCAGAGCTACATGCCGCCCGACGCCTTCGCCCTGGAGACCTCGGGGCAACTCGTGGTGCAGACCATCGTCGGTGGCGTCGGCACGCTGGTCGGGCCGCTCGTCGGCGCGGCCCTCTGGCTCTGGCTGCGTGACAACCTGCAACTCATCCCCGGCCTCGGCCCCCTGTGGAAGCTCGTCCTGGGCCTCGCCTTCATCGGCCTCGTGATCGGCCTGCGCCGGGGCATCTGCGGGGAAATCCTGCACCTCTGGCACCGCCGCCGGGAGGCCCGCCGCCTGCACGTGGAACTCGCCCGGACCGAGGCGATCGAGGCCACGGGCGAAGCGCCGGTCCGGGCCATCCCGGCCGAGATCGCCCTGCCGATGCCGCGCCCGGACGTCGATGGACGCAGTGCCCATGGCGAAATCGCCCTGGAGGCGCGCGGGCTGGCCCGCCACTACGGCGGCCTGAAGGCGGTAGACGGGGTGAGCTTCACCGTACGCCGGGGTTCGATCCACGCGGTCATCGGGCCGAACGGGGCGGGCAAGAGCACCCTGTTCAAGATGCTCTCCGACGAGGTGAGCCCCAGCGCGGGCGAGGTGCTGCTGTTCGGAGAGCGGCTAACCGGTGGCGGGGTGAGCCGGGCGGCCCAGCGAGGCGTCGCGAAGAGCAACCAGCTCAACCAGCTCTTTCTCAACTTGTCGGTGCGGGAGAACCTGCGGGTCGCCGCGCTGGCACGGGCGCGGGGCCGCTTCCGCCTCGATCTCCTCGCCCCCGCCGAGGGCCGCCCCGAGGTGGAGGCTCAGATCGCGACGCTGATGGACCTCCTCGATCTCGGCGCACGTGCCAACACACCGGCGAGCGTCCTGGCCTATGGCGAGAAGCGGCGCCTCGAAATTGGCATGGCGCTGGCCACCAGCCCGAACGTCCTGCTCCTCGATGAGCCGCTGGCGGGCATGAGCCTTTCGGAACGGGCGGCGACCTGCGCCCTGATCCGGCGCATCGCGAAGGCCTGCACAGTCGTCGTGGTGGAGCACGACCTCGACGCGATCTTCGAGCTGGCCGAGCGAATCACCGTCCTCTGCGAAGGCCGACTGCTGGCCGATGGCCCCGCTGACAGCGTCCGCCGGGACGCCGCCGTGCAGCGGGCCTATCTCGGGGCCGGACCCGCTGAGGCCGATGCCATTGTCGGGAGCGCCGCATGAGCCTGCTCGAAGTCGAGGGCATCGATACCCTCTATGGGGATTCGCACGTCCTGTTCGGCGTTTCCCTGCGGGTCGAGGAAAACGAGGTGGTGGCTCTGCTCGGCCGCAACGGCGCGGGTAAGACCACGACCTTGCGCACCCTCATGGGCGTGCTGAGCCCCCGGCGCGGCGCGATCCGGCTGGACGGGAAGCCGATCCATGGGCTTCCCCCCTCGAAGATCGCCCGGGTGGGCATGCAACTCGTGCCCGAGGAGCGGGCGGTGTTCGGCGGACTGACCGTCGAGGAGAACCTGCGCGTCGCGCGGCTGACCGCGCCGAAGGCCTGGCCCATCGACCGGATCTGGGATGTCTTCCCTCGGCTGAAGGAGCGACGCACCTCGCGGGGGCGAACCCTTTCAGGGGGCGAGCAGCAGATGCTCTCGATCGCCCGCGCCTTGATCCGCGACCCCCGCATCCTGCTCCTCGACGAGCCCTTCGAGGGGCTGGCCCCCCTGATCGTGCAGGATCTGGTCGAGTTGACGAAGCGTCTTGCCCAGGAAGGGCGCACGATCGTCGTGGTCGAGCAGAACGTCGCGGCGGTCCTGAGCTTCGCCGACCGGGTCTACGGCTTCAACAACGGCCATGTCGTCTATGAGGGACAGGCCTCAGCTCTCCGGACCGATCCCGCTCCGATGCGAGATTTCATGGGCTTGGCGCCGTGAGCAAGACCACAGACACCGGCTCAATGCGGCTGCTTACATCGAGCCATCATCACTTCGGTTCGGTCAACCTGATAGGTGTTTGACTTAAATTTTGAGGTCGGCTCTTGTCGAATTTTGCGCGAAAGAAGACCGGCGGCAATCCACCCATCTGAGACGTTCAGGCGGGCGCTTCGTGGTGGCAGATGCTGGCCGATTGCAGCCTGTCCTGTGTGGATGGCTCCCGCATTGCAAGTGGCGAATAGAGCTTCTGACGCGTTGGTCGGGTGCAGTCTTGTGTCCGGCCTGTCGATGCAGTCGTTCATGTTGACCGCTGGCCCTGATGGTATCCGCGAGCTGGGTCCCACTCTGCTT
>NZ_FNWP01000058.1:0-11059 GCF_900108435.1 Methylobacterium sp. 275MFSha3.1 | reverse complement strand
TCACCATGGCGCTGCCCCTGCTGTGCGCTGTGGTGCCGCCCAAGCGTCTGATCGCCGACAAGGCCTACGACGCACAGAGCTTGAGAGATTGGCTGAAGAGCCACCGGGTGATCGCCACCATCCCATCCACGGCCACCCGGACGGTACCCTATAAGCACAGCCGGGTCGCCTACCGGCGGCGCAATCGGATCGAGCGGCTGTTCGGCCACCTCAAAAACTGGCGGCGCGTCGCGACCCGCTACGATCGCCTAGCCTGCAACTATCTCGCAGCCGTCGCGCTAGTTTCCTCTGTCATCGCATGGACCTGAATGACTCCCCTACCTAGGACCTGAATGAGTCCCCTACCTAGGCGTGTTCGAGCAGGATGCGGTTCTTGAGCGTCTGGTGCCAGCGCTCGATCTTGCCCTGCGTTTGAGGATGGCGGGGCGCGCCGCGGATATGGGTCATGCCCCGGCTGCCGAGCCAGTCGGCCAGATCACCCGCGACGTAGCTAGGCCCGTTGTCGGAGAGCAGCCGCGGCCGATGCGCCACCTGCACATGATCGAGCCCGGCCGCCGCCAGCGCGAGGTCGAGCGTGGCGGTGACGTCGCCGACCTGCATCGTCGCGCACAGCTTCCACGCCACGATGTAGCGCGAGAAGTCATCGAGCACGGTCGAGAGGTCGTACCAGCCCCAGCCGATCACCTTCAGACAGGTGAAGTCCGTCTGCCAGAGTTGGTTGGGTGCGGTGGTCTTGTCCTGGAACTCGTTGGCGGCTTTGATCACGATGTAAGCCGGGCTGGTGATCAGATCCTGGGCCTTGAGCAGGCGGTAGACGGTCGCCTCCGAGACGAAGTAGCGCCGCTCGTCGGTGAAGCGCACCGCCAATTCGCGTGGGCTGAGTTCTGGCTCCTCCAGTGCGAGAGCGACGATCTGATCGCGAACCTCGGCGGGCAACCGGTTCCGGACCCGGCTGGGTCGGGACGGGCGATCCGCCAATGCCTCGGGGCCGCCACGCTGGAAAGCGTCGTACCACCGGTAGAACGTCGCCCGGGTGACGCCGAGCTTGTCCAAGGTGGAGCGCACCGGCAGATGGGATTGCTCGACCAGCCGGATGATCTCCAGCTTCTTGGAGGCCGGGTACCTCATGCCTCGTCGCCCCCAGCCCCGGTCATACTTTTTTCAGCAGGCGGTTTTCCAGGACGAGATCGGCCACGACCTCCTTCAGCGCACCCGCCTCGCGACGCAGGTCCTGGACCTCGTCGGCGGTCGCGGCACGGGCCGTGTCGCCGGCCAGCCGCTTCTTGCCGGCCTCCAGGAAGTCCTTGGACCAGCCATAGTACATCGAGCTGGCGATGCCCTCGCGCCGGCACAGCTCGGCGATGCTGTCCTCGCCGCGCAGGCCATCCAGCACGATGCGGATCTTCTCTTCGGCCGAGAACTGCCGGCGCGTGACGCGGCGAATGTCTTTGATCACGGCTTCTGCCGGCTTCCGCGCCGGCCCGGACGTCTGTTTCATCTTCGCTCCTGGGGGCTACGATGAACCAGCCATCCTCCGTTCGTGAAGACCCTCAATCTGTCTCGGGCGTGCTGACGGCGGACAGTGAACCTCTACGAGGGGCCGAACCTCTACCTCAACGCCAACTACGACGCGACGAGCGTCCCGGTGCCCAAGGGCGTGGGGCCGATCAGCGGCAAGCTGCTGATCACACAGTAGAGATCAGCCAGCGGCTGCTTTCTGGCGCATCCGACAGGGTGACCCACGGCATTGCTGGGTCGGCTGCAGAGCGTCCGGATTTGGCCGCGGCGTCGAGGCTCGCTTCCTACCCCGGTCTGCAGTTGCCGGACAGCGGCAGACGAACAGCGGCATTCGGGAAGTGCTATCGGCGGTCCAGGCGGCTGGCATGGGTCGAAAGCCGCGCGTCCGCTTTTCCGACAGAACACCTCCGAAGTAGACCAGCTGCCATCGGCCAGCCTCGTTCATTCAAAGCCGCTCAGATTGCCGGTAAACAAACCTTCTGAGGGTCCGAGAAGGGTCGTGAGCGGTCCCCGCGGCTTGTCCGCTTCGATGCCCCCGCTGCCCGGAAGCAGACAGGCGGAAAACCACCCAACCCGGTCGTAACCCTCTGTCGTCAAGCAGCCTGGAAGCGAACCTTCCGCGGGTCCGCGAAGGGTCGGAAGCGGCGGTTCAGCGGCTATCGGCCCGAGGTCAGATGTTGACGCAACTGAGACCCGCGAGCTGAGCTGCTATAGCGGCTGGTTCGGAGAACCCGCGAAAGTCGACTAAGCGGCCGACAGAGTTTCGCCGTAAGCAGCGCGTCTGCTTTGAAGCTCAGGGAACGGACGTTCACAGCGACTCAGCCGAGGGACTTAAAATGACAAGGCGGCCAAAGCAAGGGCAGCAGGATCGCGTACGACGACGCGATTGCGGTGGAGGTCGAGCATGCCCTGGCGACGCCAAGACTGGAGTTGCCTGTTGACCGTTTCGCGGGTCGTACCCGCGAAGTCAGCGATGTCGTCCTGCGAGATATGAATCTCGCTGCCGAAATCCTCCGCCAAGCCTAACAGGCGTCGCGCGATCCGCGCAGGCAACGGCATCAGCACCGCCTCTTCGAGTCGCGCACTGGCGAAGCGCAGGCGCTCGCACAGAAGCTCGATGACCCGCATCGACAAGTCGGCGTGCTGGCCAACGAGGTCCAGCATGTTGCGGCGGCGGACCGCGAACAGCTCCGCCGGCTCGGCCGCAACGGCGTCCGCGCTACGCGGCCGACCATCGAATAGCGCGATCTCGCCGAAAATGTCGCCCGGACCGAGTATGTTGAGCGTCATGCGCCGGCCCGCGCCGGTGCCGGCCGTGATCCGGATCTCGCCGCGGCGGATCGCGTAGAACGCGTCCGCCGGGTCGTCCTTCAGGAACAGGGTTTCGCCGCGGGCAAGACTGTGGGTGACGCAAAGGGCAGCGACGGCCCGCCGCGTGTCGGATTCGAGGCGGCCGAAGAAGGGTCTGGCGGACAGCAAACGCTCGAACTGCGCCGGATCGCCCACAGAACTGGCTCCGGTTGGAGCTGCGGACCCGACCGAACCGTGAGGTCGGACGGCGGTGCAATCATACTAGAGTGACCGCGAACTCGCCATCCGCCCGGAAGGTCGGCGTAGTGGCGGAGAAGTGCAGTATGCACCGCGGACGGCCGCGGCGACTATCGTGCAGCCCTGAAGGCGGCGGCACGCGTCATATCGGATCTGATGAGGTCGAGATCCGCGAGGTCGCGCTCGCTGAACAAGGCGAGTTCGCGCTGTGTACGGCGGCAGTCGAACCACAGTTTTAAGATAGAGAACGCAGCGGTCACCTGATCCTCCTCGGCTGAGGAGGCCGACATACCGGGGCGCCGCTCCGCGTCTGTGACGGCGATCACGGACGCAGGTGGGTGGTTGGCCGGATGAAAGTTCGGGCCGCAAGGCACCGGGTCGTGACCGGGCCTCGGAGCACGGCCGATCACGCCTTTGTCGCTGGAGATGTTCCATGTCGCGCGCTGCCCGCCTGACCTACGCCTTGATTTGCTACGCGATCTTCCTGCTGGCGTTCCTCTACGCCGTCGGCTTTCTCGGACGCGCCGTCGTTCCGAAGACTGTAGACGACGGGCCGCTCGTCGATCCGGGACTCGCCGTCCTCGTTGACGTCTCCCTGCTCGCCCTCTTCGCGCTCCAGCACAGCGTGATGGCGCGTCCGCGCTTCAAAGTCTGGTGGACACGCATCGTCCCAAAGCCCATCGAGCGCAGCACCTACGTCCTTCTAGCGAGCCTCGCACTGCTGCTGCTGTTCTGGCAATGGCGTCCGCTCCCGGCGGTCGTTTGGTCGATCTCTGAGCCGGTCGCGGTGGAACTCCTTTCAGGACTATTTTGGATCGGCTGGCTGGTTGTCCTCGCCAGCACCTTCATGATCAGCCATCTCGACCTCTTCGGGCTCAAGCAGGCCGTCCATGGCAAGCGCTCGACTGCACCGGGCGAGGCCGTATTCAAGACACCCTTTCTCTACAGGCACGTCCGGCACCCGATCTACCTCGGCTTCGTCGTCGCCTTCTGGGCAACGCCGACGATGACGGCCGGCCATCTGCTGTTCGCCGCAGTCGCGACCGCCTACATCTTCGTCGGCATCCAATTGGAGGAGCGCGACCTCGTCGCCTTCTTCGGCGATCGCTACCGACGCTATCGCCGCGAGGCGGGCATGCTCTTGCCGCGCTTTCGCGGTGCACGCTGATCGCGAAGGTCGCCGACGGGCCGTGGGCGTCGGATCGCTACTCGATCACCACGTCCGCGCTGCTCAAGATTGAGGGCGGCAAAGTCACGCCGAGGCGTGTGGCCGCCCCGGCGTTGGCGAACAGTTCAACCTTCGTGACGAGCTGGACCGGCAGGTCGCGTGGCTGTTCGCCCCGGAGCAGACGGCCGGCATAGATGCCGGCTTGGCGATGCGTCTGCGTGAAGTCGCCTCCGTAGCTCAGCAGCCCGCCGGCATTGGGAAAATCGCGGGATTGGGTGATCGCGGGAAGGCGATGGCGATTTGCGAGGATCGCAAGATGCGCGCTGCGATAGGCGAAGAAGGGGTCGGAGGTGAAGACGAGGCCGGGCACCCCAAGCCGGCGCGGCGTCGTGGAAAGCGCCTCGAACTCATCCTCGCGGCTGGCCTCGAGCACATGGAGCTGCAGGCCAAGGCTTCCCGCCGACGCCTGGAGTCCGGCTACCTGCGAGCTGGCCGTGGGACTGGTCGGATTGACCGCGACGGCGAGGGCGGCGGTCGTCGGAAACAGCTCCCGCATGAGCTCGAGCCGCTTGTTCGAGACCTCGACGCTCAGGCTCGACACACCTGTGAGATTGCCGCGCGGCCGAGCGAGATCGTCCACCAGGCCGAGGACAACGGGATCGCCGCCCATCTCGAAGACGGTCGGAATGGTCTCGGTCGCCGCCCGCGCGGCAAGCACCACGGGCGCACCGCCTGGGGCAACCAAGACCGCGATCCCGCTACCGGCCAGCTCCTTCGCCAGCGCGGGCAGCCGCTCGTAGCGCCCGTCTGCCCAGCGAAAGGCGATCGCGACGTCGCGCCCCTCGACGAACCCAGCATCGGCAAGCCCTCCGCGAAAGGCCTCAAGCCGGCTGGCAACGCGCTCGGGCGTCTCGGAGCCGAGATAGCCGATTACCGGAAGCGTCGGCGCTCGCGCCCGCACCGCACGGGGAATGACGCCGCCGATCAGAGCGGTGATCGGCCCGATGAGAATGGCGCGTCGCCTCATCCCCTCGCTCCTCGCCAAGCGCAAAGCATCACGCCGCCGCGCCCGACTTTGGGCGAGCGTCGGTTCCCTGACCAGCGGCCACGGCGAAGACGGCAACCGGATCGTCGAAACCCTTCAGGCGCCGCGTCCCGAGTGACACGAGAGGGACACCGCCCTCGATCGCCTCGGCCGCCGTGCGGTCGACGAGGATCTCGCCGTCCTGAGCCGAGGCGCACAGGCGCGATGCGAGGTTCGTCACCGTGCCGATGGCCGTGTAGTCCATCCGGCTGTCGGAGCCGATGCGCCCGACCGTGGCGGGTCCCATCGCCAGCCCGATCCCGAAGCCGAGCGCATGGCCGCGCGCCCGCCAAGTCGCGGCCAGAGCCTGCACCGTCGCCTGCATCTCGATGACCATGCGAATGGCCCGCAACGCCGGCTCGGGGCAGGCCACGGGCGCGTTCACCAGGATCATGACGCCGTCGCCGGCGAGGCTCACGAGCGTCGCGCCGTGGTGGTTCACGGTCGCACCGACCGCCGCATGGTATTCGCCCAGCACGTCCATGATCACGGTCGGCTGAGATCTGGCGGAGAACGGGGTGAAGCCGCGCAGGTCGCCGAAGACGACGACGACCTCGACGCGCTGTCCATCGAGGACGCTGTCATCGCCGGCCCGGTCCACGAGCTCGGCGACCTGCGGCGCGAGAAAGCGTTTGAGCCGGTCGATGCGCTCCGAGCGCTCCCGCGAGATCGCGACCTCGCGTGCCATCTGATTGAAGCGAGTCGCAAGTCGCCCAAGCTCATCGATCCTCGCGATGTCGATGCGGTGATCGAACTGGCCGGCCCCGATACGGGCCGCGCCGTCCTCCAGCAAGCGGATTGGCCCAGTCATTCGGCCGGCGAGCCAGTAGGCGAGCGCGGCGGCGAAGCCCGTGCCGGCGAGCAGCAGGCCGAGCAGGCGCCAGAAGGCGGCGTGGATCGGTCCGAACGCCTCGGCGGCCGGCTGGTGGACGATCACGCTCCAGTCCGGACCCTGGACGGGCGCCAATGCGGCAACCACCGCGCGCCCCGCCGGGTCCGTGCCGGCGACCGCGCGCCCATCCTGCGCGAGGATTGCAGCCCGCAGTGCTTGAAGGTTCTCGGCCGTCCGGTCCGCGGTGCCGCGTAGGACGAGGCTGATGTCGGGATGCGCGATGAGCCGGCCCGGCCGGTCGAGGACGAAGGCCTGTCCGGTCTCGCCGATCCGGATCCCCACGATGACGTCTAGGATCAGCTTGAGATTGATCTCGGCGATCGCGATGCCCGCAGCGGCTCGGTTCCCGGCCACGGCCACGGTCATGTACGGTTCGGAGTTGCGGTGGTAGGTGACGGGACCGAACCAAGCTTGCCCGGTCCGAGCTCCCAAGACCGCCGGATCCGCCGATGCGTCATCTCCGCTCTCGACGCGGTTGAGGCCGATTCGCGACACAGAGAGCCGTTCCTTCGAGGCGCCGTCGATCAGCCTGAGGTTGGTTACGGCGGGGGCGTGGCGCAGGAGGCGCAGGGCATCGATGCGCCGCCGCTCGTCGGCTCCCTCAGTCCAGGGCAAGTGGACCATCCAGGCAAGCTGGCTTCCGATCCCTTCAATGAATATTGAGATACGCGCCGCCGCAGTCCGGGCTTCGGCACCGAGGAGGTCGTTCAGGTGCGCCCTCTGGTCCTTATATCCGAACCATGCCTGACTGCTGCCGGCGGCGAGCAACGGAACGGCCACGGCGGCGAACAGTACAAAGAAATATTGCCGGAACAGCGAGCCCCGAGTGGGGAAAGGGAATTGAGCCATCGCCGGATCTATTCCAAGGCGCATCGATCCGCTCCGGGATCACCCGAACGAACCCCCTGAAGTGCTGCCGAGACGCATCGGAGATTGCCCGAACTCGCCGATCAGCGCGCGATTATGTTCCGAACCTGACTTCAATGCCAACCTCCCAGGGACTTCGCCGGTTGAAGCGGGGTTCGGACAAATATCGAGAGAGGCGGCTTTGCGGCGACGTCTGCTTCGGAGAGGCAGCCCGCGTCGGCTGAGCGGCCGCAATGGGCGCACTGCTGTCGGGCTGGTTCTGAAACCCCTCGACACTGACGTCGAGGGGCCAGACGCTCAAATCTCAGTTCCTTCGGCCAGGGTCAGAGCATCCTCGACGTCCACACCGAGGTACCTGACCGTGCTCTCGATCTTGGTATGGCCGAGCAGGATCTGAACCGCCCGCAGGTTGCCAGTCCGCTTATAGATCAGAGACGCCTTCGTGCGGCGGAGGGAGTGGGTGCCATAGTCCTCGCTACGCAACCCGATGCCCGTGACCCACTCATCGACCAAGCGTGCATACTGCCGGGTGCTGATGTGCGTGACGCCGTCGAGCCGGCTCGGGAAGGCATAGTCGTCGAGCGTTCCACTCCTGGCTTCCAGCCATGCCAGAATGCTGGTTCGTGCGGGTTCGAGCAGTTCGAACTGTACCGGCCGGCCAGTCTTGCGCTGGATGACGATGGCCGGGCTGCGGACGCGGCCACCGCTGACGAGATCGCTGATCTTGAGCTTGACGATGTCGCAGCCACGCAGCTTGCTATCGATGGCGAGGTCGAACATAGCCCGGTCGCGTATGCGCCGTTCGCGGTCGAGCCAGAACCGGATGGCCCAAACCTGCTTAGGCTTTAGGGCGCGCTTGGCGCCGAGTTTGCGGCCAGCGTTCCAGGCCGGTCGCCCTTTCGTGGCGGGATCGTGTGCTGAGTGTCCCATCGCCTGTCTCCTCGTCGGCCCATGCCGACGAGGCGATAAGAGACCCGAACCGAAGGTGCGGAGAGCTGGCATATGCGGACGTTCCGCTGGGCGCCCATCCCGGGCATTCGGAGCATCGGCGTTTCTTCTCAAAAGCGGTCATGGATCAGGCTCACTAAGCCCGAGGCCAGTCTGCCGCCGATAGCCTCGCTTGATCCACCACAGGACGGCTGGACTACTCCGAAGCCAATAGGGCGGCCGATCCAGCAGAAATTCTGATCTGAGCCATCAGAACTATGCGCTTATCGGATTGCTAGTTCAGCCTCATGCTGCCGCTGCTTCGACGATCTCGGAGCAGTCGCCACGGCGATATTCCGCCCGAGCGCGATCAAGTCTCAATGTCCCTTCAAACGAGGCCAGTCATGCCCGCCTCAGCGATAGCTCTCGCGCGCAATGCTCGCTCCGATGTTTTCGTCCGCGTGGGGGCCACGCGGGCCAGCTTTGCGGTCGGCCCCGCTCGGTCGCCTGTGCGCAATCTACGGGAGCGACTGGGTTCCGCAATCCTGTTCGGCGGCGCGATCCTCCTCTGGGGCGCCAATTGGCCGGTGATGAAGATCGGGCTCGGTCACATCTCGCCCCTATGGTTCTCCGCGTCGCGCTTCGCGGTCGGGGCAGCCTGCCTGTTCACATGGCAGGTGATGCGCCGGGAGTTGCGGCTGCCGCAGCGTGCGGACCTGCCTGTCGTCGCCTCGATCGGCCTGCTGCAGATGATGTTGTTCACGGCTCTGGGCGCAATCGCCATGACGCACCTGCCGGCCGGCCGCTCGGCCATTCTGAGCTATACGACGCCGATCTGGGTGCTCCCGGTCGCGGTCGTGCTGTTCCGGGAGAAGATCAGCCGGCGGCAGTGGGTTGGCATCGCCCTGGCCGGGATCGGCGTCCTCGTCCTGCTCAATCCGCACGCCATCGACTGGCAGGACAGTCGGGTTGTTGGCGCCAACGGCTTGCTCATCGCGGCTTCGGCGGCCTGGGCCGTCTGCATCCTGCATCTGCGCTACGGCCGAACGGCGTCGTCAGCGATCCAGCTCGCGCCCTGGCAGATGCTGCTCGCCGCCGCCGTGCTGGCGCCCTTGGCGTATATGGCTGAGGGGCCGTTCACCGGAGACGGCACAGGCGTGTTCTGGGCTTGCCTCGCCTTCGTCGGCCCGGTTGCGACCGCCTTCTGCTTCTGCGCCGTCAATGCCGCCAGTGCCCGGCTGCCAGCGAGCACGACCTCGACACTGATGCTGGCCGTGCCGGTCACCGGGCTCGTGCTCTCGGTCGCGGCCCTGAACGAGGAACCGAGCATCGACCTGATCCTGGGTGCAGGCGCGATCATCCTGGGCATCGCTGCAAGTGCGCGGCGGCGTCCCTGATCCTTTTCAAACCAGAAGGAGTACCCCCATGAAGGCCGTCGGCTTCTACAAGTCCCTGCCCATCGCGAACGACAAGGCGCTGGTCGACCTCGACCTGCCGGTGCCGGTCCCGGGTCCGCGTGACCTCCTCGTCCGAGTCCAAGCCGTTTCGGTCAACCCGGTCGACACGAAGGTCCGCGCCCGGGTCACGCCGGCCGAAGGACAGCCGCACATCCTCGGTTATGACGCCGTCGGCATCGTCGAGGCGGTGGGTTCGGAAGCGAGCCTGTTCCGGCCCGGGGATGCGGTGTTCTATGCCGGCGACATCACGCGGTCGGGCACGAACGCCGAGTTCCACTGCATTGACGAGCGCATCGTTGGGCACAAGCCCGCCTCGCTCTCGCTCGCCGAGGCGGCCGCGATGCCTCTGACCGCAATCACTGCTTGGGAGGCGCTGTTCGATCGTCTCGACGTGCGAAATGCGGTGCCCGGCGCGGCACACGCGATCCTGATCGTCGGCGGCGCGGGCGGCGTCGGCTCAATCGCGACGCAGCTCGCCCGGCAGCTGACCGACCTCACCGTGATCACCACGGCCTCGCGGCCCGAGACGGTGGCCTGGAGCCGCGCGCTCGGCGCGCATCACGTGATCGATCACGCGAAGCCGCTCGCTGCCGAGGTCGCCGCGCTTGAACTCGGTAAGCCGGGCTTCGTCTTCTCGACCACCAGCACCGACCGGCATCTCGGCCAGATCGTCGAGCTGATCGCGCCACAGGGCCGCTTCGCGCTGATCGACGATCCGGACAGCCTCGACATCCTGCCGTTCAAGCGCAAGAGCGTCTCCACGCACTGGGAGTTCATGTTCACCCGCTCGATGTTCGCCACCGCCGACATCGCCGGCCAGGGCCAGCTCCTCGACGAGGTTGCGCGGCTCGTGGATGCCGGCACGCTGAAGAGCACCTTTGCGGAGAGCTTCGGCACGATCTCGGCCGCCAACCTGCGCCGCGCGCACGCCCTGATCGAGAGCGGACGCGCCAAGGGCAAGATCGTCCTGGAAGGGTGGGCCTAAGCGGGGCCCGCGCCGTCGGGCCTGTCCACGCGATCCTCCGGCACCGACCGGGTGCCGGAGCGGTCCCGTCGCCGAGGCTAAGCCGGCGCTTCGGGTGTGCGGCCGAGCGGCTTCACCCGATACGCGACCGGGTGTTCGCTCAGGGTTATGAGAGTGCGTTCGGCCAGTTCAGTCCTGGCCGATCAAGCGATCTTGCATAGATGCTCGATGGCGAGCGGTTCGTCGAGGAGCTCGTCGAAGCGAGCTGCGAGGGCGCCGAAGTTGGGCCCGGCGGCGTGGACGTCGAGTGCGGCCTGACTCTCCCAGACTTCGTACATCACGATCGTGCCGGACCGCTCGCGGCTGTCGTGGGCGGTGTAGACGAGGCAGCCAGGCTCCTTGAGCACTGCGGGCACGATCGCTGCGACAGCCTGCGCCAGTGCTGCCTCGCGTCCCTCCCGGGGTACCAAGCGGGCGACAAGCTGGATCTGTTGGGACATTGTCTGATTTCCTGATCTCTGCAGCTCCGGCCTCGCCGGAAACCGTCATGGCGCCAGACACGCTGACGTGTTGAGCAGTCGCCGACCACTCAGGCCGCAAGGGTCAGCGCGTCATGGCCGGCTAGGCTCTGGCT
>NZ_FNWP01000059.1:0-9756 GCF_900108435.1 Methylobacterium sp. 275MFSha3.1 | reverse complement strand
GCCGCCGAGGAGGCGTCGACCAACGTCAACACGGTCGCGGCCGCGGCCGAGGAACTCGGCTCCTCCGTGCAGGAGATCGGCCGGCAGGTGACCGGCTCGGCCCACCTCGCCCAGGCCGCGGTGGGCGAAGCCGACCAGACCGCCCACCTCGTCCAGGCGCTCAGTCAGAACGCCGCGCGGATCGGCGACATGGTCGGGATGATCTCGGGGATCGCCGCCCAGACCAACCTGCTGGCGCTCAACGCCACGATCGAGGCGGCCCGCGCCGGCGCGGCCGGGCGGGGCTTCGCGGTCGTGGCCACCGAGGTGAAGGCGCTCGCCGACCAGACTGCCAAAACGACGGAAGAGATCAGCCGTCAGATCGGCGAGGTCCAGGGTGTGACCGCGCAGGCGGTGACGGCGATCGGCGGGATCACCGGGCGGATCCGGGAGATCGACAGCGTGGCGACTTCGATCGCGGCCGCCGTCGAGGAGCAGGGGGCGGCGACCCAGGAGATCGTGCGCAACGTGGCCCAGGCCTCGGCGGGGACGAACGAAGTGACGGGCAACATCGCCGGCGTGGCGCAGGCTTCGGAGGAGACGGGGGCGGCGGCCTCGCAGGTCCTGTCGGCGGCCTCGGAGCTGTCGCGGCAATCCGAGCATCTCGGTGCCGAGGTCGCCCGCTTCCTCGCCACCGTCCGCGCCGCCTGAGATGGCTATGGTCGAGATCCTCGCCCTCCCGGTCCGGCCTCACGGCACGCACCAGTTCGACCGACTGCACGCGGACTTAGCCGCCGCGCACGAACGTGGCGCGGATCTCGGCCCCCGAGCCCCTCACATCCAAGCAGGTGGCGACAGGCTGCTCGAACTGACTTGCGCCTTGGAACGCGCGATCGAGGATCTGGATCTCACGTTGATCAAGCTCGATCTCCGGGATCCGGACATGCGTGAAGTCCTGCGAGACTTCGTCATCAAGACCGAGAGCCTCGCCAACACGGCGCAGAGCTTCGCTCACACCGTGCACGGCCTCGCCGGCCTAGCGCAGCGGTACCCAGCGACCCTCTGACTGCGCTCACGACTTCGGGCCGGACGTAAGACCGGCCCCAGCATCAGATGGAGGCCGGCTTGGGCAGGCTGTTGTTGATCTCCGACGACCTGGCCCGGACCGGTCGCCTTGCGCGTTCCCTCGGCCCGACCCGGCGCTGTACCGTCCAGGACCTGTACGATGACAGCCTGCCGTCGGTGCAGCCGGATCTGATCGTCGGCGACGTCGCTCAGCTTACCTCCGAGGCGATCGCGCGCCTGCAGCGGATGCTAGAGCCGCTGCGCGGGGCCGGTGCCCCTTTTCTGTTCCTGACCCACGGTAACGCCGCTCGCGCTGAGGCCCAGGCTCGACTCCTCGCTCCGACCGACATCCTCCCGGCCCTGACCATGCTTGAGCGCCTGCTGGCTCGGATCGACCACCTTCTGGAGGTCGGTGGCTCCGCCGTCGCTGCCCGGATGGCGGACGAGGCCCGGCAGTTCTTCGACAGGACCTTCTTCTCCGGCCAGATGGTCACGCCCGAGCTCGCGAGCACCGGCACCGGCCTGATCGCCCGAGCCGTGCAGCATTGTGGCCTCCGCGAGTGGATCGGGGCGGTACAGCGCTTCGACGAGGCCACGCACCGGCACTGCCTGATCGTCACTGGTCTCGCTGCCGCGTTCGCGGCGAAGCTCGGGTTTGCCGATCTGGACAGCTACCGCCTGACCAAGGCGGCGCTGCTGCACGACGTCGGCAAAACCCGGATCTCGACCGCGATCCTGAACAAGCCCGGGCGGCTCACCGACGAAGAGATGACGGTGATGCGGACGCACGCGGCGCTGGGCTACGACATGCTGGTGGATAGCGGCTTCTCGCGGGAGATGCTGCAGGTGGTCCGCTCGCATCACGAGATGCTCGATGGCTCCGGCTACCCGGACGGGCTGCGGGCACCTGAGATCTCGGACCTCGTCCGGCTGGTAACGATCTGCGACATTTACGGCGCGCTGATCGAGCGGCGGCCGTACCGGGCACCGATGCCGGGAAGGCAGGCCTACGGGATCGTGCAGTCTATGACAGGCCGGCTCGACCCTGATCTGGTCACGGCGTTCCGCCCAGTGATGACCACGTTTGATCCGACCGGCACTGCTGCGGCTTAGGGTCGGAATTGGGTGGGACCGCGACGTCCGCTCCGATGCGCTTGCTGTTCCAGAGCGGACCGCCGGCTTTCCACCCTTTCCGGTCATTCCGCGACCGACCCACTCGGGCCGTACAGATCGGCATTGACGCTTCCCGAAAGCCGCCATTCATCGACAGCCCGGCGACGTCCGTTCGGGGAAGGCGGCCTTGCCAGGGTACGCCCGTAGGTGACGAGCCGCCACAAACCACGGTCATCGCCCTGGGCGAATAAATAGCGCATAAGGGATCATCACTGGCTTCGGACCCGGCCGTCAGTGCCTGAGAGCGGTGAGCGCTCCCGGCCTGATCATACGGAGCACGGTTTTGGCTAACAGCAGGCCTTTAGCCATCCTCATCGCGGAGGCTGATGAGGTCGTCCGTATGGTCACGGCCGACATGCTGGAAGACGTCGGCTTCCAGACCATAGAGGTCCGCACAGCGGCCGAGGCGCTGGTGGTTCTCGAAGGACCGATGCCTGTGAGCATGCTGATCACTGGACGCGGCATCGTGGGCGATGGTGTTGCCCTTGCCCACCTCGTTCATCACCGTTGGCCCACTGTCGGCATTATCGTCACCTCGGGAGCCGGATCAGATCTCCGAGAGGAGTTGCCGCCGGGCACGCGACTGCTCAGCAAGCCCTACGACTTTGCAGACCTCATCCATGAGGTGGAAGCTGGCCTCGCACAGGTACAGGACGAGCCCTCAGGCGCTCCCGTGCTCCCGAGCGGCGTGCCGCCCCATACCGGGACGGAGATGGGCAGCGGGATGGGCGTTGTCGCCGCTCCCACGACCGAGCCGGACCAAACGTAGCCCCGGCCGTCAGGCCGGCTAAGTCTGAACACATTCGGCTTGGCTGCCACAATGTCGGTGCGGGCGGCGAGTGGGCGGGACGGCGATATCCTCTTTGACGACTTTCAGAACCTAAGCTGACTGAAATCTACCCAGAGGGGTCCTCCCGTGACCGACCCATTGCTGTCGTCCGAACCACAACCGGCGGCTCTGCAAAGCAGCCGTGCGCCAGTCCTTCGACAGGGGTGTCAGGTTACCGTCAATTCGCGATCAAATCGCGGATGCGCGATGCCAGCGCATCGACGGCGAACGGCTTGGTCAGGACGGCCATCCCCGGTTCCATCTGGCCGTCCGTCAGCAGCGTGCTCTCGGCGTAGCCGGTGATGAACAGAACCTTGAGGCCGGGCCGCGAGACCCGAGCGGCGTCGGCCATCTGACGGCCGTTCAAGCCATTGGGCAGGCCCACATCGGTGACGAGCAAGTCAATACGGGCGTCGGACTGGAGCACCTTAAGACCGCCCGCCCCATCCGCAGCCTCCACGGCGGTGTAGCCGAGGTCGCTCAGCACGTCCGTCACCAGCATGCGCACGCTGGGCTCGTCGTCCACCACAAGGACGGTCTCGCCGGCCTGTGCCAATGCCGGGGATCCTTCCTCCGGCAGGGCCTCGTCACGCTCAGCCTTGCCCCTGTGGCGCGGGAGGTAGACCGTGACCGTTGTGCCCTGCCCCTCGTTCGAGTGGATGCGGACCTGCCCGCCGGACTGCTTGACGAAGCCGTAGATCATCGACAGGCCAAGGCCGGTCCCCTGGCCGAGCGGCTTGGTCGTGAAGAATGGGTCGAACGCCTTCGCCACCACTTCCGGGGGCATGCCGGTGCCGGTGTCCGAGACGCTCAGCGACAGGTACTCACCGGCCGGCATATCCTGTCGCTCGGCGACTCGGGGAGTGATCCGACGGTTGCCGGTCTCGATGACGATGCGCCCCCCGTCCGGCATCGCGTCGCGGCCGTTGATGCAGAGGTTCAGCAGCGCGTTCTCGAGCTGGGACGGGTCGACCAGAGCCGGCCATAGGTCCGTGGGTCCGGCCGTCTCAAGCTGAACGCTCGGCCCGACCGTCCGCCGGATCAGGTCGAGCATGCCATCGACCAGGGCGTTCACGTCGGTGCCTTTCGGCGCGAGCGTCTGCCGACGCGAGAAGGCCAGCAGGCGGTGGGTCAGCGCCGCCGCCCGCTTCGTCGCCCCCTGCGCGGCGGCCATATACTTGTCGACGTCCTTGAGGCGCCCCTGCTCGATACGGGTGCCCATCAACTCCAAGCTGCCGGAGATGCCGGCCAGCAGGTTGTTGAAGTCGTGGGCAAGCCCTCCCGTGAGTTGCCCGACCGCCTCCATCTTCTGCGATTGGCGGAGTTGCTCCTCAGCGTTCATCAGCTCGGCCGTGCGCTCGCCGACGCGCTGCTCGAGAGTTTCGGTGAGGGCGCGCAACTGGGTGATGGCCCGGTCCCGCTCCTGTTCGACAACACGACGCTCCTCGACGTCGAGGAGCACGCCGGGAAAGCTCAGGGGCGTGCCGTCCGGCGCGTGGTCGACCCGGCCATTGGCTTCGATCCAGTAGTAGCGCCCGTCCAACCGGCGCACCCGGTACTGGTGCGCATAGGCGCCGCCACGGCCGACGGCCTCGTTGATCGCTTCCGCCAAACCCGCTTGGTCGTCAGGATGTACGGTGGCTACGATCTGCGCCAGCGGGATGCCCTCGCGGCCGAGCGCTGGATCGAGCCCGAAGCTTCGGGCGAAGGCTTCGTCGACCGTGAACCGGTCGGACGGTAGGTCCCAGTGCCACGTGCCGATGATCGCGCCAGCGGCCAGGGCGAGTTGCACGCGCTCGATGTTAGCCCGTGCGAGCGCCTCGCTGGCGCGCAGGCGCTCTTCGGCCTCGCGTCGGGCGGTCACGTTGTTGAAGATGATGGCAATCTGCCGGTCCGCAGGGTCACCGACGGGAACAGCGCGCACGTCGAACCAGCGCGAGAACGCCTCAGCATAGCTCTCGAAGTTCGCGGGTTCCCGGGCCTTGGCGACCCGCCCGTAAGTCTCGAACCAGAAGGGCTCCAGGTCAGGGGCGAACTCGGTTACCCACTTGCCGCGAAGGTTGACGCCCGACTCGCGCTCGAAGGCAGGGTTGGCCTCTACGAAGCGGTAGTCGACCGGCCGGTCCTCGGCGTCGAACTTGACCTCGACGATGGCGAAGGCCGCATCGACCGTCTCCAGGATCGTCCGGAAACGCTCCTCCCTCTGACGGATGGCGGCCTCGGACCCGCGCAGACGCAGGATCTCGGCCTCGAGCTCCCCACGGGAGAGGGTCTTCAGTTCGTCCCCCGACACGAAGGATGCTTCTCTTCCGTTTACCGCGGCCGCGGCGCCTCTCGTGGCTAATCCAAGTGCGTTTACCCCGAGGAAGGTTCCTGACCAGCCTTGCACACCGCCGGGGCTGCAATCCGTGAAGCGCCACCCCAAACTATTTGTCGACCAGCGCCGTAGGGACCGCGTCGCCGACCTCATCGAGGAGGGCATTGACGTGGCGATCCGCGTGGGCGAACTGTCCGGCTCCCGCTTGCTCTCCCGGCGTCTCGCGCCGCATCGGCTCTGCGCTTTCGCGTCCCAAATCTACCTGGAGCAGCGCGGGACACCGCAGCATCCGGACGACCACATCCACCACGACTGCGTGAATTTCCGCTTCCAGAGTGCGGGCCAGGCTTTGCGCTGGCCGTTCCAGATCGGCGGCCGCGCGGTTGATCTCACGCCGAACGCCGGCGGCGTCGCAGACTTCAGCGATGCGGTCGCGGCCATCCTCGTGGTCGGCGGCATCGGCATCTCGCTGTCGTATGTCGTCGCGTTCCACGTCGAGCGAGGTGCGCTGATGCCTGTCCTGCGGAAGTTTTCTGTCGAGCGTTCCGTCGTCACGGCGTTGTGGCCGGAGAGCCGACACGGCAACCAGAATACGAACGCCTTCCCGGCTTTCCTAGGAGGTATGTTTCATTCCCCAACACCTCGGGACAAGCTGCTCAAAAGTTCAGTGGGGAAGTAAATGGTCGCCGTGGGTAGGTCTGCTTCTATACATCGACCATTCGGAAGCGGATGGTCGGGAAACCACCCCGAGCGGTTGTACCGCACCCGACCCAACTCAGAAGCGCGGACAGCCTTCTAAGCTGCCCGAAAGCGGTCATGGGTCGGACGCTGCACGGTATCGGCTTTGGCCCCGGTCGACCGGCCCGAACCGCTCGTACGAGGACCGGTGTCCTGTGGGCCGCTCAGCCCTCGCGCAATCGTCTCATGCGCAATCGAAGCTCCTGTGGTAAAGGGCATGTCACTCGACACCGCCTGTCGCCGATGCCCCTCCACAACCCTCAGAAAATCTCCCCATTCCAGAACGCACACTTCCTACCGCTACACAGGTTGACAGTGAGTTCGGGCACGCAGATCGGCAGCGACCTCGTTCATGATTGAACCAGTAAAGTCGCCCGTGGCTGTCGCTGGCCTCGACGCCGAGGACGCCCGCTTGGCGGCCCTTCACCGCTACCAGATCCTCGACACGCCGCGTGAACCGGGGTTCGACGAGATCGCCGCACTCGCTTCGGCGGTCTGCGGCACGCCCATCGCGGTCGTGAACCTGATCGGCGAGGGCCGCCAGTTCTTCAAGGCGGAAGTCGGCCTCGGCGTGCGCGAGACGCCGCTCGACAGCTCGTTCTGCGCCTGCGCGATCCTGGAAGAGGAGTTCCTCCTCGTCCCGGACGCCACCCGCGACACGCGCTTCGCGTGCAATCCGCTGGTCGCCGGCGAGCCCCATCTGAAGTTCTACGCCGGGGCGCTCCTGAAGACCGCCGAGGGCCATGCCATCGGCACCGTTTGCGTGCTCGACTACGAGCCGCGCGATCTCACCGCCGTCCAGCAGCAGACCCTGCGCGTCCTCGCGCATCAGGTGATGACGCAGCTCGAACTGCGGCGCGCCCTCAGGGAGAGGCGTGAGGAGGCCGCGTTCATGCGCAGCGTGCTCGCCTCGTCCGCCGACTGCATCAAGGTCCTCGACCTGGATACGCGCCTCACGTTCATGAGCGAGGGTGGCAAGCGCGTGATGGAGGTCGGCGACTTCAACGCCATCCGCGGCTGCCCTTGGCCGGACTTCTGGCAGGGCCAGGGCAACGCGGACGCCAAGGCTGCCGTCGTGGCGGCCAAGGCAGGAGGCGTCGGCCGCTTCCAGGGCGGGGCTAGCACCATGGCCGGTAACCCGCGCTGGTGGGATGTCCAGGTCACGCCGATCCTCGACGCGCAAGGCGTCCCCGAGAAGCTGCTCTCGGTCTCACGGGACATCACGGTCCAGAAGGATGCCGAGCGCGCCGCCACGGCGAGCGAGGACCGCTGGCGGAGTCTGTTCACCAGCATGCACGAGGGGTTCTTCTCCGCCGAGATCCTGCGGGACGACGAGGGTCACGCGGTCGATGTGCGCTTCCTGGAGGTCAATCCCGCCTTCGAGATCCAGTCGAGCCTACCGGCGAACCAAACCGTGGGCAGGACCATCCGCGAAGTGATCCCGACCATCCCGCAATGGCTGATCGACATCTACGCGGGCGTGGTCGACACCGGCGAGCCCGCGACGTTCGAGGTCGCCGTGCCCGCCCTGAACCGCACCTTCGAAGCACACGGCCATAAGGAGGCGGATCAGCGCCTCGCCGTGATGTTCATCGACATCACCGAGCGCAAGCAAGCCGAGGAACGCCGCAACGCCCTGATCGAACTCGGCGACCGGCTGCGCCACGTCACCGCCAAGGCGGATGTCGCTCCGGTCGCGGCGGACATCCTGGCGCGGACGCTAGGGCTCAGCCACGTGGGGTACGGCGATGTCGACCGTGTGCGCGACACCGTCACCATCGCCGACGACCACGTCGCTGAGGGCGTCGATCGCCTGAACGGCGTGTACCCTTTCCGGAGCTACGGGTCTTACGTCGACGACCTCAAGGCGGGCCGGGCCGTGTTCATCGCCGATGCGACGGACGATCCGCGCACGGCCGGCGGCAGCGACGCCCTGGCCGCCGTCGGCGTCCGGTCCATCGCCAATATCCCGCTGATGGAGCACGGGCAGTTCGTCACCCTTTTCTTCGCCTTGAAGGCCGAACCGCACGCTTGGACGGCTGAGGAGCAGGCTTTCCTGCGCAACGTCGCCGACCGCACCCGGGCCGCCATCGGTCGCCTGGAGGCGGAGGAGCAGCAGAGAGTGCTCAACCAGGAACTGAGCCACCGCATGAAGAACATGCTGGCCATGGTCCTCTCCATCGCGACCCAGACCCTGAAGACGGTGCCCGACCGAGAACCGGTCGAGGCGTTCGAGCAGCGCATCCACGCGCTCTCGGCGGCCCACGACGTCCTGCTGCAGCAGGAATGGACGGCGGCCCCCCTGGACGCGGTCGCCAGCGCGGTTCTGCGCACCTTCGCCCAAACCACACGGCTCAAGGTTTCTGGGCCGCAGGTCTCGCTTGGGCCGCGCGCGACCCTATCTGTCTCTCTTCTGCTGCACGAACTCGCGACTAACGCGACGAAGTACGGGGCTCTCTCCAACGACGAGGGCCACGTCGGAGTCAGTTGGCGCGTCGATGGCGATAGCGATGAAGGTGACCTAGTGCTCGACTGGGAGGAGAGCGGTGGGCCGCCCGTTAAGGAACCCGCCAGACGCGGCTTCGGCTCGCGACTGATCCGTCTCGGATTGGTCGGAACGGGCGACGTCGACCTACGCTACCAGCCCACCGGTTTCCGGGCCGAGATGCGCGCGCCGCTCGCGCAGATCCATCAGTCCTAGGAAGCCGTCATGGGACAAGCGATGCCAGCGGCCTCCGCCGTGATCCTCGTGGTCGAGGACGAGCCCCTTCAGCGCATGATGGCGGTCGATCTCGTCGAGATGGCGGGGTTCGACGTGGTCGAGGCTCGCAGCGCCGACGAGGCGGTGCGCATCCTGGAGAACCGCCTCGACATCCGGGTGGTGTTCACGGACATCGACATGCCCGGCGGCGTCGACGGGATGAAGCTCGCGGCCATGATCCGTGACCGCTGGCCGCCCATCGAACTGATCATCATCTCGGGTAAGCACCGTCCCACGCCCGAGGATCTCCCGGTGCGCGGCGTGTTCTTCTCCAAGCCGTACAAGCGGGACGAGGTGACCCGGGCGCTGCGGCAGTTCGCGGCCTGATTGATCCGAACGGCAGACCTTCCAGTTCGCAGGGAAAGGACGGCCAAGCGCGCGATGGCGATGGCCGCTTCTCTGTTCTGAGCCTCCGGAACCAGACTGCCCGCTTTCCACCCCAAGCGGGTGTACCGCACCCGACCCCTCCCGGACGTCCAGAGCGTCGCTCGGGAATTCGCAAAGCAGACAAAGCGGCCGATGTTCAAACCGGCGTAAGTTAACGGGGTGCAGCCTAGGTAGGGGACTCATTCAGGTCCATGCGATGACAGAGGAAACTAGCGCGACGGCTGCGAGATAGTTGCAGGCTAGGCGATCGTAGCGGGTCGCGACGCGCCGCCAGTTTTTGAGGTGGCCGAACAGCCGCTCGATCCGATTGCGCCGTCGGTAGGCGACCCGGCTGTGCTTATAGGGTACCGTCCGGGTGGCCGTGGATGGGATGGTGGCGATCACCCGGTGGCTCTTCAGCCAATCTCTCAAGCTCTGTGCGTCGTAGGCCTTGTCGGCGATCAGACGCTTGGGCGGCACCACAGCGCACAGCAGGGGCAGCGCCATGGTGATGTCGGCCACGTTGCC
>NZ_FNWP01000062.1:0-7484 GCF_900108435.1 Methylobacterium sp. 275MFSha3.1 | reverse complement strand
CGAGCGGGGTGTCGTCGGGCTGGAACGGCGGGGTGTCGGGCTTTGCCGGCTACGCGCTGGCGACCGGCCTGCCGGTCGAGGTCGTGCCGGAGGTGGGCTTCAGCTACGACCGGCTGACGCGGGGCCGTGTGTCCGAGCGGGGCGGTCTGGTCGGGCAGGGCTTCGGCGGGCAGGGCTTCGGCGGGCAGGGCTTCGCGGTGGCGGATCTCGACGCGGCGCGCAGCCTGGTCGGCGGGCGGGTGACGAGCTGGGCGTTGGCGGGCATTCCGGACCTGCGCCTGGAGGGTCGGGCGTACTGGGCGCACGAGCTGGCCGACACGGCGGCGGTGATCCGCTCGAGCCTGTTCGGGGCGGGGTTCGCGGGCCGGACGAGCGCGCTGGGCCGGGACGGCGCGGTTCTGGGGGTGAGCCTGACGGGGGCGGTCGCCGCGGGCGTGCGGCTGTCGGTGGGCTATACCGGCGACGTCCGCCCGGGCGCCACCGCCCAGGTGTTCACCGCCGGCCTCCAGGCCGCGTGGTGAGGGGCGCCGCCTTTAACCGGCCGGCGCCGTGGTCCGGAGGCGCGCATGCGCGGGAGAGACGGCCCGGATAAGCCACCGCCCGAGCCCGCACCGGCAGCCCGCCGGCGCGGCTTCTTCCGGCGCGTGCTCGACGGTCTCGAAGCCGTCGAGCTGCTGGTCCAGGCGGGCCGGCTAGTCTGGTGGCTCCTGAGAGGCCTGTGGCTGGCCGCCGGCGCGATCGCGCGCCTCTTCGGGGATCGCTGACGTGCGGCGCCGGCGGCGGCGCGGGATCGATGCCCGCGCGGATGTTTCACGGGAAACATCCGCCGCGCTGCCTCGGCCCTCGCCACCGGCAACCGGGAAATGTCAGCCGAACAGCGCCCGCGCTACGACCTGCGGGTCGATCGGCTTCTGGCAGAGGGCGACGGCGCCGTGGAGCGACGGCACGGCGACCGGATCGTAGCCGGTCGCGAACAGGAAGGGCACGCCGCGCGCGTGCAGCGCGTCGGCCACCGGATAGACCAGCTCGTCCTGCAGGTTGATGTCGAGGACCGCGGCGTCGATCTCGGTCGTGCCGGCGATCAGCGCCAGCGCCTCGCCGACGCTCGCGACCGGACCCAGCACCTGAGCGCCGCCTTCCTCGAAGCCGGACTTGAGATCGACGGCGATGAAGTAGTCGTCCTCGACGAGCAGGACCCGCCTGCCGGCCAGCGCGCGTGGTTTCGAGGTCATGTGGGGTTGCCTGCGGCCTCTCCCTCGGGGAGCGGGATGTTGATCGAGCAATGTAGCGCCGTGGCGCCGAGTTCGTAGCTGGTCGTCGCCTTCAGGGCGTAGGGCAGGGCGTGCTCGATCAGTTCCCGACCGTAGCCGCCCCGCGGCGCCGCGTCCGCCAGCTCCGGTCCGCGAACGAGACCCTCCTCCACCCATTCCACCAGCAGCCGGCCGCCGCCGTCGTCCGCCCGGTAGGTCCGCCACGTCACGCTCAGGCGTCCCTGCGCGGTGGTGAGCGCGCCGTATTTCAGCGCGTTGGTGGCGAGCTCGTGCAGGGCCAGCGCGAAGGTCTGCACCGTCGCCTTGCGCAGCCGCACCACGGGCCCGTGCAGCCGGATGCGCGCCGGCATGGCCGGGGCGTCGAGGGCGGCGAGCTCCGTCTCGATCAGGGAGCGGAGCGTGATCGGTTCCTGATCGGAGCGCGAGAGGAGGCCCTGGACCCGCGAGAGGGCGGACAGGCGATCGTTGAACCGCTGCCGGAACGTCTCGCCGGGCCCGGTCTGGGCCATGGTCTGCTTGGCGATGGAGCGCACGACGCCGAGGAGGTTCCGGGTCCGGTGCTGCAGCTCGGCGACCATGACCTGCTGCCGCTCCTGGAGCTGGCGCAGATCGTCGATGTCGGTCGAGGTGCCGAGCCACTCGACGATCCGGCCCTGCGCGTCGCGGACCGGCGCGGCGCGGGTCTGGAACCAGCAGAACCGGTCCTCGGCGGCGTTGCGGAGCCGGTGCTCGAAGGAGAGGTGGCCGCTCACCGGCGCGTCGCGCCACGCGGCCGCGGCGACCGCCTCATCGTCCGGATGGACCGCCGCCAGCCAGCCCCAGCCCAGGCTCGTCGCGTCGGTCTGCCCGGTATAGGCGTGCCATTGCGGGCTCGACCAGATGCAGGCCCCGTCGATCGCGGCGCGCCAGACGAGTTGGGGGATGCCCTGGGCGAGGGTGCGGAACAGCTCCTCGCTCGCGCGCAGGCGGCGCTCGGCCAGAACCCGCTCGGTGCTCTCGACCACGATGGCGATGACCCCGGCCGGGCGCCCGTCCTCCCCGAAGACCGGCGAGTAGTCGAGATTCATCCAGACCGGCTCGGGCCGGCCGTAGCGGTGCAGGGTCAGTTGCTGGTCCTTGTACGACAGCGTCCCGCCGGCGAGGCCGACGCGCATGACGTTGTCGTTGAAGTCGGCGACCTCCGGCCAGCCCTCGCGCACCTTCGAGCCGAGGAGCTCGGGATGGCGGCCGCCCGCGAAGCCCGAATAGGCGTCGTTGTAGATCATGATGCCGTCCTCGCCCCAGAGCAGCACGATCGGCACCGGCGATTGCAGCAGCGTGCTGACCGCGAAGACCAGGCTCTGCGGCCAGTCGGCGATGGGACCCAGCGGCGTCCTCGCCCAGTCGAAGCTCCGGACGAGGTCGGCGAGTTCGCTGCAGCCGGCCGAGAAGATGCGGGCCTCGCTCATGCGGTGACCGACTCGTGAGACTCCGGCTCAGGCGAGCGCAGAGGGTGGAAGCCCGGTCCGCGGCCGGTCGGGTCGGCCGGCCCGGCGTGCGGGTCACGCCGACGCTACTACACCGCTCCTCTGCCCGGTAGGGGCGCCGCCGGCTCCGGCCCGGTCGCGTCGTCGGGCCGGCAGACGGGTTCTAGCCGCGGCCCGCGGGCTCCGGGAAGCGCCGGGCGAACCAGTCGCGCAGGATCTGCCGCTCGTAGTAGAGGCCGCCGGTGGAGAAGCGGGGATTGGACGTCAGTAGGAAGTTGATGTCCGTCACCGTGTCCGCGCCCTGCGCCACGGTGCGGCCGCCGCGACGCAGGCTGTAGGCGAGGCGGATCCGCGGCGGCGTGGCGTCCGTCACGACCCGCAGGCCGGTCGGGGTCGCGAAGCCGGGCCGGTCGAAGCCCGCCAGATCGACGTCGAGCACCGTGATGTCGAGACGCTCGTCGGGGCGGAGCCGCGCCGTGCCGAGATCCGTGAAGATCCGGGTCAGCTCAGCCAGGGTGACCCGGAGCGGCTGCCCGGAGCCGAAGCGGTTCTCGGCATCGGTGAACCGCTCCGGCGCGGCGTAGCGCACGGTCACCTGCGCCTGTGCCGCCGGCTGTGCCCGGGCGGGGACCGCGGACGCCCCGATCACCGAGAGTGCGGCCGCGGCGGCGAGCGCGGCCGATCTTCCGGCGAGACGCGTGCGCATACCGAACTCCTCTCCGCGTGTGGCGGCCTGACCGGGGCAGGCCTGCCGGGAAGAACCGCCCGAACGGGGCCCGGTATCCAGTGCCCCGCGCGGATGTCCGGCTGCGACCGAATGGCGCCCGACCGTCCATAGTCTCGCCGTGATCCGGGCGCCTCGTAGCGCACCCGGCCCGAGGGGCGAGCCGGTCATGGGAGTCCGACGCGCATGATGAACTCTGTTCTCGCGCTTCTCACCGTCGTGGCGGTGCTGGTGGTCACGGCGCTGATCAAGCTGCCGCTCCTGCCGTTCCGCCTGGTCGGCCGCCTTCTGCGGAGCCGCCCGGCGGCGGCCTGACCCGCGCCGCTCAGGCCGCCGCGTCGATGACGAATTCCATCCCGCGACCCGGCCCCTGATCGGAATAGTCGACGAGCGCCAGACCGCGCTCGGCCAGGGTCGCCTCGACGGTGTCCCGCTCCCGGCGCACCATCTGACCCACTGCGAGTGGGGTCAGCCGGGGACTCGCGCGCCGCAAGCGGTCGACGCCGATATGGGCCGGCGTGCCCGCGTCCTCGGCGATCCGGGCCAGGGCCAGACCCAGGTCGCGCGCCTTGGTCTCGGCGGCGGATCTCGGCTTGAACGCCATCTGCTTCTCCTTCTGCTCGGCCACCCGTCTCAGGCGGCCCGCCTGTCGACGCACACATCCGGGAACGCCCGGATCCAGACCCGGCGCCCCTTGGCGTCGTAGACCTCGACCTGCCAGCCCGACCAGTCGAACCGCTCCACGACCCGCTCCATCAGCGCGAGCGCGACCCGATCGGCGTGGGCCCGCACCTGCGCCGCGTTCGGAAACCGGCTGCCGCGCAGGTCGGTCACCAGCTCGTGGCCGTCCGTGCAGTGGAAGCGGTAAAGCCGCGTCGGCATTGAGCTTCCCTCGATCAATCCACAGCACTCCACCGCGATCCGAGAACGGGGCGCATCCGCGGTTGAACCCACCGCGCCGATGCGCTTTGTTCGTGATATGTTCTATACGGATTCGGACGGCGATGCACCCAGATCCCGAGGCGGCCCCTGCGGAGATTCGTCTCAGGGAGGCCGAGACGATCGCCGTGGCCTATCACAGGGCGGCGAAGGGTGACGCGTGGGCCGCGCTCGTCGCGGCCATCGCGGACGCTCTGGTCGATCTCGACGCGCTGGAGCGGCGCCTCGCCCGGCAGGGCGGGCTGATATCGCTGGGCTACGCCCGCGGCCGCACCGGGGCGGGCGGGGTCCGGGAGCAGCGCCGCGCCGGCCCGGAGGGTTGACCGCCCGGCGATACCCGCGCGGTCGGCCGGGCAGCCGGCGGTCTCGCCGCCCGGGCGGCGACGCGCCTGTCGGGGATCAGTGGTCCGTGCCGCCGCGCCGCGCCATGGCGCCGGGCTGGCCGAGGCCGATCGCCTTGGCGAGGGCGGAGCGCTGCTCGGCGTAACCGGGGGCGACCATCGGATAGTCGGTCGGCAGGCCGTAGCTGTCGCGGTAGCTGCGCGGATCCAGGCCGTGGCTGGCCAAGTGGCGCTTCAGCGTCTTATAGAGCTTGCCGTCGATGAAGCTGACGATCCCGTCGTGCCGGACCGACTTGCGGATCTGGGCCGCGCTCGGCTTCTCGACCTCGGCCTGCGGGGCCGCGCCGGCCTGCGCCGCCGGCGTCCCGGCGACGAGTCCGCTGATCGCGCCGTGCACCCGTGCGATCAGGGCCGGCAGCTCCGCGGCCGGCACCGGATTGTTCGACACGTAGGCGGCCACAAGCTCGGCGGTCATCACGGCCAAGGTGTTGGATGTCTCATCGAAGGTCTCATTCATGATCGGACTTTCAGCGAGCGATTTACGTTCCCACGGTTTGGGCGCGGCAAGGGTTTAAACAGCGTAAATATAGAACGAAGACTCGATGAATATCTCTAGATTTTCTCGCGCCGTGCGGAGGCCGACGGGTGCGCCGTTCGTTGCACGTCTGCATCGACCGCAGAGGATCTCGGCGCGTCCGGACGGGGGGCGACCCGGCTGACCGCGCGACAGCCTCGAACGACGCCGATCAGCGCCGCCGAGCGACCCCGCGCGCCCGCAGGCGACTTCGACGGGCGACCCGCGCGCCCCGGCACAGGCAAAGCGCCGCGCCTTGAGGGCGATGGACGGATGAAGGGGGTTCGCGCGCCTCAGCCGGCGCCGTACCCGCCCTTCCGGTTGTCGGACTGCGGCGCGGGCGGTCGGGTGTCGTAGCCGCCGCTCTCCGGCGCCGCGTCGGAGCCGGGCTCAACGGGGCCCGGGGCGTGGGGACCGCTGCCGCCGGCCGCCGGGTCGGCCCGCTTCTCCGGGGCTGCCGGCCGGCCCGGCGGGACCGTCCCCAGGGCCTCGCGTGCGGCGTCGACATCCTGTCCCATCCGTCCCTCCCTGCGGTCCTTCGTGTAGGGCCAAGGCGGGAGGTCGCCGCATGTTCCCCGCGCGGCCGGCGCGGTCACCGGGACCGGGCGGTCCGGCCCCGTCCCCGATCAGGACCGGCGTACCGGGCGATGCGTCAGCGCGGCCTCATTTCCGCTCGCCGGTGGGGTTGGGCGTCGCGGACGTGTCCGGCGCGACTGCCGGATTGACGGGCGTGACCTTCGACCACGTGGCCGCGATCGCCACGATGGCGAGCAGCAGGACGATGAAGATGCCGATGAGGGTGAGGCGCTTCATGTGGCGGGTCTGGGTCTTCCGTGCGGGGGCCTGAGGGCGGGGAACGGCCGGGACGGCCGATCGATCCCGGCCGGAACGGGATCCTGCGGCCGCGGACCCGCGCGGCCGCGGCCGTCACGATCCCGCCGGGCGCGGCCGCGCCAGGGCGGTGGCCGCGTGCCGGGCCAGATCCTCGAGCCGGCGGACCGTCGCGTCGTCCGGGATGACCGAGGCGCACCAGTAGGCGCCCAGTGCGGCGACGGGCTCCGGCGAGCCGATCGGAACCATCACGAGGCTGCGCATCGAGGTCAGGCGGTAGAGGGCGAGCGGCACCCGGGGATCGCACTCGATGTCCGGGATCACGATGGTCGCGTCGTCGAGCATCGCGCGGCCCGAGATGCACGCCGTCAGCGGGAACCTGCGGCCGCGCCACAGCGGCTCGATGGCGTCCTCGGCGGCGTAGAAGGAGGCGTCGCCCTCGCGCAGAACCACCGCGATCCCGTCGGAGCCCGCGATCTCCCGCGCGGTCTCGCGCAGGATCGCGACCGTGTCCTCCAGGGACCGGGCGGTCGCCAGGCGGTGGGCGGCCCGAACCAGACCCGAGGCGGGATCCAGGGAGAGTTCATCCATGTGGGACGCGGCCGCGAGCACTCCGATCGATCGGGCAACGACCCATGCGGTGCCACTGTACAAGTCTGTCGGGCACTGGCGCGGTGGGCAACAACCTGGATCAAGCGTTTCGCCGACGGAATCGGGCGCGCGGAGATGTGCGGTCGCAGCGTGCGCATATTGGTCGTCGCGGCGGACCTCCGCGACAGAAGTCGCGAAATAGTTCCGCGACACCGGATCACGACGCCGCGATGATGTGCTCCAGCGCACCTTTCGGTCCACCGGCTCCGGACCCCCGCCGGCGCTGTTGCAACAATGCACTATCGCGCCCGCACATCCTGACGTCCTGTCCGCCCCGCACACATCCCGTCCAACGGGAGACAGAGGACCAGATGATCAAGAAGCTTCTGCTCGCGAGCGCCGCCACGGCTCTCCTGACCGGCGCCGCCTCGGCCGCCGACCTGCCGCGCCGCGCCGCCCCGCCGCCGGTGTTCACCCCCGTCCCGGTCTTCACCTGGACCGGCGCCTACTTCGGTATCAACGCCGGCTACGCCTTCGACGCCAGCGACCGCAACACCGGCAACACCTTCGCCGTCCCCTTCCCCTACGCCGCCCCCGGCACCGTCGCCTCCTTCCGCAACCGCAGCCAGGACGGCTTCTCCGGCGGTGGCCAGATCGGCTACAACTGGCAGATCACCCCCGGCTCCGGCCTCGTGATCGGTGTCGAGGCCGACGCCCAGTACCTCGACTTCGGCCGTAACCGGAACA
>NZ_FNWP01000063.1:0-7258 GCF_900108435.1 Methylobacterium sp. 275MFSha3.1 | reverse complement strand
CTGTTGTAGCGGTTGTAGACCGTCGTGTGCGGACCGTAAGCGGAGGGCGTGTCCTGCCAGCGGCAGCCGACCTTCAGCACATGCAGAATGCCGCTGATCACTCGCCTGTCGTCGACCCGGGGCTTGCCCGGTTGGCCGTGCGGCAGGTGCGGCTCGATCCGCCCCCAGGCTTCATCGGAGAGCCAGAACAACCGTGCCATCGCGAACCTCCTGCGCTGGAAACCCCAATCTCAGGAAGAAAACACGAGCAACAGCAGTTGGTTGTATGAGTTCCCTACCTAAGCCAATTCAGCATGGTAGCTTGCGCCACGCGATGTGCCGCCGCTAGGCTAGGAGGGCGGGCCGCTTCCAGCGCATCTGTCGAGGCCTCAACTCATGCTGCGTCGAAGCTTTTTGAGGGCCGCCGCCGCGGCAGGCGCCGCCTCGTTCCTCCCTGCCAGACCCGCGCTCGCGCAAAATGCCCGCCAGCGGACCCTGCGCTTCGTGCCACAGGCGGATGTCACGATCCTCGACCCCCTCACGACGAGTGCCTACGTCACGCGCAACCACGCGTTGCTGGTGTTTGACCAGCTTTTCGCAATCGACGGCGATCTTAGGCCCCAGCCGCAGATGGTCGAGGGCCACACGGTGGAGGATGACGGGAAGCGCTGGACCTTCCGCCTGCGGGAGGGTCTCAAGTTCCACGACGGCGAGCCGGTGCGCGGGCGCGACTGCGTCGCCTCGATCCGGCGGTGGGCCCCTCGCGACAACCTGGGCCAATTGCTGTTGGCACGCACCGACGCGATGGAAGCCCTCGACGATCGCAGCTTCACCATCCGCCTCAACCGGCCCTACGATCTGATGCTGGCGACCTTGTCGAAGCTCGGCCCCCCGGCGCTCCTGATCCTGCCCGAGCGGCTGGCTGTCCTCGATCCCAAGCAGCAGCTTCCCGAGGTCGTCGGTTCGGGCCCGTTCCGGTTCAACGCCCGCTAGCGCATCATCGGCGCCCGCGTCGTCTATGACCGCAATCCGGACTACGTGCCACGTGCAAACGGGGAGGTCTCTGGAGTGGCCGGGCCGAAGCGGGTGCATTTCGACCGGGTCGAGTGGACGACCATGCCCGATCCCAGCACGGCCGCAGCCGCGCTCAAGAACGGCGAGGTCGACTGGTGGGAGAACCCAATCAACGACCTGCTGCCGACACTGAGAGCCGACCGCGGGATCGTCACGCCGTTATCGGGTCGGCTGGGGACGATGGGCACCGGGGTGATGAACCACCTGCACCCACCCTTTGACAACCCTGCGGTTCGCCGCGTGCTGCTGGAGGCACTCTCGCAAGAGGACTTCATGACCGCGATCAACGGCACGGATCCGAACCTGATCCGGACCGGCGTCGGTCTGTTCGCCCCCGACACGGCGATGGCGTCCGATGTGGGTCTTGAGGCGTTGACGCGTCCGCGCGATTTGGAGCGGTCGAAGAGGGATCTGATCGCAGCCGGTTACAAGGGCGAGCGTGTCGTCCTGTTAGCGGCGGGCGACCTACCGCGGCTGGCCGCGATGGGCGATGTGATGAATGACCTGCTCAAGCGCATCGGCATGAACGTGCAGCACGCCGTCTCGGATTGGGGGAGCATGGTCACCCGCCGGGCCAACAAGGCACCTCCGGACCAGGGCGGCTGGAACATCTTCTGCACCGACTGGTCCGGCTTCGACATGCTGAACCCGGCGGTGGAGCAGGTGCTGCGCTGCGGCGGCGTGCAGACGGGCTTCTTCGGCTGGCCCGATCTTCCGCAAATCGAGGCGATGCGTGGGGCCTGGATCGAGGCGCCGGACGAGGACGGTCGCAGGAAGATCGCCCACGCCATCCAAGCGCTGGCGATGCAGGAGGTGCCTTACCTACCCCTTGGGCAGTATCTCAGCCGAACTGCCTATCGGGACGATCTACAGGACGTGGTCAAGCACCTATCTGTGTTCTGGAACGTGCGGCGAGCCTCCTAAAGCCTTATCGAGTTTGACGAAGCCACGGTTCTCGCCGGATAGATGATTGGTGTTCGTGCTTGTCAGAAGCGTTGGCGATACGGCTAAGGGCGTCCGCTTTCTTACGTTTGCGGCTCGAAAGCAGAAGGTCGCGTTTCTACCCTGAGCAAACGGTATCAGGCCGGCGCAGATGGACGGGAGGACAGGGCACGGATCTGCAGTCTCCTTCGACTCCTCGACGCGGCCGAACAGCGGCGCCTCCTCAACACGACAGAGGGGCCATTGCGGGCGCAGTGTCCGTCGTAGCGGGCACCTCGGATGAGGCGTTTGGTACGAGGGACCAGATCTACTGAACCGACTTGCTCGGGTCGTCGGCAGGGTTGATGTAGTTCAGCCCGAAGGGTCCAGAGCCATTCACCTGAAGCTCTACCGGCTGCTCGGTGGTCCAAAGCGAATGCGGCATGTCCTTGGGCAGAAACACGAAACCGCCCGCGCGCAGCTCCTTGCCTCTCGCCTTGTCGATGGTCGTGCCGTGCTCGTGATAGATCGAGCCCGAGAGGATCGTCAGCGTCTCGGCTTCGGAATGAGTATGGGGCGCGATGACCGTGTTGGCGGGAAACTTCACCCGCAGGACAAAGGGGCCGGGCTTGCTCGGATCGCCCGAGACCATGCTGATCTGCGTGCCCTTCGGTAGGTTCGGCGGTCCCGGTTGGTAGGTCGCGCTCGCGGCATCCGGCAGCGCAACCGCGCCGTGCGTCCCATGGTCCTGCGCGAGGCCCGCGCCCGTGCTGGCGATCAAGGCCGCGAAACCGGTGGCGATGGTCCGAAGGCGTTTGGTCATGGATCGTCCCCGCCCGTTGGCGACAGGCTCGACGACGAGTTAGCGCACAATCGAGTCTCGGCCACCCTGGCGGTGTCGAGGGCCATCGTCTCGCTCCCCGCAATGCGCGCAAAGGACGCGTCGGCTGGATCGTTGATCAAGCCTCAGGTAAAATTCTTCCCGTAAGACTGCCATCCAGTTGTTGGTAATCGTATGTTGTGCGGCCGTTGCTTGCAAATATGCCGTAAAGTACAGATAATTTCGGTAAAAGGCGCCATCCGAAGGCGCAAGCCACGTAGCTGGTCCCGCCTCCGTCGTCCCGAGGCCGAAGCCGCTCCTGAAACCGTCGAGGCTTTCAGCGTCCCTCAGGTTGATGGGACTGCTGTCGGTCCATTCGGGACGCTGAAGGAGTCGGCCTCAGGCCGGAATGCTCTCCGGCGATGCGGTGTTCTCGGCGGTGACGCCGTTCTCCCGGTGGCGGAAATCGCTCAGCGCCCGGTAGACCTGAAGCCGCGCCCGCATCACCGAACCGAGCGGCTGGTGCGCCGTGAGGCTGTGCGCGGGGCGGAAGGTCATCACCTCGTCGAAGTAGCGAACCCGCTTAGGGGAGTAGGCATCCTGCTGGGGCAGGCGGAGCGTCGCCACCGTGCGGTACGAGCTGATCGCGACCGGCCAGTCGACCGAGGCATCCTCGATGGGCTGGCGCTCGGCATCCGCCCAAAGCTGCGCCTTTAACTCGTAGACCACCTCGTTGTCGCGGAAGAAGGCCGCGGCCGCGTGACGGAAACCGTCCTCGTCCCCCTGTGGATCAAGGCGCCATTCGGCGAGGTTACGTTGGGCGGGCGAAGCCGGGACCGCCCCGATCTTGGCGACGTAGTCGCCGAACCGCATCGGGGCCTGACTGAAGTAGCTGTCGGCGAGCGGGTGGCTGTAGGGATGGCCGAGGAAATCGGCCATGGCGCTCTCCGTGCCGAACGCGTGCAGAACCCGATTGAGGTTGCGCGCCGTGGCCGCGACGACGCTCTTCACGCCCTCCGGCAGGCCCGTCGATTTCCCGATGACCGTGCCGTCGCGCAGGAAGCCCGCCGCCGTGCCCGACGGGAAGGTCGTACCGGTGGCCAGCACGAAGTCCTGGGTGTCGACGTCGTGCCCAGGCAGCTTCTCGCCCGGCACCCCGAAGACCTTGATCGACATCCCGCGGTGCGTGGACACCCGGTCACCGAGGGTCTCGCCTGGGCCCTGCGCGAAGCGCACGGCCACCTTGTACGTTCCAGGCTTGGCGAACAGGCCCTGCGCGAGTTCCGGGGGCAGGTTCTCCGGAACGACCAGATCCCCGACGACGCAGGCGGAGCTCTTGGCGTGGCTCGCGCGTACCGCGTGGTGCTCGCGCTTCTCCACCACCTGCGACTGCTGCGTCATCCCCTGGATGATGCCGTCGATGGACTTCTGCTCGTCCGGGGCGGGCGTCTCGACGTCGGAGGCGTAGCGAAGGAATGTCATCGGCGTATCCTCGACGTGTCGTCCGCCTGCGGGATGGTTTGACGAAGGCTGGGATCGGGACGCGGGGTCCGAAGGCCGCCGGATCGCGGCCGTGCCTGGGCGGAGAGAAAGACCGCACTGCCGACAAGCCGCGCCGGCCTCCTGCCGTTCCACACCTCGTTCATGGGCGATTGAATGTCGCACAACCCGGAACGTGGCCGGGGGAGCGGGTGTTCTGTCCTGGCCGCCAGCGGGAGACAGACCTTGCGATCACCGGTGCGATACGCTCCTGACGTCGAGGCGGTGACGCCGGACGAAGGGCAGACCATCAAGCAGCTCAACCAGACCTTCGATAAGATCCTGAACCGGGTCGCGGCGGATTCCGGGCACGCCATGCGCTCGGTTCACGCCAAGTCCCACGGCATCCTCGAAGGGGTGCTCACCATCGATGCCGGCCTGTCCCCGGAACTGGCCCAGGGCCTGTTCGCCGAGCCAGGCCAGCACAAGGTCTATATGCGGTTGTCGACCAACGCCGGCGACATCCTCCCCGATGCGGTCTCCCTGCCCAGAGGCCTCGCCCTCAAGGTGCTGGACGTCGAGGGCGAGCGCCTGCCGGATGCGGAGGGGACGACCCAGAACTTCATCATGGTCAACGGCAAGGTGTTCCAAGCGCCGAACGCCGAGAAGTTCCTGGGCAGCCTCAAGCTGCTGGCCGGCACCACGGACCGCGCCGAGGGGCTGAAGGTCGCCGCCTCCACGGTCCTACGCGGCGTCAACAAGGCTCTGCATGCGGTGGGCATCGACAGCCCCACCATCGGTTCGCTGGGCGGCGCGCCCAATGTCGATCCGCTCGGCGAGACCTACTACAGCCTGACCCCGTTCCGGTACGGCGACTACATTGCCAAGTTCTCGCTGGCCCCCGTCGCGCCGGCTTTGACCGCCCTCACCGGCACTGAGATCGATGCCTCCGGCCGCCCGAACGCCATTCGCGAGACGGTGCAGTCTGAAATGATCGGCATTGCCGGCGAATGGGAGTTCCGGGTCCAACTCTGCCGCGACCTCGAACGCCAGCCGGTCGAGGACCCGACGATGGAGTGGAAGGAGGACGAGACACCGTTCCAGCGGGTTGGGGTTGTCCGGGTTCAGCCGCAGGACAGTTGGGACCCCGCCCGGGTGCAGGCGGTGGACGAGGAGATGCGCTTCAGCGTCTGGACCGGCCTTGCAGCTCACCGCCCCCTCGGTAACATCAACCGCGCCCGCAACGCCCCCTACAGGCATTCGGCCGGGTTCCGCGAGCGGTTCAACCGCTGCCCGATCCACGAGCCGGGTGCGGCGCGCTGAAGCGATATCCTGAAGTTCCAACTGCCGTAGGTATCGTGGGTCGAGCTCGACGGCGATGTCTGCTTCACCGCTAATCCGCTCGAAACCAGACAGGCAGAAACCTACCCTGAGCGGTCCTTCTGCACGCGACCCAACCCAGCCGTCCGGAAGTAGGCGGTGCTTCCCGAAAGCGGTCACTCCTCGGCCGACTGGCAACTTCGGCTCGGAAAGGGAAGGCAGTCGCTCGCCCCAAACAAGCCGAGCGGCATAGCCCCTCTTCAATGGGGTCTGAGCCTTTGCTCGGTCAGAGGCCCATTGCGACAAGAAGCACAACTCGCGGCAATTCAACTTTGATTTTAATCTGGCATCCGACAATCAACCAAAGATATGGTCAATCTCTGCAGAAATCCGGAAAGTCGCTTATAAGGCAAACTGAGTATAATGGCACACTTACTAGATGATTTTGACTTATAACGCATCGCTTTTGATTGAAGCTATACTGGTGTCCAAATTGATGAAGGAGCAGATAGAACATCTATAATCGATAATTTACTATTGTGCGAAATCTTCATGCCTGGAAACAATATACATTCCCGGTTGACATTTTCTGAGCAAAGCGTTCTTCGACGTACATCGCTACAAAAATTCTAATCCGCTTCGGGGGAAGTCATGTTCGGTATTGGGGGCGCACGTAGGGATATTTCATTCACATTAGACGCCCTCGACCGGTCTCAGGCGGTCATCGAGTTCGAGCCGGACGGCACCATCATCACGGCCAACGCCAATTTCCTGACGATGATGGGCTACGCCCTGCCCGACATTCGGGGCCAGCGCCACGCCCTGTTCGTGGAGGCGGCGCACCGGGACAGCCCGGCATATCACGCCTTCTGGGACGCCCTGCGGCAGGGCATCTGCCAAGTGGCCGAGTTCAAGCGGATCGCCCGGGGCGGCCGGTACGTCTGGGTGCAGGCGAGCTACAACCCGGTGCTCGACCGCTCCGGCCGCGTCGTGAAGGTGGTCAAGGTCGCGTCCGACGTCACGGCGCAGAAACTGCAGATGCTCGACTACGCCGGTCAGATCGCGGCGCTGCACCGGTCGCAGGCGGTGATCGCCTTCGATCCGACCGGCACGATCCTGGAGGCCAACGGCAACTTCCTCGAGACGATGGGGTATCGCCTGGAGGAGATCCGGGGCCAGCACCACGGCCTGTTCGTGGACCCGGCCGAGCGGGCCAGCGCCGGCTACCGCGAACTCTGGGAGCGTCTGGGCCGGGGCGAGTTCGTCGGCGGCGAGTTCCGCCGCATCGCCAAGGGCGGCCGCGACGTCTGGATCCAGGCGACCTACAACCCGATCCTCGACGCCAGCGGCTGCGTCCTCAAGGTCGTCAAGTTCGCCGCCGACATCACCGCGCAGGTCCAGGAGCGCCACCGGCGCGTCGCGGCGCAGCGGGCGATCGGCGTCGACCTCGACGCGATCGGCACCGCCGTCGAGGGCGCCAGCCGCCGGACCGCGGAGGCCGTCGACCTCGCCGGGCGGGTGTCCGGCGATATCCAGAGCGTGGCCTCGGGCGCCGAGGAACTGTCGGCCTCGGTGGGGGAGATCAGCCAGCAGGTCAGCCACGCGGCGCGGATGGCCGGCGAGGCCGTCGAGCAGGCCCGGCACACCAGCACCATCGTCGAGGGC
>NZ_FNWP01000064.1:0-6732 GCF_900108435.1 Methylobacterium sp. 275MFSha3.1 | reverse complement strand
AGCTTTCAGGTCAGCGATATCGTCCGGACGGCGCGTCGTACCTGCCACACGCTCACCGCGTCCGAGCAGTTGCACCGCCATCTCGCGACCGAAGCCGCTGTTCACACCTGTGATGAACCACGTCCGAACCATCTTCGCCTCCGGCTTGTCCCGGCACGAGCTAGTCCGCATCATTGCCCAGAATAAGCGGGGCAATTCCGCATGCCTTGGTGGCGTTTGGCCATGAATGATATGCCGACCTTGACCGAACTGAAGGTGCTTGCCGCGATCGCGACGCACAGGAGCTTTCGGAAGGCTGCCGACGAGTTGGAGTTGGCGCCCTCGACCCTGAGCCACATGATGAGCGGCCTGGAGGCGCGGCTTGGTACGCGTCTGCTGAACCGGACCACCCGCAGCGTCTCGCCGACACAGGCTGGTGAGCGCTTGGTCGAGCGCCTGCGGCCCATCCTTCAGGGTCTCTACGGAGCACTGGCCGAGGTCGATGCGTCGCGAGATCATCCCAGAGGGACCCTTCGGATTACGGCATCCGAGACTGTCTCTCTGCTCCTTCTGCGGACCGTCATCCCGGTCTTTCTCGGCCGCTTCCCCGAGATGGCGGTCGACCTCGTGGCCGAGCCTGCCTTCGTGGACATCGTCGCGGAAGGCTTCGACGCGGGCTTCAGGCTTGGCGAAGAGGTCCCGCGCGACATGATTGCGGTGCGGTTCGGAGGGGCCTCGCGCATGCTCGCGGTCGCATCGCCGTCCTACCTCGAAGGACGGGATCTGCCGCGCACGCCGGACGATCTATCGGCTCATCACTGCATTCGGACCCGGACGCCGAACGGCCGATCCTGCAAGTGGGAGTTCGAGCGTCACGGCCAAGTCGTAGCCGTCGACGTTCCAGGGACACTCATCCTCAATCGCTCGGAGTTGATGACCGAAGCCGCGATCCGCGGTCTGGGGATCGCGTTCGTTCCTGAACCGGTGGCCCGACATCATCTTGAAGCCGGCGTGCTCAAGTCCCTTCTCGAAGACTGGTGCCCGCCTTACCCTGGTGTATTCCTCTACTACCCGGGGCACAGACATGTCCCCGCCGGTCTTCGTGCCTTCATCGACGTCCTCAAAGCCTTTCCTGTAGGAAGCGTGAGCGTGGGCGCCCAGGCCGTTATCGGCCTAAGTGCGCCGGTAGAGGGAGCTTGAAGGAAGCTCGGCCCATGGTGGCTTTTGGCCGCGAAGCACCAGCAGCCCAGGGCGGCATGGCTGCCCTGTCGGGCCCCGTCTGACAGTTGGGTTCGTCGCGCCTGCAGCACAGAGGATGAGGCCGGGCCAGTCCATCCATTCGGTATGCTACTGACAACGATCGAAACTATGCGTTTCCTTCGGCTACCTCGCGAGTGCAACCTATTCGGCGTGCTTGAGGGCGGTGTCCGCGGCACCGCCGCAGGGTCGCTTCGCGAGAGCCGAGAGCATCATGGTCGAGCCTGGATCCATCCCTCCCGCCGGCCCAGGTCGGGTTCGTTCGCGGTTTGTGGCTCACGCTCGCCTTGCACCGCTCGCGTTGGTGATGGGCGGCTGTGTGGAGGTCGAGGCGCAGCGTGGGGTCATCGCACCGCAGCCGAATGTGACCTTCACGGCCATGTACGGGGCTCGCCCCGATGAGCGTTTTGCCCTGCCGGCCACAGACATCTCCGATGTTGATCCGCGCTACTTTCGGCAGGAGGTCGCCTACCCGCGTTCCGAGCCACCGGGCACCCTCGTGGTCGATCCGGGCAACAAGTTCCTCTATCTTGTCCGCGAGAACGGACGAGCGCTGCGCTACGGCGTCGGCGTCGGTCGGGCTGGGCTTGCCTGGAGTGGATCGGCACGTGTGGGGCGCAAGGCCGAGTGGCCGCGCTGGACACCGACCGCCGACATGATCGCCCGCGAGCCGGAGCGGAACGCACCCTGGCGCAACGGCATGGCTGGCGGCCTCGGCAATCCGCTTGGACCCCGCGCCCTCTACCTCTTCGACGGCCCGCGCGACACGCTCTACCGTATCCACGGCACGACCGAGCCGCGGACTATCGGTACGAACGTCTCCTCCGGCTGCATCCGGATGTTCAATCAGGACATCATCGATCTCTATGGCCGTGTTCCGGTCGAAACGCGCGTCGTCGTGCTGCCGGCAGGCGAACATGTCGAGCCTCCGGAGGCGCTCAGCACCGCCTCGGCACCTATGGCGCGAGCGGATGAACCTCTCCTGGCGCAGGTGTCCGGAGCGGCGCCGGGTCGATATTGATGGGCAGCGGGACCGGCGGGGACCGGCCCCGTGCGAAGAACGCGCGTGAAGAGGGGATGGGCGGGACGATGCGGTACCCGGATCTGGAGCTCGACCTGTTGCGGGCCTTCGTTGCGGTGGCCGAGACCGGCAGCTTCACGGCGGCTGCCGACGTGGTGCACCGCTCGCAATCGGCGGTGAGCCAGAAGGTTCTCCGGCTGGAGGAGATCCTGGGGCGGCGCGTCTTCGACCGGACTAGCCGAACGCTCGGCCTGACGCCGGACGGTGAGCGCCTGCTCGTCGCTGCGCGCCAGATGTTGGAATTCAATGACCGGATCATGCGCACGTGGCGCGAACCGGCGGCGAGCGGCACCTTGCGTCTCGGCGTGTCCGAGGACTTCATCCCCGGCCAACTGCCGAAGCTGCTCGCGCGGTTCAGCCGACTTTATCCCAATCTGCACATCGATCTGAAGACCGGGCTGAGCTGCAGTCTCCTGGAGGCCTATGACGGGGACCGCTTGGACGCGGTGATCGCCAAGCGGAGCGGCAGCAACTCCCGGGGGCGCGTCATCTGGCGCGAACCGCTCGTCTGGCTGGCATCCGCCGACTACCAGTTGGACTTCACACGGCCCGCTCGGCTGGTGATGCTCGCCCCACCCTGCAGCTACCGTGACATGATGATCGCCGCCCTCGATACTGTCCGACGGGAATGGGTCGCCGCCTGTACCGCCAGCAGCCTGATGGGCGTGCAGGCCGCGGTGGCGGGCGGTCTGGGGGTCACGCTGCTCGGCCGCTCCTTCGTGCAGGAGGGCATGCAGATCCTGCGGGCTCCGGAACTCTGGCCGGCCCTTCCCATGACCGAGGTGACGGTCCTGGGCGAGGATCGCGCACCCGATCTTGTGGAGCCGCTGATCGCCTTCTTGAGCCAGAGCCTAGCCGGCCATGACGCGCTGACCCTTGCGGCCTGAGTGGCCGCCGACCGCTCAACACGTCGGCGTGTCGCGCGCCATGACGGTTTCCGGCGAGGCCGGAGCTGCAGAAATCAGGAATTCAGACAATGTCCCAACAGATCCAGCTTGTCGCCCGCTTGGTACCCCGGGAGGGACGCGAGGCAGCACTGGCGCAGGCTGTCGCGGCGATCGTGCCTGAAGTGCTCAAGGAGCCTGGCTGCCTCGTCTACACCGCCCACGACAGCCGCGAGCGGCCCGGCACGATCGTGATGTACGAAGTCTGGGAGAGTCAGGCCGCACTCGACGTCCACGCTGCGGGCCCCAACTTCGGCATCCTCGCCGCCCGCTTCGACGAACTCTTGAGCGAGCCCCTCGCTATCGAGCCCTTACATAGGATCGCCTGATCGAACGCCTCCGACCCAGCCGAACACTGGCGACCCCAGAGGCCTCGGCGTTCCGCGAAGGTCGCGCCGCGCTCAGAGTGTCGGCGCATTGCGGGCCATGAAAGTTTCGGGCGACCCGTCCGCGGCATCGACGAAGACGATGTCGGACGGTGGGCGCCGCGGCGTATCGACGGAGAGGAAGACCACCGGCTCCTCGATGATCGACGGCAGGGCGTGAACGGTGCCGCGTTCGAAGAACAGGAGTTCTCCCGGGCCGAACGTCGCCTCCTGGCTCGCATCCCCCATCCAGAACGTGCCACATCCTGACAGCACGTAGAGGTACTCGTCGCAGGTCGCATGGTGATGTGGCGGGGTCGGCCTGTAGACTCGGAACACCCTTGCGCTCGCCGCTTCGCGATCCGTGAGATAGGTGTCGGCGAGTAGCGTCCGCGCCGTCTCGGGCAGTGTCGCCGCGATGGCCTTCAGGGCGAAGCGGCCGGTCCCATTCATCTCCAACATGATTTCACCTCACCGATGATCGTTGGGTGCGGGCTTGGCCCCGACCTGGAGGGTGTAGACCTCGACCGGATAATGCACGCGGGACGTGCCGCCCTGAAAAGGCGCCAGACGGTTGATCTGCGCCGCCGGCATCCAGAGCCGTCCGGTAGCGTCGATCCACATCGCGTCGACCCAGAGCAGGCGCGGATCCTCGATGAGGGTCGAGACCGTGCCGTCCGGCGCGATCCGGAGGATGCGTTGCGCATCCGTGTCGCTGACGAAGAGCGTACCATCCGCGGCAATCGCCGTGCCCCCGGCCGAGGGCGTGTTCGCCACGGTCTCGACGGCTTGCGCAAGCATCTCCGACGAGGTCCCAGGATCATCCAGCAGATGGGTCGGCACGCGGTAGAGCGGTCCCGAACAGGCTTGGTAATTGAGCCAGGCGCCGTCGGGCGAGACCTCGATCTGGTCCGCATGCACGAAGACCGGCCTCCCGTCGGGGCCATGCATGATGCGCCACTCCGCGGAGATCGGCCGGGCGGCGGTCACGGACGGGTGGCCTTCGAGGACGCGGCGACCTTTACCGGTCGCGAGGTCAAGCACGATGAGGGCGGGCGCGCCGGCATCGCTGAGGTAGGCCCGCGAACCGTTGAACCGCATGTCGTCCACGAAGCTCCGCGGCGTCACCACGCCGTCCAGGGTGATCGTACGGCGTACGCGGGCGCTCGCGATGTCGACCTGCACGAGCTTGACGCCCCCGGGTCGCATGGGCTGGCCGAGACCGGGTGAGCCGGTATCGACGAGCCAGAGGTCGCCGTCTGGCCCGATCCGGAGTGAGTTCACCCAGACGAGGGAACGGGCCGGGTCGGCACCTCGGCATAGGCGTTCCAGGCCTCGTCGGGGAACGGCACCGGCGTGCCGTTCCGGATCTCGACGACGCGTGGGCCAGCGCTCCCGTCGATGCGCGCGAGGGCTGCGAAGATCCGTCCCTCCGGCGTGACCGCGACACCGTTGGTGACGGCCTCGGCAAGGGAGAACGCCACCGTGAGGCGCGGCGCGTCCGCGTTGGCGTCCCCCGATGCGAGCAGCATCGCGGCGCCGGCGCCCGCCAGCCAAGTGCGCCGATCCAGGTTCGATGCCGCGCTCATGCCCAGCCCTCCAGAACGATCTTGCCCTTGGCCCGTCCACTCTCGATCAAGGCGTGGGCGCGCCGCAGGTTGGCGGCCGAGATCGGGCCGAAACTCTCAGCGAAGGTGGTCTTCAGCGTGCCCACATCCACGAGGCGGGAGACCTCGTCGAGGAGCGCGCCCTGCGCGTCCATGTCGGCGGTCTCGAACATCGAGCGCGTGAACATGAACTCCCAGTGCGTCGACACGCTTTTGCGCTTGAACGGCACCACGTCGAGGCTGTCAGGATCGTCGATCAGCGCGAACCGACCCTGGGGGGCGATCAACGCTGCGATCTCGGTCAGATGCCGGTCGGTGTTGGTGGTCGAGAACACGAAGCCCGGCGCACCGAGCCCCAGCGCGGCGACCTCGGCACTGAGGGGCTTGGTGTGATCGATCACGTGGTGGGCGCCGAGGTTCCGGCTCCAGGCCGCCGTCTCGGGACGGGAGGCGGTCGTGATCACCGTGAGGTCGGTGAGCCGGCGGGCGAGTTGCGTCGCGATGGAGCCGACCCCTCCGGCGCCTCCGACGATCAGGATAGCACTTGACGCACCCGGCACCGGTTTGCGGACGTCGAGCCGGTCGAACAGCGCTTCCCAGGCGGTGATCGCGGTCAGAGGCATAGCGGCCGCCTCGGCCGTCGAGAGCGAGGCGGGCTTGTGGCCGACGATGCGCTCGTCGACACAGTGCAGTTCGGCATTCGTTCCGGGCCGGCCGAGCGCCCCGGCGTAGAACACGGCGTCGCCCGGTCGGAACAGGCGAACCTCGGGGCCGACCGCCTCGACGATTCCGACCGCATCGTAGCCGAGGATGTGCGGCTGCCCCTCCGTCGGGGTGACGCGGGCGCGGACCTTGGTGTCGACGGGGTTCACCGAGACGGCCTGCACGCGAACGAGCAGGTCGCGGGGGCCGGGCGTTGGGGCCGGCAGGTCGAGATCGACCAGTGCCGCATCGTTCTCGATTGGCAGGGAGGTGTGGAAGCCGACGGCCTTCATGGGAATGCTCCTCTTGTCGTTCGGGTGTCAGGGACGGGATTTGCGTGCACTCGCGGCGATGCCGAGCACGACGGCGATTGCGCCGACGATCAGGTCGAGGCTCGGCACCTCGTGCAGGGTAGCCGTGGATAGGGCGAGACCGGTGACCGGCACCGCCATCATCAGCGTCGCGGTCGCGCTGGCCGGCAGCCGGGCGCTCGCGGCATTGACGGCGCAGAAGCAGAAGGCGGTCGCAACCGGGCCGACGAAGGCGAGGCAAGCCCAGAACACGCCTGTGCCGTCTCCGGTGAACGGTCCCTCAGCCGCATAGGCCAGGGGCACCAGCACGGCTGCGGCGAGCAGCATCTGCCAGGGCGCGAGCTGGATCGCCGACGACGGCGTTCGGCCGTATCGCAGATGCAGGATGCACACGGCCCAGGCCGCCGAAGCCGCGATGAGCAAGCCGTTGGCGCCAACAACCCGACTGTCCTGCCAGTCGATGGCGTGCGGATTGAGCAGGACGAG
>NZ_FNWP01000065.1:0-2983 GCF_900108435.1 Methylobacterium sp. 275MFSha3.1 | reverse complement strand
ACCGACTCGTTCCTGAACTTCTTCCGCTCCTCGGCCGTCACGCTCAAGGTCGAAGGCCTGTACGTCAGCCTCGACCGCCAGAAGAACTCGGCCGGCGGCGTGTTCTACGGCAATCTCCTGCCTCCGAACGGCACCGCCTACCTCAACGGCGCCGCTGCCAAGACCGAGTTCGCCGTCGTCCGCGCCGGCCTCAACTACAAGTTTGGGTCCTACTGAGATCGGGTCGCGCCGCTCCCTGCCTCCGTGCCGGAAGACGCGGCGGCGGGCGAGGAGGTGCTGGTCCGCCTCATTGCCCTTCGGCCGCCGAAGAGCAGCCTTCTGGTTGGCCTTCGCATCCCCAGCCCGATCAAACTGGCCGCGAGGTCGGCAACACCCTGGGAGCGCACGCTCCCAGGGTGTTACTGCGTTCCGCCACGGTGCGCCACGGCGGTCAGCCGCTCGCCTAGAGCGGCGGGCGCGCCGCTACCAATACCGGTTCGGCCAGCAGCGCCGTCCGCCGCGACCGAGGTGGAAGCCGCGCGGGCAGGCCCGACCGACATACCCGCCCCACTGGCCGCCGGGGCGGCACCCACCATAAGGCCCGCGATGGCCGTAGGGCCCGCAGCCGCCGTAGACGTGCTGGATCAGCTTGTCCTGCGCGGCCAAGAGCGGAGAACCCGCGACGGGCAGCGCCGAGGCCGGCGCGGCGATGCCGACGGCGAGCAGTGCCGCGGCGGCGAGGGACTTGAGCATCAACCGATCTCCAGGTCTTGGCTAAGCCGATCTCCGTCGGCTCCGCCCGAATACCTGCCCTCGGCTAAAGGCCGGGTGTCACGGACCGCCTCGATTGCCCGCATCGCTCGAGCTTTTCTTTAAGCGCTACCTCGATACTGGCGTTCTATCCACACAAGCGCCCGCTTCGACGGTGATGACGGTGTCCGCCGGATCTGTGGACCCGATCACCCCCTCACGTCGAGAGAGTCGTCGCCGATCCGTCGCTCTGCTGCGAGGCGGTATGCTGCTGAGTGCTGGCCTGCTAGGCTTGGTAACCCGCGATGGATCCTAGAAAGACGAGCTCGATCGCCAGAGGCTTTGAGGTCGCGCTTTTCCTGTTCCCCGAATCCGTCCACGCAGCCTCACTTCTGGCCTGCATTGAGCGGTCGGCGTGCCGGACTGGAGCGGCCCGCGCCCTGCCTGTCCAGAGTTAATCCGCCGAAGTGCGCAACGGGGCCGAGGCGTTGCGGCCGAACGCGGCCATTCGTCGGTCATCGGGCAAATTCAGCTCTCAGAGACCGCGGTTGAAAAGCCCGAATGTCTCAGCTGCGATTGTGCGGTAGCTCAACTGCCTCACATCGGGGTTCGAAGCAGAGGATGAAAACCCGGCACATCCAACAGGAGGCGCCATTGCGCACTGGGACGACCCACACTCCGTACGCCTGCGGGCTGTGGATCTGCAGCCTGATCATTGCGAGGGTCGATCTTATTCCCAGCGCGTTCATGCATGCGCCGCATATCTGGCGTGAGGCATGTGGCATACCAAGAACTTGCGTGCAGTGCGATATAGCCTCTCACGCACTGCACAACAGGACGCCGCCGATGACCCTCCTCACTGCCCTGTCCCTCCTCCCCTTGGCCGCCATCGCCAATTTCGCTCTCGTGGTGGCGCTGGCCAATCACTTCGACGCCGACAAGCCGGCCACGGGCTTCACCGGCCCGGTTCCGACGCTGGCCTGAGCCAAGTCGGGGTCGTTCTCATCCGGCCGCGATCGAGGGGCCCCCGACCTTGGTGGGGCCGAGAGGCGAGCCTCCGGGTCCCACTCGGCGGCCAGTTGGAGCACCGCCAAGGCGAATACCTGGGGGGGGGGGCAGCCGGCACCGCCGCGCGGGGCTATTTCGTGCTTACCGACCGTTGAGCATCTGCGAGTGGCCAGATTGCATCAAGCGAACAGAAACAACCTGCGATCGACGCTCTGAGCTCGACTTGCGCCACAGTTTGTTGGACGAGTTGGCCATGACCTTGCCCACCATCCTAAGCGTCGCAGCACCGATCGGGACCACAATCGCGGCCGTGCTCTGGTCCGGTCCTTGTCGCCAGAGGGATGCATAAGCTTCCGACATCCGAGGCGAGTAAAGATCTGCGCACCTGGTGAAGCCATGGGCCCGGCCGGCCGACCGCCGGCGCGAGCTTTCTTGTGGCCTACGTAACTGGCGCTGTGCAGCGCGCTCTAGTTACAGGTCAACTTCCGGCCTTCGGCCATGCCGACCTTGCGGTAGTGTTCCAGACCGGACTTGATCGCTCGACCTATGACAGCCCGGCGCACGTCCGGATTGCAGCGCAGATACTCCTCCTCGTTGAAAGCGTAGTCGCCACGTCCGCCCCGCGAGCCTCGGTCATAATCCCGATCGTAATCGCGGCGGTCACGGTCGCCGTAGCCCCGATCGCCATAGCCCCGATCTCCGTAGCCTCGGTCACGGGGTCCATAGTCGCCGCGATCGTAGCCGTAGTCGCGTCCGCCGTAGGGCTGTGCGAAGGCCGGAGCGGCTCCGCAGAGTAGCGCCAGGCCAAGGACGGTCGCTGAGATCACCTTCATGTCGTGCTCTCCATTGTTGCGGGGCGTGAACGCTTTCAAAGGTGGGTGGTTCGATTTGCCTGGGCGGGCGTCGAGTCCTCGCTCCCAGCGCCACTACCGCTGGGGGCTTGTCTTTCCCTGCTCCTCACCCACTCTCAGTGTCAGGTTTGGCGGGATTCCTCCCTTGTCGGTGCCGAACCTGAGAAGCCCGCCCGGTTCGCCGGCGCGGGCTTTTTTGTGGCTTGCGAACCAATGAGCGGCGTGCTCGCAGAGCGAGCTTTCAGCGCGTAGGCTGCAGATCGATGATAGGACCGCCGATGTCGAAGAACTCGTCTTCGTCTAGAGGCTGTTACGGACCTGCGGCTGCGCCAGTTTTGGTGGAATGCAGTCCCGCCATGCCTATCCGTCCGATGTCAGCGATGAAGAATGGGCGC
>NZ_FNWP01000067.1:0-1556 GCF_900108435.1 Methylobacterium sp. 275MFSha3.1 | reverse complement strand
GTGGTCGCCCGTCCCGGTCCGGACGGGGGGCTGCGGCTGGTGGGCTACGCGGTGCCGGCGGCCGGCGGCGCGCTCGACGAGCCCGCGCTGCAGCGCGCCCTGGCCGACACGCTGCCCGACGCGCTGCGCCCTGCCCGCATCCTCGCCCTGCCCGCCCTGCCGGTCTCCGCCAACGGAAAGCTCGACCCAGGACGGCTCCCCGAACCCGACTGGGCGGGCGCGGACGCCGCGGGCGGCAGCACCGACTTCGATCCGCCGCGCGGCCAGACCGAGACGCGCCTCGCCGCCCTCTGGGCCGGCGTGCTCGGCCTCGACGCCCGACGCCTGTCGCGCCGGGACAGCTTCTTCGAGCGCGGCGGCGACTCGATCCTCGCCCTCCAGCTCGTCGCCCGCGCCCGGGAGAGCGGCCTCGCGCTGACGCCGCGGGACGTCTTCACCCACTCGCGCCTCGCCGCCCTGGCGGCGCATCTCGACGCGGCCCCGGACAGCGCGGCCGCGCCGGCCCCCCAGGTCGACCCGGCGCGCGAGGCCGGTCCGGTTCCCCTCACCCCGATCCAGCGCCGGTTCCTCGACGGCCCCGTCCCGAACCGGCAGCACTGGAACCAGGCGATCGTGCTCGCGCCCCGAGCACCCCTCGACCCGGGCCGCCTCGCTGAGGCCCTCGCGACCGTCGAGGCCGCCCATCCCGCGCTGCGCCTGCGCTTCGCGCGGGACGCGCACGGGGCCTGGACCCAGACCTGCCGGGCACCGGGGCAGGAGCCCCCGCTGTGGCGGCGCGCGGCGGACGGTGCGCCGGCCTTCGCGGCCCTCGCCGCGCAAGCCCAGACGAGCCTAGACCTCGCCGAAGGGCCGGTCTGGCGGGCCGTGCACGTCACCCTGCCGGCGGACGGGACCGAGCGGCTCCTCCTCGTCGCCCACCACCTCGTGGTCGACGCCATGTCGTGGCGCATCCTGATCCAGGACCTCGCGGCGGCCCTCGCCGGGCGGCCGCTCGCGCCCCCACCGACGAGCTTCCCGGGCTGGGCCCGCAGCCTCGACGTCCTGGCCCGGCACCCCGGACATGCCGGACGCCGCGAATCCTGGCTGGCCGGCTGGCAGGCCGGGGGGCCGTGCCTCGATGCCGCGTTGCGGCCGGTCCGGCCCGACGCCCCCAACGTCGAATCCGCCCAGACCGAGATCGCCGACAGCCTCGACGCCGACGCGACCGACGCCTTCCTGCGCCGGGCCGGCCGACCCTACAGCGCCCGTCCCGACGAGATCCTGCTCACCGCCCTGTCGATCGCGCTGGTGCGGCGCGGCGACGGGACGGCGGTGGGCGTGACCCTCGAGCGCCACGGTCGCGATGCCGACGCCCTGGCCGACGCGCTCGCCGAACCCCTCTCAGAACCTTTCCCCGAACCCCTCTCCGACGCGCAGGACGGCCCGACCCTGCCCCGCCACGACCTGAGCCGGACGGTGGGCTGGTTCACCACGCTGGTGCCGCTGCGGCTCGACCCCCTCGGCGGCGAGCCGGACCTGCCGCCGGACCTGCCGCCGGACGACGCCGCCCGCGGCCA